>DFJP01000084.1 GCA_002373085.1 Caryophanales bacterium UBA3668 | reverse complement strand
TTAGGCGTTTCATTAACCATCAAGAAACTTGGTGGTGATGTACCACAAGGTGATACAACATTCCCAATGGATAAGATTATCGCGGATCTTCCAATTGCAGATGGTATTCTTCCTGCACTTGAAGCGGAAGGCGCTACATTCGCATATGATTTCTATTTCGGTGAAGCCTTTGTAACCGTTACACTTCCAACACAAGCTGCCGCTGAAACTGCACGTGACGCTTATATCGAAGTACTTACAAGTTCTGGATTCACATTAACAAAATTATGGGGTTATCTAGATGCTTATCTCCACTCAAATGGCGTGCTCGCAGTTGAGATTGATGAGACTGAAATAACAAATGGTGTTATCAAATTAGGTATCTTAGAATACGAAACCAATTAATCACAAAATATTTAAAAATTGCCTATCGAATGATAGGCTTTTTTATTCTTTAAATATAATTAATTAGTTTTCTTTTTTTGTGGCTATAATCGCCGTTAGATGAACAATACATCTAACTAGAAGAGCACCAACACTATTAGTGAGAATTACAATTAATAAATTCCACAGCATATTGATATTCCAGTTAAATGCCATACCGAAATAGAACATATTAGCGATACAGTGTTGGAAGCCACAGTAAACGAATAATGTAACGGCAACAATGATACCGGTAATCTTCATGCCCCAGTTTTGTAAGTTCTTGTATAGATAAACTGCAATATATACAAGAGCGCCACAGAAGATACCTTCTAAGAAGACCATATTTGATCCTGTTTTAGCGTTACTTATCGCAATAATTGTGTTATTCACTCCTTCAACATTCATAAAGATGAAATGGCAAAGAATACCTAACGCAAAAGCGCCTATCGCGTTACCAACGAGCATGATTGGTAAATTAATCGCGTTTTCCACAAGTTTTTCACGGTCATCAAACACCACACCAATTTTACCGGTATAGAGTTGTAAGCCTAATACGCAGACTAAGATTAAACCAATTGAGAATAAAGCGGAGGCAAATATCGCACCGGGAGTTCCTGGAAGAAGATATTTAGTAATGGTAAAGGCAAATGAACCTAGACCAATGGCTAAGCCCGCAAAAATGCCAAAAAGTAATACCTTCAAATATTTCATATTAGAAAACTGGTTTGTTATCCTTGAATTCTTTCACATTAGCGCCACTATAGACTTTAAGACCTTCGGCTTCTAATCTTTTTCTTCCGCCTTGGAAGCCTTTTTCAATAGCGACAGCGACACCAACAACTTTCGCACCTGCTTGACGGCAAATATCTAATAACCCAAAAGCGGCGTTTCCTTCCGCTAAAAAGTCATCAACAATAAGTACCGTGTCGCTTGGTTTAATGTATTTATTGGATACAGTAATTGGTGAAACTGTGTTACGGGTAAATGATTTAACTTGGGCGGTATAAACATCATTACCAACAGTCGCGGATTTACTCTTTTTAGCGAACACTAATGGTAAATCACCCATTTCTTGTGCAACAGCGTAAGCAAAAGCAATACCACTAGTTTCAATGGTTAAGATTTTGTTAATACCATCACCATTAAAATGTTCGGTGATTTCTTTAGCTAAATCTCTGGCTAAAGCCACATCGATTTGGTGATTTAAGAATGAATCTACTTTTAATATATCGTTATTAATGATGACACCATCTTTTAAAATACGTTCTTCTAATGATTTCATTATTTTTGAATCTCCTCATTCCATCTATCAATGTCCTCAGGTTTAGCGATGTAAACGTAAGGAACATTTCTTTCTAATTCGTTATAGTCTAAGCCATAACCAACGAGGAAAGAGTTTTCTTTAAGAACTTTACCGCAGTAGTCAATTTTAATATCTTCACATCTGGCATATTCTTTATCAAATAAAGCACAGATAATAATTCTTTTTGGTTGATAGTTTTCGTTTAAGTGATCAATAAGATATTTCATAGAAATACCTGTATCCACAACGTCTTCCACGACCACGACTGTGCGATCTTTAATGTCCATATCAAAATCTTTTTTAAGATTAATCTTTCCTGTTGATTGCACACCAGCATAAGAAGAGATTTGAATGAAATCTGTATAAATAGGTCTATCAATACGTTTGATTAAATCGAACATGAAGTTTAAAGCGCCTTTCATGACGCCTAAAAAGAGCGGAGTTTTTTCTTCGTTTTTAAGTTCTTCTGTTAATCTTTTACCAAAATCATTACAAATATCTTGGATTTCTTGTTCTGATAAAACTATCTCACGATTTTCTTTCATGGTAATTTCCTCCTCAATGCTGATGAATGAAAAATTAAATAATTTTAATTATTCCCATTCAATTGTGGCGCATGGTTTATTACTTAAATCATATAATACACGATTTACGCCTTTAACTTCATTTAAAATTCTATCTCTTATTTTATTTAAAAGTGCATAAGGAATTTCTTCAATGGTCGCTGTAACGGCATCAACGGAGTTAATTGCACGGATAACTACTGGCCATTCAAATGTTCTTTTGCCATCCTTAATACCAGTGGATTTTACTGGTGGAAC
>DFJP01000004.1 GCA_002373085.1 Caryophanales bacterium UBA3668 | reverse complement strand
TATTGATATTGTTCTTATCAAATAATAATTTGAATTGTCTATTTAAATCTCTTTCAACTTGGAATCTGTCATCTTCCTCACACTTGGCAAAGAATTTTAAATTGACTGATGAATCTGCTAAAGCAGAAACACCTTTATACCAAGGACCTTCAACGATAGCTGGGATAGCTTCTTTAATCTTATCAATGTTTTGAGCAATGATAGCTTCAACTCTTTCGAGAGATTCGCCATATTCAATAGACATATCCACTGCAACAACAGAAAGTTGATCAGTTAAGTTGACCATTGAACGGATATCGGAGTTGTTGATGACTTTAACATTGCCTCCAGCATCAACAAGTTGAGTATGTCTCATGCCGATTTCTTTAACTTGTCCTCTAAAGCCATCTGCAACGATGACATCACCAACATGGAAAACGTCCTCAAAGACAATAAATAAACCAGCGATGATATCGGCGAGCAATGGTTGAATAGCAAGTCCAACAATTAATGAGAGAATGCCAATACCCGCTAAAATGACAGTGGTATCAACTCCAAAGCTAGATAAGACAAAGAATAACCATAATAAGACAGCCGCGTATTTAATCACCGAAATCAAAATGGTTAATAATCCTCTCGTTTTCTTTAATAATGGTAAGCATAAGGTAAGTAGTAATCTTACGATATAGCTACTTCCAAAGATAAAGAATGAATAGCTGAGGATTCTAATAAAGACATTTGGGTCACTCGCTCCAGAGAAAATATTCAAACTACGATAGAAAACACTATTGGTAGCGAACATCCATTTGCCAAAGGCAAGTAAAACAAAATAGGCGAGCGTTAACACTAGGAAAACACATCCAAATACCTTTTCTAAAATAGATAATTTTTTGCTTTTTAAACCGAACATGATCATATTCTCCTTTCAATTAATTTATCTATAATTCTTATTTGATCTTTTTAACAGTACCGCCCACTAAGACAATCATCTTAATGGCTTGTAATGAATACTCATTGGCGGCAACATGCAATTTCTTGTCTAACTCTCCTCTAGCAAGAACTTTAATGTGGCCGACTTTTGAAGGCACCAATCCTTTTTCAATTAACGAATCAAGAGTAACTTCATCACCATTATTATAATGCTCTGATAAAGTATCAATATTGATGATTGCTTTACTACCTTCTTTATGTTTGTTTGCTTTAACTTCTTCAATATAAGATTCGGCTTTTTCATCAGACATCACTTCATCAGCCTTACTTACTGTAATCGATTCATAATGTTCGATCACTTTTTTATCATGGATTTTAGATTTAACTTCCTTAATTAAACCTTTATCAAGTAACGCTTTTGTGGATTCCTTTTTGATTCGGTAATCTTCATTAGGGACATCACCTTGATTTAATCCATGTTCTTTCATTAATAGATCAACGAGTTCTTTAGCGTACTGACATCTACGATCGTTTTTAATTCGATATAAGCACGGAACTTCGATATATCTATTTCCTTTAGCCTCTTCAACTTTATATTTCTTGTCTAATTTAGAAGCATCTAAGGCGTAATAGACACACAACGTTTTGCCTCTAATCGCAAATTTTAATATGTAGTCTCTGCTAACATTAATTGCATCATAGTGCCAGCTAATTCGAGAATGGACTCCTTTATAAGAGAGAACATAATTCTTTAAGATTGTGTAATAATCTTTAACTTCGGCCTCGCTTTGAGATAACTTAGCAGTGAACGATTTAATGTATCTGATTTCAAATAAGTTACCACTGCTATCTTTAGTTAATACTACTTCATCGCCTTCAGAGTTGACTTTGCTTTCTAAGACAACAGGACCCTCAGCAGGTTTATTTACTTTAACTTTAAGTTCTTTGATTAAACCTCTAGCGACAAGTGGTTTATTAGGTTCATATGGAAGATTAGAATATATTTCATGTTGCTCTTCACCTTTTTCTAAGCCTAGATTAGAGGCCACCATAGCAATTAAATCTTTCGCATAACCACATCTTCGATCATTTTTAATTCGATATAAACATGGAACATCTTCGTAGCGTTTAGATTCTGCTTTTTCAACTTTATATTTATCTTCCAATTTCTCACTATCAAGAGGGAGATAGACACACAATGTCTTTCCTCTAATAGCAAATTTAAGAACATAATTCCTTCCAGCGTTTACACTATCGAAATGCCACGAAATTCTAGAATGTGTTCCCTTATAGGAGAGAACCTCATTTTTGAGTTCTTCGTAATATTTTTTGCTTTCGTTAGGAGATTGAATAAGTTTAGCAGTGAAAGATTTGATAAATCTAATTTGGAAGATATTTCCTTTTTCATCAGTGATAGTTTCCACTTCTTCTTCATCTTCATTATTTTCTTGCATCTTAGTTTCTTTAACTTGTTGAGGTTTAATTTCTTCTTCCTTCTTTCTTTTAATAGTTAAGGCTATGATTAAACAAGCTATCCAAACAGCAATCGCTAAAGAGGCTAAAACGTAAAGGATAATATATTTTGCGCCTAAATAATGACTAACTAAGATAAGAGAAGTCACTAGTCCACCTAAGGAATAAACTTTTACTGATTTTCCTTTGGAATTATCTCCATCTTGATCATCATCATTTTTTCTTTTCTTTTTTATTAAGAAGCATAAGAATACGATTCCACCAACTAAAGTTAAGGAAGTAACAATAATAAGGATGAGGAATAAGATATCACCTTGTTTTTTTACTGTTTCGTATTTATTACCTGCATTAGTAAGAACATTTTTATATCCGTTTCCGAGTTGCCCTTTTTGGTCTTCAGTTAACGAATTATAAACCTCTTGAGCGTGTTCGATAGCTTCTTCGCATTCAGTGGTATAAGTAACGTCTCCAATCGAATCAATTGCTTCCATCGCACCATAAACAGCTTCATCATCTTCTAATACTTTTTCAGAGTTATTATATGAAGCGACAAGAGCTATTTCTTCAGGTGTCAAAGAGTCATAAGCGGCTTTAGCAGCGTCGATTGCTTCTTTTGAATCACTTTCTCCACCATGAGAAACATTTCCAATTGATTCAATTAATTTAACTGTTTCATCGACTTTATCATATGATTCTTTAGAATCATCTAAAACATCTTTATTAGCATTATCGACGATAATTTTTTGATCTTCAGTTAGATTGTTATATGCGTCTTCAGCAGTTATGATGTCATCTTTAGAATCGTTTTGACCACCGTTATAAGTTATATCGCCAATATCTTCAATGAGTTCAATAACTTCTTTAGCGGCAACATTATCATCAAGTATCTTTTTGTATTGGAAATCAAGATTAGCATTTAAAATAGCTTTTTCTTCTTCGGTTAAAGCATCATAAGCTGCTAAAGCAGCATCAATAGCATCGTAATATTCTTGAGAATCACTAGGTTCAGGAATTTCTCTAATTAAATCTCCAACATTATCAACATGTCTATATGTTAATATGTCGTGATCCAAAACATCTTTATTAACTACATTTTCTTTTTGTGCTGGAGTTAATGCATCAAATGCAGTTTTTGCGGCGATTATGTCATCTAAGGAATCGTTAGCACCACCTGCATAAGTAAGATCGCCAATATCATTGATCAATTGAATAACATTAGCAACAGCTGGATCGATACCCTCCAATTTGGCGTATAAAGTTGTGTCCGCTGTTACAGTGTCAGTTTCAAAATCCCAGGCATTTTCAAAGCTTGAATCTTTGTACCAGCCTTTAAATGCATAGCCTTCTTCGCTTGGAGAAGTTGGTTCATTATAAATAATGGAACCATCTGCAACCGTATCTGAATCAGGAGCAGTACCATGCTCAGTAATATAAGTAACTGTTCTAGGAACACCGGTTAATACTTCACCACTAGGGTTTTTGCCAATCATTACATCGGTTTTATCAGAGAAGAAATAATCACAAGGATCAGCCTCTCCCATATATGTAGACCATCCACTAGTAAAAACACCTTCGGTCCCGGTCATGTTGATACCAATAGATGCATTATCACCTAGTCCGGATGGGAAAGCAATTTTGGCTTGATTATTACCAGTTATACGTAAATTTGGACGTGCTCCCGAAGTTACTGATGTAGAATTGTTTATTATAATAGTATCACCAGCTATAGTTAAAGCAGGATTGCCATTATCGTTACATCCAAAAGAAACGCCATAGTTCTGGTTGTCATGGATGTAAACTCCATTCAGATTGCCATATGATGATGCGTTTTTATTCCCATCATCCCATAAAAGTACTCCGGCACTATTATTATAAATCTCACCGCCGTTTATATTTATCGTCGCATTAACATCCTCAGCATAAATAACGCCACGGTATCCCCAAATATTATTTGTTATACTATTAGAGACATTACAATTATTTAAAGTAGCAGTACATTCTTTTGATATGAATATTACACCTGCGAAATTACATTCGTTATTTGTGATGTTACAGTCATTGACTGTTACATTGCCTTTATTTGCTCCATCAGCATAAACAGCAATCGCACCACCTCTAGTGTAACTGCCGTCATAGTAACCTGTACCATTACATAATGTACCCATATTTCCGGATACATCATCTTTGCCATTAATTGTCAATGTTCCACCTTTAACATATGCAATAGGCTGATGATCAGAATTAAGTTTGGCACTTAAGGTAAAACCATTAAGGTTGATGATAATATTTTTACCAGTAGCGACCGTTATGTAATTTGATAAGGTCATATCAGAATCAAGATAATATGTACCTGATGCTAATGTACCTCCTGAAGAAGGCAATTTTGTTCCTTCTGTGTTAAGGTAATTTTTATGAATGAATTGATTATTTACGCTAGTTCCTAATAAAGCATTGTTATTGTCTTTTTTATTGATAAATTGGTTGCTTAAACCTGTGCCAAGCAAAAAGGATAGACTTAATAATCCACCAATTCCTAGCGCGATACTTTTAAAAATAGATTTCTTCATACATCAATACCTAAAAATAATCCCTCAATTGCAAGATATTTAATGATTTACAAAGACCATAGCTTTTAATGTAAATTAAACAATGGACAATGTAGTTATTTTTTATATACTAACGTATAAAAGTTGACCATGCAATACAGAACAATTCAAAATTATACTTTTTAATACCTAAAGTAACATTTTTTGTTTACATTATGTAAAAATACAATATACAAGAGTTAGCCAGTTATCAAGTTTACCATTCGCGTTATAGAACTGCGATTTAAATGATTTCATATCGAACGAATCACCTTGTTCGAATAAGGAGGTTGCTGAGGACATTGTATTAGTGTGGAAGGTTTCATTTTTGTTGTTTCTAATTAAGTGCCCTAAGTCAAAGTTGGTTTCACTCATCGCGTTAGAATATTTGTGCTTTCCACTCACTAATTCCGCATTAATATGGGCTTAAATTTTATTTAACAACCATTAATATATTCTTTTTATCTTTATATTCGTATTTTTGGAATTTAGATAAAGATTTTACTAGTGAAATACCAAGGCCACCAATTTCGATATCGTCTAAATTTCCACTGAGATATTTATCTTTTTTATTAAGTGGATTGAATTTTTTACCATTATCAATAAAGACAATTGTGAGTTCATTATTTTTCATTTCAAAGTCAATAGAGAATTCCAATTTATCGTTCTCAGAATAAGAAATGATATTATTCACTATTTCATCGATGATGATTCCAACTTCTGACTTCTCTTTATTACCTAAATAAGGGAATGTGCTTTCGAATTTATTAACGATTTCTTCGATAATTGATAAATCTTCTTTTCCATAGGAAAGATGTAACTTATTGTCGTTCATTTGGAAGACCACCATTGTAACATCATCAAAGACTTCTTCGCTATTAACAAATGCTTCCTGAGCCTTAATCATATTTGAAATGATTTCTTCATTCGAAGAATTTAGATTGTCTTTAAGAGTTTGTTCCACTCTTTCGTAAGAGAATTCTTCTTCTTGGCTATTGATAGCCTCGTTTAACCCATCAGTAAATAAGAAGAGTCGATCTCCACTATCTAAGGAAATCTTCTCAGTTTTATATTCAAAGTCATTAACACCACCCAAAACAAAGTTGGATGTACCATCAAGTTTATTTACTTTATCTTTAGATAAAATATATGGCTTCTCGTGTCCTGCATTAACATAAATCATTTCATGTTTCTTTAGATCAACAATTGAAACAAAGGCGGTGATGAATAAGTTTTCATCATTGTCTTTACATAATGCGTTATTTGCTTGATAAAGAGCTTCTTCGAGTGAAGAACCACTTCTAATATTCGATTTAATGAGTTCTTTGCCTTTCATCATAAATAAGGCGGCTGGAACTCCTTTTCCAGAAACATCACATATTGCAACCACCACTCGATTATCATCTAAGTAGAAATAATCATAGAAATCTCCACCAACCTCTTTAGCGGTCTTAATAAAGGCATTAATCTTGCAATTAGAATCAGAATATGAGGAAGCTGGAAGAGACTCTAATTGAATCTTACTAGCAATCGATAATTCCGCGTTGATTTTTTCTTTTTCTTGCGCATCATTTCTAATAATTTCAACATAGTTGACTAGTTTATTTTCCATCGCTAAGAACGAATCACCTAATGTCTTCATTTCATCGTGAGAAGTAATGTTTGGATGAATTGATTCAAATGGTTTGTTTTGCTCTAATTGAGATGAAATATCGACTGCGACTTTATTTAACTTATTAATGTTTTTAACAAACATCAAATATGAAAGGATAGCGTAAAGCAAAATAACCGCTAAACTTGTCGCAGTTAAAATTAAGATTTCGTTTTTAAGAATATTCTTATAGCTATCTTCAACTTTGCTGGCGTCATATTCAATAAATGCATAACCCGCTGTTTCAACGTCGCCATAATCATTAAGTCCTTTAATCTCAATGAATCTCGTATTAAAGCCATTTAATCTATATCCCTTGATATATGAGTGATCAATATCAAAGATATTGTCATCTTCTTTTATATCATAATGAGTGCCAGGACAATGATAAAATACGTTTTTCCGTTTTAACACTGTTAATCGAGAGTCGGTTATGAAAATTAATCTATTTTCATTGTCTGGATCTTTAAATGCATAGTATGCAGATTGTTCACTATAGAACGCTGTATTTAATAATATTTGATATACGTTTGTGTAATTATTTTTAAATTCCATGTAATCAGGAGTCATGAACATTCCTTCTACATAAAAATAAGGAAGATCTTGAGAAAAGACTTTTTCGAATTCTAAGAAGCTATCTTTGTCTTTTAATTCTGTGTTTCTAACTTCATCAATTGTTTTGTATAAGTTCAAAACGTAATCCTTTACATATTTAAATGATGTAAGGTTAGGACCATTATCAACGTTATCACTATCATAGAAGCGATTTGCGTATTCTAAAGCATCATTAGCGGCTACATCTAAATCATCTTTAGCCTTCTTTATCATGTTGTTATAACTAACAACAATTGCGACAGTGCTCGCGATAAAAGAAGTGATCACCCCTAATAGAATCACCTTTAGAAGTATTGGAAAAAATACGCGCTTCTTTTCTCTCATAAAAAATTATTTAATTGTAAGGATATTGTTAAAACCTGTAACCTTAAAAACTTCTTGGCAAACAGGATTAAGATTATGAACTTCTAATTCCTTTCCACTACCGGAGAGGCTTTTCTTTAAAGAAAGTAACGCTCTTAAGCCAGCAGAAGAAATATATTCGAGTTCTTTAGCGTCAACGATGACTAAATTCTCTTTAATCTCCTCGTTATTAATTGCGTTTTGAAAATCAACAGATGTAACTGTGTCAAGTCTTCCCACTAACGCAATTGTCATTTCATTTCCATGATTAATCTTAATTTCCATGTTCTAATCCTCCCTTAAAACTAATTTCA
Source organism: Caryophanales bacterium UBA3668 (assembly GCA_002373085.1). Next base: position 4,004 of record DFJP01000004.1, on the reverse strand, counting down.
AAAACAGTGTTATTTAAATTAAGTATACGCATATACGTCATTTTATCGGTAAGATTTTCGATTAGTTTAATTCCACTCGTGGAATATTCTTCACTATTATCGAATTCATATTTAGTTGGATCAAATGGTAACCCATCATCTCTAATAACCAAAAGTAACATATCTTCATTAATCTTAAGATTAACATCAATATAATTCTTCTTACCTTTCTTATATCCATAAGCAACAATATTAGCGACAATTTCTTCACAAGCAAGTCCAGCGATTTGACTTTCTCGATTTGGAACATGATGTTCTAATGCAAACTTAGAAATATCTTCGGAAATAACTGAAGCATACTCTAAGTCATTAGAGATAGAGACATCAAACTCTTCGAATGTATGTTCTTCAAACATGAAGATGCCATGCGATTTAAGTTTCTTTGCTTTTTGATAAATCAATATGAAAGCATAAGTAATTAATACAGTCGCTGCTTCTGTCACAGCGCAAGCAATTGAATAACCTAATAATCCGTTTGAATAGAGTAACGCTAAAGTTAAAGGAATAACGATAATCGCTTCTCTTAATATAACGGTAACAAATGATGGTAAATTCCTATTAATAGTAGGATAGTAATTCATCGAGAACTTATTTATCTCATATGGGATAAATGAAAGTAAGTACACTCTTATCCAAAGGGCTACTTCATCAAAATCAGTGAAATCATTATAACCAAATGCCATTGCGTAAACATTTGGGAAAATAGCAATCGCTACAAAAATTACTGCGGTAATAAGAATATTAATGAAGTAGATTCGCCATAAAGAATGCCACAAACATTTGGAATAAGATTCAATACTCCACCACATAATAAGTCAAAAACAAAGACGACATTCGCGATTAATCCATAAGCATTTAAGTCTCTTTCAGCAGTAATGACTTGGCCAATAACAATATTGACAATTAACATTTGAACTGCTGTTAAAAAGAAATTAAGCGCAGAAGTACTACTCGCTTTAAAGACATCTTTTAATCCATTATCTTGTAGTTTAAATGTAAATTTAAGTGTTCTCTCTTTATTAAAGATATAGAAGATAACAACAACTAAGCCAACTAAATATCCAGCTGCGGTTGAGAACGCTGCTCCTTTCATGCCCCAATTAAAGACGCTGATAAAGAGAATTTCTAATCCGATTTTAGCGACATTAGAAATAATGTAGAAAATAGAAGATAGTCTTGGGTTATTGTCTACTGACATAACATCCAAAAGAATGAAAAACATCTTTAGTTCTAGAATTGTTAACTGTGAGGAACAAAGCCTCGTTCTCCATATTGATTTTGCTTAGTAAATATGAGAACGCTCCTAAAAAATAGGTTGAGGTTTTTATACCTAACTTAGATGTTACTTTCTTTACTTGTTCATTAGAGATTTTTATTTAGTTCTGATATTGCCATAAGAGACTTTGTCATCAGCTTTATCTTCAACAAGAGTGGAATCAGTTTCTACTCCTGAAAGTAATCGATCATAGTAATCCTTATCTTCTTGATAGACTTCACTACTTCTAACTTTGTTTTCTTCAGTTGTGTAATCGTAAACATCACTTTTTTCGGTTTCTAATTCTTTATTCTCTAAAGTAGAATAAAAATCATCGATAAACACTTTTAACGAAGTGCCATCCATAATGATATGATGGAAATCAAAATAAAGGACTATATCACCTTTTACTTTGTAAATCACAAAACGATATAGAGGTTTATCTAATAATTCATATGGGAGAGATTCAATCTTTAATTCACTAATTTCTTTAACTGGTACATCGAGTTTTTGAGGTCTTATTTCTTTATAGATGTTACCTTCATCATCAATTGAAAGGATAGTGAAAAGAGATGGGTGAGCAATAGCAACTTTATCTAAAGCTTCTTTAATTTGCTCAGGCGAATAATCTTTTCCTAAATTAATTGTATTACCGAGATTATAGGCATCTCCTCCATTAAGTGAAGATACATAAATCCCTTCTTCACCTTTGCTAAGTAAGACTCTCTTGCTCATGTTTGGTATCCTCCGAAATTAAGGTATAGTCAAATTCTTCCTCACCCTTAAGAGTTAACGAAATAATTGAATCCCCATATCTAAATGACGTGCTATAAAAGGCTTGACCTTCATATGTTTTCTTACCGACTAGTGGTAAAGCAGGTATGCCTTTGATATTGCTTTTAATTCCTGTACCTAAGCACTTAACAATCGATTCTTTGCTAGTCCAAACAGAGACAAAGTCAATCTCGTTTTTAACGAATTGATATTCTTCTTCACTACAGACATATTTCACTAAGTCTTGATCTTTTGGCATTAATATTTCAACATCCACTCCAACTTCTCGGTTTTTAGAGATGGCTAAAACCACCATTCCTTTTGAATCGGAAATGTTGAAAAAGACATTATTTGATATTGGCTTTCCACGTTCGTTTAAAGAATAATCTCCAACATATTTCTTTTTGAAATAATAAGAGACCAACTTCTCTTTTTTCACATCTAAAACATGGTATCTTTCCAAGAAAGAAATTTCGCTTTCATCAAGTTTAGTTAATGCTAATAGTTCACCAAAAGAGTATTTTCTGGTGTCGAGCACATATAGAGAAATTTTATCCATAGATAAAATAATATTACTATGTCTATAAATCGATTACAATCGCTTAGATTGCTTATTCAATTAATCGCCAAAAACGATTGCGTATGCAACTGTGGAACAACCGTAACAAACATTGTCTTTTTGGCCAACTTTTGCTTCCAAATTAGGACCTAAATTGCTATCTAAAAATCTAGTCATAGTAATAAGGTTTTCATTATTGTTACGGTCGTTAAAGCTACTTGCTGTAGCAATATTTGAAAAATAGAAAGCGATAAATACATCAGCGTTTAAGCCTTCGCCTTTTCTTGCTAAGATCGCACTACTGACTGTAAATCCTTCAAAGTTAAAGCCTGCTATATGCGCTTTAACTTCTGCGTCACTTTCATAATGTGAAACAGTGTATCCTTTAGCTTCTAAGCTATTTTTAGCGGATCCTGAACTATGGGATGATTCACATCCAGTTACTAAAAGACACGATGTTAATAATAATGTTGACAAAAACTTCTTCATGTTTCTCTTCTCCTTCTCTTGCCAATATTTATTTTTTTAAAAGAATAACAAAGTTATTGGTTAGAATCTCTTTTTTAAAACGAGGATATTCTTACCGTTAATTCGATCATAGGCATATTCGTCCATAATCTTTTTTACAATAATGAGGCCTAGACCTCCGATTTCTTGCTTTTTAACATCGCTTCCAACTTCTGGTTTATCAACTTCGAGTTGGTTAAATTCTTTCGCCATATCAATAATCGTGAGAACGAATTCTTTTGTGTCCATATCGAATAATAGTCTCACATAAATCACTCCACCATTATTGTTATAGCCATGGTTTATGATGTTAGAGAATAATTCATCTCCAACGATTGTTAATTTATTTTTAAAGTCTTCTGGGTATTTATATTTATCACTAAATTTCTCAATGAACTTTAGCATCTCAGGAATATGTTCAATTCTTCCATCAAATGCTTTTTCTTCATATGCGTAATGGTCTCCACGATATTTAAGGGTGACAAAAGTGATATCATCACTTTGAGGAGCTTCGCCAACGAATGAAGTAACATCATCTTTAATTGTGTGATGGAGTTCAAGAATGCAGGTGTAGTCTTGTTTATTAAGAGTGTGTAATAATCTATCTTCTCCATAGAATTCACCATCGATATTTCTTGCTTCAGTAATTCCGTCTGTATATAAAGTCATGCTTTCTCCTGGGAGAAGAGTAATCTCTTCATCTACGACATTTGTTTTTTCAAAACATCCAAGTAAGAAGCCTGGTTTACATTCTAAATAACGATATTTGAAATTAGAGCCAACAATTGGAGGATTATGTCCTGCGTTCGCATAAATAACTTTTCCGCTTCTCTTATCTAAAATTGCTAAGAAGCAAGTAACAAACATGCT
>DFJP01000112.1 GCA_002373085.1 Caryophanales bacterium UBA3668 | reverse complement strand
CCAGAAGCTCATATTTGGCCATATTACACAAAGATTAGACCATTTAGAGATGGATCATTTAATTACCCTGCAAAGTGTAATGCTCCAGTAGTCCCAGTTGTCACTACTTGGAGAAAACCATTAATTGGTAAAATTCCTAGACAAACAGTCTATATTCTTGAGCCTATCTTCCCTCTTGAAGGAAAGACCGCTACTGAAAATAAAACTTATCTACATGATGAAACTCTTAGAGCGATGCAAGAATTCGCTAATAGTGTTCCTCAATATGAATACATCAAATATGTGAAAGTCGAGGATGATAATAATGATTCGCAAAAAGATTAAACTAACAATTCCTCAATATCGTGAAAGAAAAGAAATCTACGAGGCTCTTGGATATAAAGAGATTAGCTGCATTGAAAAAGGGATTAACGCTCACGTAGTCTATGAAATAGATGAAAATGCACCTCACTATTTAGAACTTAAAGAATACTCTAAAAAGTTATATCGTCGAGGACCAACATTTGTCCCTATTATTCTTCTTGTAGTGTTTGCCTTTGTTCTTCTATCAGTCTTTGTTATTTTATTTGCGGAACAAAAAGAAAACTTTGACTTAACTAGTAACGCGATTGCCTTCCTTTTACCAGCCTTCCTCTTTTTGTTTGTTGATGTCATTTATACTTATATCTATTTCGCTTTTAACCGTCGTGTTATTGAAGCAAAATTTAAGACCAAAGAAGAGATTTTACAAAACATTGAAATAATTAAAAGCAAATAAAAAAATCAAATAGTATCAAGCAAGATTTATTGTCTTGCTTTTTTCTTTTTGTGATAAAAATGTATTTCAATTTACATTTTTTATGTAAAAAGATAACATATTTACATATTCGACAAAGGAGGTCTTGAAAATGTTAGAACTTAGAAACATCAAAAAAGATTACGCTCTAAAAGATCAAGAACCGGTCCACGCTCTTAAAGGAATTTCTTTAAACTTCAGAGCGCATGAATTTGTTGCGATATTAGGACATTCAGGCTGTGGTAAAACCACGCTTTTAAATATTACTGGTGGATTAGATCACTATGATGAAGGTGATTTAATCATCAAAGGTATAAGCACTAAGAATTATAACGATAGTGATTGGGATACATATAGAAACCACTCAATTGGTTTTGTTTTCCAATCTTATAACTTAATCCCACATCAAACAGTACTAAAGAATGTTGAACTCGCTTTAACGATTGCAGGACTGAAAAAAGAAGAAAGAACGAGACTCGCTAAAGAGGCTTTAGATAAAGTCGGACTTAAAGACTTATATTATAAAAAACCAAACCAAATGTCTGGTGGTCAAATGCAAAGAGTGGCGATTGCTAGAGCCTTAGTCAACAATCCAGAAATCGTCTTAGCAGATGAACCTACTGGTGCTCTTGATAGTGAAACTTCTCTCCAAATCATGGATTTATTAAAAGAAGTTTCTAATAACCACCTTGTTATCATGGTTACTCATAACCCAGAACTCGCTTCTAAATACGCATCTCGTATTGTGAAGATGAAAGACGGAGAAATATATGATGACTCTAATCCATATAATGGAGAAGATGAGGCTATTTCCACTCAAGAAGTAGTAGAAGTTGTAGAAAATAAAGGCAAGAAACAATCTTCAATGTCTTTCTTTACTGCGACCGCTTTATCTATTTCTAACTTATGGTCAAAGTTTAGAAGAACATTATTAGTCGCAATTGCAGGAAGCATTGGCATTATCGGCGTTTCGACAATTTTAGGTGTCTCTTGTGGTGTTAACGATTATATCCATTCTATGGAAAATGATATGCTAAGCGCCTATCCTATCGGTGTCGCTGAAGAAACAGTGGATGTTACTTCTTTACTTACCGGACTTAGAAATCAAGATAGTAAAGAACTCGAAAAATTTGATACTTCCACAAAAGTTGGAATGGATTCAATGATTGCTTATCTTCTAGATAAGTACACTGATTTCACTAACGTTAAGACTAATGATATTAACGAAGACTTTGTCGATTATGTTTCTGAAATGCCAGAATCATATTATTCGGCGATTAACTATAATTATTCAATTGATCCAACAAATAACTTCTTCACTTCTTTCCATAAGAAGAAAGATGAACCTGCCGAAGTTATTTCAATGAATGGTTTAACTCAACAATATATTAAAACCTTAATGACCGTTAAGGGATTTAGCTCATACGCTCAATTCGTTGATTTATTTACTAGCTTTATGAAGCAACTTCCAGCGGAAGATGATTATCTCTTATCTCAATATGATTGTATCGCTGGTACATTCCCAAAAGATAAGAATGAACTTTTACTCGTTGTTGATGATAAAACAACATTAACCGATTTAGTGTTAGCCCAGATGGGCTATTACCCACAAGATGAATTCATTAACATTGCAATGAAAGCAGTGAGAGGTAATGAAATCGAAAAAGAGATTGAAGAACTCAAAAGACAATCTCCAGTTGATGAAGAAAAGATTCGTAAACTTGAAAACGAATACAAGCAACTTGATCAAAAATACCCATATAACTCAACATTTAATTTTGATGAAATTCTTAATCATGAATTCTATTGTTTCCCTCACGATGAGATTTATAGACAAAATCCAACATTAGTGTCACATAAGAAAATTACTGTTAGCTTAAGTGGAACCACTGTTAGTGGTGGTAATTATTACCTTGCTTTAAATTACGCTCCTGAAAGCGATAACCTTACAGGTAACGGAATTGAAGTAAATGGTACTGATGCAAAAATGCATAATGTCATCTGCCAAAGAATTGGTAATCGTACTGTCCAAGATGGCAAGAGTGAAATTGAAGGCAGCTGGTTTATGATTAACGCTGATGAAATCACTCAAGAAGATTTAGAATTCATCGCTGATGTATCTAGAAAAGGCGTTGGTAGTCTTACGCCTCAAGATTATATTGATCACGCTGAAACATTAGGCAAAATTTTTATTTTAACTTTTGCTACTGGTAGCCCAACTGAGGTTGATACTAGAACAACTGACTTTGTCGCTACTTGTAACGTGAGAAAATTATCTGGTGATTATGCAACTTTAAATAACGGCAAAGTTACTGAATTAGAACCAGAAACTCCGGATTATTATTACGAAGCTGTTATGACTGATAACGCTTTACTTAACGATAATCGTTATAAAGTTAAGGTGTCTGGCATTTTAAGAGCAAAAGACACAACTAGATTTGGCACTCTGGAAAGAGGTGTCTATTTCACTAAAGACTTTGCTAGAGAATATATTGATCAATCTGGTACAAGTCAAATTACCGCATCATTTAAAGACCATATTGAAAACTTAAGATGGAAAGTATCTCAATTTAACGCTTATGTTCAATTTGAATATGATGATTACTCAAAAGATAATGGCCAAGAAGGATTTGTTCCTGAAACAAAACGTGGTTACGCCCAAGCGCTTAACGGTAATCGTTCTACAGCGTTAGCCTCTATCTTTGCTTCCTTCTTAAGTAGTGGTTCAGATAATTTGAAGAATGATAAGATTCATCTTCGTTCTTTAGCAGGATTAAAGATTAATGATCACACTGATGAAGATCAAATTATCATCTCTCACGATATTGAAGAACTTCCACAATCAATCCAAATCTATCCAAAGAGTTTTGAAACTAAGAATAGTGTTACTAGCTATTTAGATAGATGGAATTCTAAAGACGTTCTTGTTATTAAAGGAAGAGAAGTACCTCCTGAAATTAGAAGTGAAATCACTTATAGTGATACAATCAGTATCATTATTGAGGCTATTTCTACTTTAGTTACCACTGTAAGTGCAGCTTTAATTGCATTTACTTCTTTATCATTGGTTGTCTCTTGCTTCATGATTGCGGTTATTACCTACATCTCTGTTATGGAAAGAGTTAAAGAAATTGGTGTTATCCGTTCTCTTGGTGGACGAAAGAAAGATGTCTCAAGATTATTTATTGCTGAAAACTTGATTACCGGTTTTGCTAGTGGCGCTATCGGAATCGGAGTTACCTATATTTTACAAATCATTATTAATGCGATTGTCTTTACTTTAGGTGTTAGTAATATTTGTGCCTTACCTTGGTATTACGCACTCATGATGGTGGGTATTTCTATCCTCTTAAGTGTCTTAAGTGGGCTTATCCCATCCTTCAGTGCTTCTAAACAAGATCCAGTTATCGCCTTAAGAAGTGAGTAATTTTAATGAAAAAAGTTGGCATTGTCTCTTTAGGCTGTATGAAGAATCGCGTCGATAGCGAGAATATTTTAGGTTTGTTTGATCGTAATGGCTATGAAATCACTAATGATCCAAAAGACTCAGATATTATTGTTATCAATACTTGTGGATTTATTGAATCCAGTAAAAAAGAGAGCATCGAAAATATCTTAGAGATGATTCAATACGGTAAGAAAGTTGTTGTTACTGGTTGTTTAGCTCAAAGATATTTAGAAGACCTTAAAAAAGAAATTCCAGAAGTTGATTTATATATCCCAATTAAAGATTATTCTCATTTTAATGAGAAGTTATCTGTTATTGATAAAGATATCGATCCATCTTTAGGAGTGGATGATGAATATCGTATTGTCTCTACTGGCCCATATTCTGCTTATTTAAAAATTGGAGAAGGATGTGACAATCGATGCAGTTATTGTGCAATCCCTATTATTAGAGGACATTTTGTCTCTCGAGATTACGATTCAGTAATTAAAGAAGCGAAAGAACTCGCTGAAGTGGGAATTAAAGAGATTATTGTTTTAGAACAAGACACCACAAAATACGGGATTGATTTTAAAGATAAAAAAGTCGATATAGTGGACCTCTTACATGGTTTATTGGCGATTAAAGAATTTAAATATATTCGTTTACTATATTTATATCCTGATGAAATAAGTGATGAATTAATTGAGTTAATTGGTAAAGAACCTCGCTTAACTCCTTATTTTGATATCCCTATTCAACATAGTGAAACACATATCTTAAAAGATATGTATCGTAGAGGGGATAAGGAATTCCTTATCAAACTATTTTCTAAAATTAGAAATAAAGTTCCTAACGCAGTTTTAAGAACCACTGTGATGGTGGGCTTCCCAGGAGAAACAGAGGAAGATGTAGATAATCTTATCGAATTCATGAAAGAAGTGAAGTTCGACCATTTAGGAGCCTTTACTTATTCTCAAGAAGAAGGAACTCCTGCAGCGTCCTTCCCTAATCAAATTGATGAAGAAGTTAAGAAAAAGAGACTCGCTAAAGTGATGAAAGCTCAACAAAAGATTTCTTATGCATTAAATAAGAAACATGTTGATGAAGTTATGTCAGGAATGGTTATTGGTCAAGATGAACACGGCAACTATCTTTTAAGAAGCTATTGGAACGCTCCTGATGATGTTGATGGAAAAATATTCTTTACTAGTCCTAAGCCACTTCAAAGTGGTGATATAGTAAAAGTGAAAATTAATAGTGTATTTGTATACGATATGATGGGTGAACTCTATGAAGACTAATTACGATTATTTGCCTCATGAATTAGAGCATTTAAACTATTTAAAAGATAACGCTCATGAATGTGTTCTCTTTTTAAAAAGAGATGATGATTCTTTCCCTTTAGAAAAACCATGCAAAATCGTTTTGATTGGTAATGGAGTTAGATACACCGTTATGGGTGGAACTGGTAGCGGAGCGGTTAATGCACGTTACTCAGAAAATGTTGAAGAAGCATTTGAAAACGCTGGATTTGAAATTACAAGTAAAGATTGGCTTAATAGCTACGATAAAGTTCGTTTAGAAAACGAAAAAGACTTCATTAAAAAAGTTAAAAAAGAGGCTGCTGAACATAGAACTATCGCTGCTAGCTATTCAATGGGTAAAAGCGCTCCTGAAAGAGATTATGAATTTCCAATTATCGGAGATCATAAAGTTGCTATTTATGTATTAAGTAGAACTGCAGGAGAAGGTAGTGATCGTTATTTGGAAAAAGGTAGTGTCTATCTTACCGATACAGAAATAAGAGATATTTTATATCTCAATAACAATTATGAGAAATTCATGCTTGTTTTAAATGTTCCTGGAATCGTTGATTTAGAGCCAATAATGGAAGTTAAAAATATTCTTCTATTATCTCAACTTGGTTCATTAAATGGACATATCATTACTGATATCGTTTTAGGAAAAAGTAACCCAAGTGGAAAGTTAACAGATACATGGGCGCTAATTAAAGACTACCCATACATCTCTACTCCACTTAGTCAAGATGAATGTCGATATAACGAAGGAACTTATGTTGGATATCGTTATTTCTCTTCATTGAATATTTCTCCATTATTTAACTTTGGTTTTGGATTATCATATTCAACTTTTAAACACCAATTTGTCAGTGTTTCTAACCAAGGTGATAAAGTAGAGGTGAAGGTTAAGGTTACTAATGTTAATGGCCTTCCAGGAAAAGAAGTTATTCAACTATATATGTCTGGGCCTATTTTTCGTCCTGCTCTTGAACTTGTCGCCTTTAAAAAGAGCAAACTTTTAGGAGCTAAAGAAAGCGAAGAACTTACTTTAGAACTCTCATTAAGAGATTTCCCAATATATGACGAAGAAAAAGAATCTTACTTATTAGAAAAAGGCAATTACCTATTTAAATTAGGAAATTCATCTAAAGATTTAACGGATGTCTTTGCTATTTCTCTTAAAGAAGATATCGTTACTAAAAAAGTTAAAAATGTTTTTGCTAAAACAGACTTTAAAGATTTAGTTATTGTTAGAAAAGAAAATTCAATTAGTAGCAAATTACCAGTCATTGAAATTGACTCTTCAATGATTGAAACTCAAAACATTGTTTATAACAATACATACAATATTGATGTTCCAGAATATATTAAAGGATTAACTGATCTTGAATTAATCCATATGGTGTTAGGCGATTATAAACTTGGCTTCCAAGGATTAATTGGTCAATCTTGTTCTTTACTTTTAGGTGGCGCAGGAGAAACAACCTTAAGAGTAGAAAGTTTAGATAAGGCTCTTAATATGGTAGATGGCCCTGCTGGATTAAGAATTACTAGAGAATATATCTTAAATAAAAATGGAGCTTTCATTACTTCCACAGATTCAATTTGGGAAGGATTAAAGAATTATCTCCCTAAACCAATTGATTATTTTGTGAGCTATGAAAGAAATCTCAAAAAGAAAGGAAGCACGGTAGTGCAAATCGCTACTGCGATCCCAATCGCTACTGCCTTAGCTCAATCATTTAACGAAGAATTTATTTGTGGTTGTGGTAGGTTAGTTAAAGAAGAGATGCAACTCTATGGAGCGGATATTTGGCTCGCACCAGGAATTAATATTCATAGACACATCTTATGTGGTAGAAATTTTGAATACTATTCTGAAGATCCTCTTATTGCTGCGTTTGCTGCTTCTTGTATCATTAAATCAGTTCAAGAAGATCCTACAAAAGCGACCACAATTAAGCACTTTGCATGTAATAACCAAGAGACCAATCGTTTAAATAACAACTCCATAGTCTCAGAAAAAGCAATGAGAGAAATCTACTTATTAGCCTTTGAAAAGGCAATTAAGTGGTCTAATCCATTATCAATTATGACAAGCTATAACTTAGTTAACGGAATTCACTCCGCAGAACATCGTGGTTTAATCATTGATATCCTTAGAGATGAATGGAACTATAAAGGTTTAGTTATGACTGATTGGGTAACAAGTGGACAATCATATCGTAAAAACAATAAGTATCCTAATGCGTACGCCTCTAGAGATATAAAGAATGGTAATAACATTTGTATGCCAGGCGGAAAATCCGATATTAAGGATATTAAGGCTGCTCTTAATAGTGGATATTTATCTCGCCACGAATTAGAAGTCGCGGCTACCGTTGTTTATAATCTAATAAATAGATTAAAACCATAAATAAAAAACTAATATTTTCCCTTGTTATAAGGAAGAATGTTGTTTATAATTTACTACGCTGACTAAATGCCTCCTTAGTTAAGTGGTATAACGGATCCATGGTAAGGATCTATTGGTGGTCCGATTCCGCCAGGAGGCACCATCTAGCATGAACAGGATTGATACAAACCGTATCAGTCCTTTTTATTTGATTACATCGATACTTTTTGCGATATTACCACACATTGTGTGTTAGATATTGACCCATATTTTAGCCTTTTTTAACGGGCATGCTATTAATCTTGCTCTATTTGTAATAACTTTGCGCTATTTAGAAACAACCTTGCTCTACTTATATTTTTTGGTTGGAATCCCGTATTCGTCGCCGAAAAGATATAACTATAGTGAAGAAGCGTTATATTTGTGATATAATGCTTAAAGTTTATAAACATAAAATATATAGCGGAGGATGTTTATGGCAACGAACTGGGAACATTTAGCTAGTGGTGAAGCTTTGGCAGCTGCAGCGGCAATTAGAAGCAAAGATGGTGTTGAAGAAAAATTTGATGCGGCACTTATTCAAACTAAAGAATCTCAGGGATGGGTTGTTAAAAAAACATATAAAAATGGCTCCGCTTTAATGATGCAGCCAAAGAAAATCGGTGATGCTTTCGAAGATGAAGTATGGATGATTTTCTATAAAATGGGCTTTACTGTCATGAATGCTGATAGGCATTTTAAATTATCATATTCAGAGGAATACCCAGATTTAACAAAACAATTAGATGTCATTGCCATTGATGATGAAACCTGCTTATTCATTGAATGCAAGGAAACTGAAAAATTCGAGCGTAATAAATCTTGGCTTCAAGAAATAGCTGAGATGGAAAGTAAATATAAAGGACTCGTTAGAGAAATTAGCAAGGAATATCCAGGACGTAAATTTAAGTATATATTTGCCACAAAGAACTATGTTCTTGGTTCTCAAGATAGAGACCGTTTAGCCAATGCTAAAATTGCTTATTTTGACGATGAAACAGTAAGCTACTATAAAGCTTTGGTAGATCATCTTGGCAGTGCGGCAAGATACCAATTACTAGGTAGTTTATTTGCTCACCAAACAATCAAAGGAATGGATGAAAAGATTCCTGCTATTGAAGGCAAAATGGGCGGATACACATATTATGCTTTTTTGATTGAGCCAGAACGTTTATTAAAGATTTCTTACATTTTACATAGAACAAACGCGAATCACGATTTAATGCCTACCTACCAAAGATTAATCAAAAAGGACAGACTTAAAAAGATTAGAGAGTTCGTTAACAACGGCGGATATTTCCCTAACTCATTAATTATTTCTATTGATGCAAAGAGGGGCCTTCAATTCGATTTGGCATCACAAAACACCTCTTCTGTTTCTAGAATTGGTATATTGCATTTACCAAAAGAGTATCAATCTGCATATGTTATTGATGGTCAACATAGATTATACGGATACTCAGAATCTAGATTTGCATCATCAAACACGGTCCCAGTAGTAGCTTTTGTTAATATGGACAAAGATGAACAAGTAAGAATGTTCATGGATATTAATGAAAATCAAAAAGCTGTTTCTAAATCACTTAGAAATACTTTAATTATTGACCTTAATTGGGACTCACCTGAACTAGCAAAGAGAAAAGAAGCTGTAATTCTTCATATTTGTCAAAAATTAGGTGAAGACAAAGACTCTCCTCTATACGGCAGAGTTGTTACTGGTGAGAATACAGTTACAGATAGACGTTGCATTACTATTGAATATTTAAAGAACGCCATTGAAAAGACCTCCTTCTTTAATAAATATAAAAAGAACGAAATATCCGAGCATGGTGTTTTAGATAGAACTGAAAGCAGAGAAACAGCGGATGTTATTTATCCATTCCTAAAGAAGTGTTTAGATACTATTGAACAGTTCTGCCAAGAAGAATGGGAAAAAGGCTCTGCCGGCTATTTAACAATAAATAACATGATGGTAGCGGTTATAAGAGTAATTGGCGATATTGTTGATTTGGTTATTAAAAAATACAATCTTCCTTCTGTCATTTACGATGTTGATGATTTATGGAATAAATGTGAAGATTGGATTGTTTCCTTGGCAGATACAATAAATAATTTACCAATTGAAAGAAGAAATGAAATTAAAACCGCAAAAGGTGGTAGTGCTAAAGAAACATCTTGGAGAGCATTGCAGGTTGCCTTTAATCACAATAATAGTGAATTCACCAATGAAGATTTGGAAAAATATATCAATGAGTATTGCGTGGATTATAATCCTGAAGCTTCCGAGTTCGTTTCAAAAATCAAACAAAAGATTATCGATAGTATAAAAGAAAAATTTGTTGAAAATGCAAATTGGCAAAATGAATATATACCTGAGGATTTGGCTCTTAGAGTAAGTAGAGATATTGCCAGTTTAAAAGTCAAAAACTCTAGAAATGGTGTTGATAGGGACATTGAATTCTGGGAAATGATAGGATTTGACGATGTTTGTAAAATAGCTTGTTATAAAACAAACTGGACAACATTCTTAAAGGATGTCTTAGTTAATCCAAACGACCAAAAGAATAGGGCCGAAACTCTAGATTGGTTAAAATCCATGTCTTATTCTGAGTCTAGAATCAATAACGGAAAGCAAATCACAAGATCTGAATTTAAAAAGATTAAAGATGTGTATGATTGGCTAATTGAAAATCAATAATGATGGAACCAGTATTAAAGTGGGCAGGTGGAAAAAGAAAGCTTGTCTCTAATATCATTCAATTAATAGATATAGAAGAACTTAAGAAGCATAGGTTATTTGAGCCATTCTTCGGTGGCGGCTCATTAACTTTTGCTTTAGAATGTCCGAATGTTACAATAAACGATTTAAATCCAGAATTATATAACGTTTATATCCAAATTCGCGATAATCCAGAAGAGCTTATAAAACTGTTAAAAGAACATGATAAAAAGCACTCTCATGATTACTTTTACCAAATTCGTGATTTAGATAGATTACCTTCTTATAAAAAGATGTCCCCTTTGAAAAAGGCAGCAAGAATTATTTATTTAAATAGAACATGTTTTAATGGCTTGTATAGAGTTAACTCTAAAGGTTTCTTTAATGTGCCATTAGGCAGAACTACTAGTGGAAAACATGAAATAGTTTGTGAAGAGAAAATTAGACAAATATCAGCTTATTTAAATAAACCTGGTGTTGAGATTCTTAATTGCGACTTTATTGATGCAGTTTCAGGTGCCAAAAAAGGTGACTATGTATATTTAGATCCGCCATATGATTATGAGCCATCCGGCTTCACATCATACACAAGCACTGGTTTTTCAAGGGAAGATTTACAACGACTAGAAAATCTTTGTGATTCGCTGATTGAAAAAGGAGCGATTGTTATAATTAGCAATAACTCCACAGCTTTTGTTAATGAAATATTCCCAAAAACAAAATATAAATTTAATTATTTAGATGTCCATAGAAATATTAGCGGTAATAATAGTGGGCGTAGAACAGTAAGAGAGGTTCTAATTTATGGAAAGAAATGATATACCATTCCCTCAAGCCGATGATTTTGAAAAGGTAATATCACTAATTAATATTCCTGACGAATCTAAACTAAGTGATAAGAAGTACATTAGCTTTGTTTTGGAAAATGTCACCGATAGACAAGTGATGTACTATCTTTCTGCGGCGATGTATTTAGGGCTTATTTCTAAAGATAAGCATTTCACTGAGGTGGGATGTTATGTTAGAAACCTTTCTCCAACGAAGCAAAGAATAGAACTTATAAGGTTATTGATGTCCGATAAAGTATTTGGAACAGTCTATGTTACAGAAAAAGTATATGGAGTCAAATTGGAAAAGGAAGAAGTCATAGACATAATCAAAACAGAATACCCACAATACAGCGATGAACTCTATGAAAGAAGATATCAAACTGTAAAAAAATGGCTTTTATGGATAGAAAAAAGCTTCACAGAATAAAAAACAAGAGGATTAGCGTTGTTTACTAGTCCTCTTTTTCTATAATCTTTTTAATTTGATTTCCTATTCTTTTAATAATTCCACACACTAGTGCATTGCCCATCATGAAGTATCTTCTCTTCTCGGGCATACCGGAGTTTGTCCAGTTGTCAGGGAATTGATTTATACGTTCACACTCGATTGGTGTAAGAATTCTTAATTTACCCTCTTTTGGGTCCATGATGATATGAGTACTTCTATTAGTAGTTCCCTCGGATGTAAGCATGGTTCTTGCTGGTAAATCTAGCTCATCATAAGGACTCATTGCACCCTCTGAGTACATGTATTCAAATCCATTTTTATCGACTCTTGGAATCTTCTTAGAACCACGTAGATATTCATATTTCTTGCGTTGGTTTTCATTTAAGAAGTAGTGGGCATCAACTCCGTCTTTTTCTGCTATCTGTCCGAGAGTGATAGGAGCTTCTTCAATTGGTTTAGTTTTAACGGTATAAACCTTATTACCAATCATGAATCCTGCATTCTCGAATTCTGCTTTAAATTTATCGGAAACCTCTACTAAATCCCCATATTTTTCTACAAAATCAAATACTTTTATCTTGTTTTCATCGAATGATTCGATTGGGAATTCTTTAGCAAATACACCTTTTTTAGAGATGATTTGAGCAGGGGTTAAAGCCGCCATTTCTTTATAGTGCTTGGTGCTATTATGGAAGGCAAATAAGAAAATTCTTCTACGTCTTTGTGGATGACCATAATCTGCTGCATTAATGATT
>DFJP01000079.1 GCA_002373085.1 Caryophanales bacterium UBA3668 | reverse complement strand
ATAGTTGAACACATGTAGGAAGTCCGCTCTTTTCGAAATTTAAGTAGGAAAGTGTCTCTTTATTTCCATAGATGAGTCCCATATCAGAAATCATCTCAGTAACGACATATCCAACTCCGAATTGAGACATGAATTTACGGTATCCTAAAGATGTAATTCCTGCCATTGGGGCAAGAACCACTTTACTATTAATCTCTATGTCGCCAATTTTAAACATATGAAAAAAGGGATTATTCTCCCTTATTTTCTCCTTCTTGAGGCTTATTCTCTTCAGGAACTTCTGCTGGAGTTTCTTGAGTTGGAACTTCTTGAACTTCGTCTTGTTTTAAATGACGATGTTCTAATAAGTAATCAATCTCTTCAGCGGTGATTTGTTCATGTTCAAGAAGTGTTTGAGCAATAAGCTCAACATCATCTTTGTATTGTCTAATAATAGACAACGCTTGTTCATGAGCGTCGTTGATAATCTTTTGAATTTCAGCGTCAATTTTTTCCGCGGTGGCTAAAGAGAAGTTCTTTTGAGTAGAAGTATAATCTCTTCCTAAAAAGACGTTGCCAGAAACGCTTTCATATTGAATTGGTCCGAGTGAAGACATACCAAGTTCGGTAACCATCATACGAGCAATTCTGGTAGCCATTTCAATATCGTTTTGAGCACCACTAGAAACATCATCGAAGAATATTTCTTCGGATGAACGTCCACCGAGGTAGCCAACGATGCGAGCTTCTAATTCTTTCTTAGTTAATAAGAATCTATCTTCTTCAGGTGTCATACGGACGTGACCGCCTGTATTTCCACGAGGAATGATTGTAATCTTTTGAACCTTGTCAGAATGTTCTAATTTTAGACCGATGATTGCGTGTCCTGCTTCGTGATGAGCAACAACATCTCTTTCATGCTTATTAAGAGCACGTGAAGATTTTGCTGGTCCAGCAATTCTTCTATCGATAGCTTCATCGATTTCTGCCATTGTAACAGAGTTCTTTTTTCTTCTAACTGCTAAGATAGCAGCTTCATTCATGATATTTTCAATATCAGCACCAGAGAAACCAACGGTTCTCTTGGCGATTTGAGAGAAGTCGACATCCTTATCGATTTTCTTATTTCTTGAGTGAACTTTAAATATTGCTTCTCTTCCTTCTTTATCTGGCAAGGAAACAGTAATCTTTCTATCGAAACGACCAGCACGTAATAAGGCTGGGTCTAAGACGTCGTCTCTATTAGTAGCCGCCATAACGATAATTCCTGAATTATCAGAGAATCCATCCATTTCGACTAATAATTGGTTAAGGGTTTGTTCTCTTTCATCGTTTCCACCACCTAAACCAGCGCCTCTTTGTCTACCAACTGCATCGATTTCATCGATGAATACAAGACATGGAGCGTTTTGTTTTGCGGTTTTAAACATATCTCTAACTCTACCAGCACCAACACCGACGAACATTTCGACGAAATCAGAACCGGAGATAGAGAAGAATGGAACACCAGCTTCACCAGCAACTGCTTTAGCAAGTAAAGTTTTGCCAGTTCCTGGAGAGCCAACTAAAAGAATACCTTTTGGAAGCTTTGCTCCAAATTTTGTGTATTTTTGTGGATCTTTAAGATATTCCACGATTTCTTCCATTTCAGCTTTTTCTTCATCGCATCCTGCGACATCTTTAAATCTGACTTTGGAGTCTTGGACTCTTCTTGCTCTAGATTTATTGAAATCCATTGCTTGACGGTTTGCACCATTAACGGAATTAGATAATCTTGAGAATAAGAAGATTAATAACAAGATAGAAACACCTACGGTGATAATGGTTGGTCCCCATTGATCCCACCAAGTTGTTTGATATACGTCATTAATTGCAAATTTAATCGAAGGGTTGCTAACGATTAAAGTATTAATGTTTTTGCCAGTGAAGTTAACGCTATAAGCATAGCTTACTGTTGTTTTTTCTGGGAGAGGTGTGTTAAAGGTTAAAGCAACAACGCCAGTTTCATAATCAATAGTACCATTGATGCCATCACCAGTAACAGCGCCATGTCCATCATCGACTGCATTTTTATTTCCAACAATAAAACGGAAGGTGCCAGTAACAACTTTGCCTTGTTTCAAGGTGTATGTGTATGAATCACCACCAATAGTGAATTTTTCAGAATCCATTGCAACAATGTAATTGAGTTCTGGATTTTCATAAGTGCTCTTATCCATATCAACTGTATATGAGTAAGAACGACCATTTTTATCTTTGGCAATACCAGAAATTGTTGTTAAATCACTACCATAATGATGTGTTACTGTTGCAGTCTCGACTCTATCATTCAACAATTGTGTGACATAGTCATGGACTTGCAAATGACTCGATCTGTCGGCAACTCCGATAATTCTATAAATGAACACGCCAATTAAGGCAACGGTAAGTAAAACAACAAGTATGAATCCCCATGAGATTCTACGACGTGGCATATTTTGATTAGGTTCTTGTTCTGCCATACGCTTACCTCCTAAGTGTTTTATACGATATCAAAAATTTTGATATAAAGATTATATTAGTTTTTCGCTCTATTGAAAAGCAAAACACATTTAATGTGCTTTGTTAGATTTTTACGTAAAAGTTAGAATCCGAAGTTGGCGTAAAGTCTTTTTGATAACGAGGAACATATAATGGAGTTCCATTTTTATCAACGATGATTGGCCATCTTTTTCTTAACTTAAACGGCATTTTCCAGTCGATGAATAATCTTCTAACTGAAACTTTATATCCTTTTATATAGATTTCATCACTACCTAAAGCGTTTCTAATAACAATTGGATAATTTTCAATTTTAACATTTCGATTACTGCTGTTATTTGAAAAATCTAAACAAAAGAATGGGGTATCTAATTTCCCTGGTTCTACTAACGAATAGAAATAAGATGCATTAGATTCTGCGCTTCTAATTAGTTCAACATTGTCATATGCTTTTACGAAAAGAATGCCTCTTTTTACATCAAACATAATGTTCGGCTTTTGACTTAAAAGTGCCTTTTTAATTTCTCCTACATTTTCTTTAGATAAATAGTATGATTCCTTAACTTTTCTAACTAAAATATTAAGTGCATATTTTAAGCTAATTTCATCTAAGGAAGTTAGATAAGAGACACTATTAATTTTCTTTAAATCAATAGAAGAAAGGATCTTGTTTAGTTCATCGTTTTTACTATCAATTTCTTTAAGCAAATTCTTCCTATCGTCAATAGACATTTTGGCAATAACTTCATGTCTAATTTTGTTTCTTAAAATTGATGTGTCAAAGTTAGTTTTATCAATCGCAAAAGGGACATGATTCTTGATGCAATATTCTTCTAATTCCTTCTTGCTGAAACTTAATAATGGTCTAATAACTATCATGCCTTTAATAACGGTTTTTTGAGAAATTCCAAAATAATTTGGGCAGTTTTGTCGTCTTTTTTGCATCAAATACGTTTCTATTAGATCATCTTCATGATGGGCGACTAGTAAAGCGCCATATTTATTTTCTTTGTACAATCTACTAAAGAAATCATATCTAATTTCTCGGCACTTGGCTTCGCTCTTATTCTTATTATTTTTATCGCATTCATGCACATGAACTTTAATGTCGTTTCTATTCGCGTATTCAAGTAAGCCATTCACTTCAGAAGTTGACTCTTCTCTAATGTAATAATTAACGATTGCACATTCAAAATAATAGCCTTGACTTTTAAGCATATGGAAAAGCGCCATCGAGTCAGGTCCAAATGAACAAGCGAGTAAATATTTCTTACTTTTATCAAGATTCAATTCTTTCATAGGACGCTCTTTCTTTTTTACCTACAACTTCAATCTTGACTCTTATATCAAATTTCTTATCTCCGAAGGTGATATTAACGATGTCTCCATCTTTAACTTCACTACTTGGTTTGGCTTCTTTTTTGTTTATTAAAACTAAACCTCTAAGACAATATTCTTTAGCGATTGTTCTTCTTTTAATGATTCTTGCTTCTTTTAAAAATAAGTCGATTCTCATGCTTCTTCTATCACCTTATTAGTTCTAATAACACCTACTAATGATTTTAATATATTCTCAAAATCAGTTAACCAATTTTGTTTTTTAACCATGACAATTTTAAATTTACGATTCACATAACTAATCTTAATGATTGATAAATATGGGATTAATGCTTCAAATAAGATATTTCCTATACCTTTAATATGGATGAAATCATCTCCGAGATTAATCTCAATATTATATTTGGTTTCTTTAACATCTCTAATATCACATTCTTTGACCATTAAATCGATATCTCTTTTTAAGAATAGCTGTTCCACTTCTACTGGAAGCTTTCCATATATATCTCTAGTCTTTGCTTTAATCTTCATTAAGCTTTCATTTGTAGAAGCTGCCATTATTTCTTGATAGAGTTCAATCTTATCGCTATCATTCGCATATTCTTTTGGAATATAAGCATCAAAGTTAACACCAAGATTTAAATTATATTGAGGTGGTTCAACTTCTACTTGTCCAGATTGTTCTTTTACTGCCTCATTTAATAATTTGATATACATATCTAATCCAATTGAGTCAATAAAGCCTGCTTGTTCTGGCCCTAAAATATCACCAGCTCCTCTAATCATCAAATCTCTTTGAGCAATACGATATCCACTACCTAAAGCAGTAAATTCCTGTAGGGTTCTCAGTCTTTTTTGCGCATCTTCCTTCAAAGCTTTGTTTCCGTTATACATTAAATAAGCATAGGCAATACGATTTCCTCGACCGACACGACCTTTGATTTGATATAGCTGAGATAAACCATAATGATCACTATCATCAACAATAATCATATTCGCGTTAGGAACATCAATTCCGTTTTCAATAATTGAAGTGCACACTAAAACTTGAACTTCTCCACTATAGAACTTAATCATGACATCTTCGATATCATTTTTAGTCATCTTTCCATGTGCCACTGCAATAGTGGCTTCTGGAAGTTGCTTCTTTAATCTATTTGCAATTTCATAAATTGTTTCAATGTTGTTATGAAGATAGAACACTTGTCCTTCTCTTCCTAGTTCTCTTTGAATTAATTCTTTTACAATGTCTGCTCTAAAAGGAGTGACATAAGTTTGGATTGGCATTCTCTCCGTAGGAGGAGTATTAATTTGAGACAGGCTTCTAACTCCTAATAAAGAGATTTGTAGTGTTCTAGGAATTGGTGTTGCACTTAGAGTTAAAACATCAATGTTGTTTTTGAGTTCTTTTATTTTCTCTTTTTGTTCAACGCCAAATCTTTGTTCTTCATCAACTACTAATAAGCCTAAATCTTTATAGATAATGTCATTAGAAAGTAATCTATGAGTTCCAATAATAAGATGGATCTTTCCTTCTTGAACTCCCTTGATATATTCTTTTTGTTTTCTTTCAGGTACTAATCTAGAGAAAATTGCGACTTTAATATCAAATCCTGCAAATCTTTCTAAAGCATTTTCGAAATGTTGTCTTGCTAATAATGTAGTTGGACATAATAAAGCAACTTGCTTGCCTGAATTAATAGCCTTAAAGATGGCTCTAAAGGCCACTTCTGTTTTACCAAACCCAACATCGCCACATAATAAGCGGTCCATTGGATGAGTACTTTCCATATCCGCTTTAATCTCATTTAATGACCTTTCTTGGTCTTTGGTAAGTTCAAATTCACAGCTATCTTCAAAAGCTTTTTGGAATTCATCGTCTTTTTGGAATGCAAATCCTTGGATTTTGCTTCTTTCAACATAAAGATTAAATAAGCGTTCCGCTAAATCGTGGATTCTCTTTTTAATCTTTTCTTTTTGCTTTTCCCAATCTTTGGTGTGTAAATGGGATAAACGAGGTCTAACGCCTTCTTTACCAATATATTTTCTAATTAAAGATAATTGATTAAGAGGAACGTATAAGATTTCTCCTCCAAAATACGCAATCTTTAAGTAGTCTTGATGTTTTCCTTCAACTTCTAATGTTTGTAATTCTAGGAATTCACCAATACCTTGATATTCATGAACAACATAATCGCCAGGAGAAAGGTCTTCTCCACTTCTAACAATGGTGGCTTCTTTAAATCTATTATCAAATCTTGTAACTCTAATTTTATGGTTAAAGAGCTCTTTACTAGTCAAGAAAACCACTCTTTCATCATCAAGAACAAATCCTAGTGGCAAAGAAGAGATAGCTAAACCGACTTGTCTTTTTGAAGGTAAGGAGAAAGCATCCACCATTTCAAATGGGATATTCTCACTATTAAGTAAGTCGATCAAACTCTCTAATTGCTCTTTAGAATCGAGAGAAATATTAACTTTGTAATTTAAATTAGTGTATGAACGAATAATATTTACCGCATCAATGTCTTTATTTGACTCAAAAGGAACATTTTTACAGTTAAATGTGATATCACGTTCATCTCTTTGCAAGACTGCAGTTCTAATAAGTCTAGATCTATTAAAATGAAGTCGATCAAAATCAAAAAATAATGATAAATGAGAAATAGCCTTTCCAGATTCAAATAATTCATTTAGGAAAGTTAAGGCTTCCTCATTCATTAATTGAGCGCTTTCATTAAGCGCATGTTCATCAACTAAAGCAACATTATAATCAGAGCAATAATCCACTAAAGAAGTCTTGCTTTTACTAATCAAAGAATAATAACGATATAGGTTAGGAGAGTAGTTATATTCCAATATGTCTTGAATGTCACTTTCGACCACATTTCTTAAGTTATCAAAATCCGCAGGATGTAGATGCTCTTTATCTTTTTCAAGTTGAGACATTATTATCTCAGGAGCGGCTTTACTCTCCTCTTCAGTAAATAAGAAATCATTTGCAGGAAGAATATCAACTTTACTAATTTCATCCTTGCTAGTTTGAGTGGCAATATCAAAAAACCTAATTGATTCAATCTCATCTCCAAAGAGCTCAATTCTAATCGCGTCATCATAGTTAACAGAATAGATATCAAGGATGTCTCCTCTAGAGGCAAATTGAAGTGATTGATCAACTTTATTGACTTGGAAATATCCAGCTTTAACAAGTTTCTTTTTTACTTCAATCAAATTGATTTCTTGACCGACTTTAAACTTGATTGTGTTATCTAAAAATACTTGTTTTTCAGGCAAAAATCTTAAAACTGAGGCGAGATTTGCCACTATAATTTCATTTTTGCCATTTAAAATCTCGTTAAGTGTGTAGATTCTATTCGCCGCCATTTCCTTGCTTAAAGAAAGATTTTCTGCTCTTATTAATTCGTCATTAATGAACATCGAAATCTTGTTTTTTGGAAGTAAGGTTTTAAGTAAAGAATAGATCTTTTGGGCCTTGTATAAATTAGAAGCAATAAGTAAATATTTTTGACCTTCCTCTTTAAAAGCGGTTGCAGTTAATAGAGAGATTCCAGTTAAATCGTTAACGACAAAATGCCCACTTCTTGATAAGAAGGGGGGTATCGCTTTATTCGATTTGATGAGGTCAAATAGGTTCGTTCACTTACCTCCTAGTTATATTTTGTCATTGCTTTATCAAAGTTGCCCTTGAGAATATCTTTTAGCGCGTTAGCAGCGTCGACTATCGCTTCATCGATTAAGACTCTTTCTTCTTTGCTTGGTTTTGATAAGACATAATCAATACTATTGTAGGTTGGCTCTCCAATTCCTACTCTGATACGTTTAATATCTTGAGTTCCTAAATTATCAATGATATTTTGAATGCCGTTATGTCCGCCGCTAGAACCGCTTGGTCTAAGTCTAATTCTGCCTGGAGCAAGAGCCATATCATCATAGATAACAATAATATCTTCAATTTTAATTTTAAAATAGGAAACAATTTCTCTAACTGATTCTCCTGATAGATTCATAAATGTTTGAGGCTTGAGCAAAAAGACATCTTCATCAAAGACTTTTCCTCTTCCCACTAACCCTTTAAATGATTCTTTATCAATATCAATTTGAGCGAGTTCGCTGAAAAGATCAATAACATCGAATCCCATGTTATGTCTTGTATGCTCGTATTTCTTTCCAGGATTTCCTAAACCAACAATTAATTTCATAGCGACACTATTATATCAAACATTAATAATAATTAATGCTTATTTACTATTCTTTTTGAAATATGTATTTCTTTCTTTAATATAAGCTAAAGCTTCTTTTAATTCTTCTCTTCTACGAATAAAGCAACCCATTATTACTTTTTTGTTAATTGCTTTAATATACATTGAATCTTTTTTATCTTTGATAGCCAATTCTCCAAAAGGATATGTATAAGTTACTTCGTCTCCAGTAGCGAGTAATGTTGATTCTTCTACACGATCTTCAAACACTTTTAAAGATACAGGAGCCTTATTAGCGATTAATCTCTTATAGAAGTTAGCAGGGATAACATAGAATTGGAAAACATTAACAATAACGAATATAACGCCTAATATAGCGATTAAAACATAGAAGAGTGTCATATTAAACATCATGACAACAAACGCTAGTCCAAAGGCGAATGAAAGCGCTCCATCACTAACGATAATTGATCCACGTGTTAAAAATAACACAAAGTCATATATTTCAGTCTTAGTATAATTTCTTTCTTCGGATAAATATGAATATTTAGGAACCATAGGAGTCACCTCTATTGAATCATTATCTACCACGGATGCTTTCGTTAATTTAGTGAACTTTTTTATTTCTTCATTTCCGACACCAAGATTAGTGGTCATCTTAACTGTAATTAAATCATTTTCGCCTTCATCTTTTCTTCTTCTATAAAACATAAAGACAGAAAATAAATAAATTAACAAATACACAATGAATAAAATAAAGAAGATTACTAAAAAGTAAATAAAATCATATGGAGCAACATATTCTCCACTTCCGTTTTTTGCTTGCATACCAGCGTCAATAAAAAGATAAGCAATAGAGCCTATTAAAGTTGCTACACCAATCATACAGATGGTGAACAAGATGATATTAATTGGACTAGAGAAATATTTCTTTTTCATATGATTTTCTAAAAATAATGGCCTTCACCCTTGAAGGCAAAGGCCATTATATAATTTTTTTGGCTAATTTATAAGATTATTCTTGTTCGCCACCACTTGGCATTAAGCTGCCGATAATTTGCATAATATCGTTTGTATATGTTGCAGCTTGTGCATCTGTTAATGGTGTGTAGCCTGCTTGTGCATTGTAAGCAAATGCTAATTTAACGGAACCTTGAACGCTTCCGCCATCTTTTGTTTCGATTGCTGCTTTAGCAGAAATTTCTTCTGGAGCGATCTTTGTTGCACCTGTAGTTGTACCAACTAAGACTGAGACACCAGCTTTAACGGATTTAACTGGAAGAGCATCTAACACTTGATTAATTTGTTCTTCTGTTGGTTCAACACCTTGTTCAGCGGCTTGAGCAATAATTTGTTGTTTGTATAATTCGATAGCATCAACGTTCATTGCTGCACCGATTCTAGTAACTGTATCGCCTTCTTTCCAAACTTTAACTTCTGGTAAGAATGCTGCTGTTTGTTCTGACACTTTGGCAAGATCAACTGTTAAATCACCGATAAATTGTGTAAGTGCTGCAAGACCCATTTGAGTTCCGAAACCAACGACATCTGTGATGTATTGTGCTTCTGAGCCTTCTTCTTCACCACCAATTTGCATTGGTGGGAGAGTAATAAATCCTTTTCCACCTGGGAGTAATGTATCAAACATTTGTCCGACATCCATTTCTGGTGCGGTTTCCATTTGAGAGAATACGACGTCAGCAACGTTCTTAAGATTTCTCTTAACACTTGCATCAGATAAGTCTAAATAAACTTTAGCAACTGTTGTTTCTTGAACTGTTTCAACTCTGTAATAAGCGGCAAGGTTAAGTCCGTCGATACCGACTTCTTTACCGTTTAATTGAGGAATGCCTGAAACTTTAGCGGTTAAGCCTCTGACAAAGACTGCTGCAGTTGATGTAGCTGTTGCTGTTGGAGCTGCGACATAAGCATCAATGCCACCTTTTAATGTAGCGTTAACTTTAAATGAAGGAACTTCTTCTTCAGCTGCAACTGGTGCACTCATTTTTGGCATTGTCACTGAGCTTGGATCAAAATTCTTAACGCTTAAGTCTACATCCAACGAGACCTTTGTGACAGAATTGCTGAGGACTTCTGGAACGCTATCAGTAATTGCTTGTAATTGAGCTTCATAAGCGCTTCTTTTTGTTTCATCAGTAATGTCTGCTTCAACGGCTTCTCCACCTGCTGGTAAATTTTCTTGTGTGTTGTAACCAGCGGCTGGTTTGTTACAAGATGCCATCATTAAGACAACTGGTAAAACGAGTAATTTGAGTTTTTTCATAATTAACTTTCTTTTCTCCTTATGTTGGTATTATACAACAAAATTTATAATTTGTTATAAATATGTAAAGAAGATATACTATTAGTTGCTATGAAAATTAAAGAATGGTTTAAAACGTTTCTTGCCGGTATGGCAATAGGAGTTAGTAGCTCCATTCCAGGAGTTTCTGGTGGTACAATCGCAGTAATTTTAAAAGTATACGAAAGACTTTTATGGTCAATTAGTAATCTTTTTAAGTCCTTTAAAAAGGCAGTAATTTATCTAATTCCAATTTTATTGGGTGTCATTGTTGCAATGATTCCAACAATGTATTTAATGGATAAAGCACTTAATGGATTTTTATTCGCAATCGTGTCTTTATTTGCAGGATTCATCATTGGTAGTATCCCAGGTATCACTGATGAAGTAAAAGGTACTACAATTAAGAAAACTCATATTATTGCTTTAGTTGTCTCTTTACTATTAGCGGTTGGATTAGGCATTGCTTCAGTATTAGCAAAGACTGATGTCACTAGTTTACTAATTGATCCTAAATGGTGGGTTTATCTTATTCTAATTCCAGTAGGATTTGTTGCTTCTGTCGCTTTAGTAGTTCCTGGTTTATCAGGAGGAATGCTTCTTTTATTATTAGGTTTCTATAAACCTTTAATCAGTTCTACAGTGGATGTCGCTAAAGAATGCCTAACAGGTGATTGGTCTAATTTTGGTCACCAAATTGGTATTCTTGCTTGTTTTGGTGTAGGTGTGATTATTGGGTTTTATATCATCTCAAAAATCATGCACTTCTTATTATCTAAATATCGCGTAACAACATTCTATGCGATTATCGGATTTGTTATTGGAAGCACTATCGCATTATATTTCAATTATGAAATATATGAATACTATGTAGCCTGGTCTACTAATGCCCCAATGGCGGTGCCAATATATATTGAAATACCAATTGGAGTTATCTTACTTGTCGTTGGATTAATTGGATCATATATGTTAGTAAGATATAAAAGAAAACAACCTCAGCAAGAAGTAAAAGAAAATGGCGCAAATTAATGCGTCATTTTTTAATCTAATCTATCAAGATTAACAATTATTGAATGATTGATAGTAAGGCCAAAGCTTATTGACCAATTGAATTCCTTGCCACTATTAAGGGCATCCTTTTCTCCACCAAATTTATCTTTATAAGCAAATTGCTTACCATAGGTACCGAAATCAAATCTATCTCCAGTTCTAAACAGTGATGTAGCATTTAATAAATTGCCTGTGTTTCTTTGATAGATGTGAGTTGAGTTCACATCATTTCTAATCAAAGATAATAAATTAAAATAAGAATAATTAGGATTAGAACGCGCGAGCGGGGAAACGTGTGGCTCATAGGCGTTACTATTCATATAAGTGTTAGAGAATGCAGTTATGAGGTTACTATGACCTGATTTTGCATTACTCGTTAATTCTGTAGAGAAACTATATTGTCCTGGAAGAGTATAAGTTAATCTAGCGTCAACGTGCCACATTCTCACCCCGATAGCGTTAGGACCACGAGGATAAGAGGCTCCGTTAACCGTATATTGATAAGTAACATCAAAGTTATTTAAACCATCAGGAGTGTATAGTTCTAATAAGATATATTCATCAAATGGTGAATTATATGAATTCCATTCAGGAGTTAATAAAATTAACTCACCACTACCTTGGAACGAATGTAATAAGATTGAACAATCATCTGTAGGAATAAATGGTTTAACCCAGCCAAAAGACATTACTGAGAATGGATCATGACCTCCGACATTATAATCTTGCATAGAGAATCCACCTGCGGATAAATAAGCATTTTCACTATAATCGTAATAATCTTCTAATCCAAACACGTGACCCATTTCGTGAATATATGTGTGAGTGTCAATCTTACAATATGTGGTTGATCCTTTATAGTAGTTAGATCCTGTTTTGTCTCTAGCAGACTTCACTCCATACATAAAGTCATAACTTGCCCAGAAGAATGTTTTTGCAACAGGATTGCTTACATTGCTTACTGCTGATTCAACATAGAAGCAGAATGCCCAAAGGTTACTATATTTTTGATAATCTTCATCTACTCCATTAGATGCACAATCAGGAGCAGCGTAAATAACGATAACTCCATCAAGGTATCCGTCTCCATCACTATCGTAATCGCTTCTTGATTCGTCTTGATGGTTAGTAAAATACCAGTTAGTAGCTCTAGTCACTAAAGCCTGAGTATTAGTAGCTTTGCTAGAATCATCATTTCCAATATCTGACACTGTTAGGTTTGGTTCATACCATTCACTAACTGTACCAATGATATTTAAAGCGCCTCTACTTTCAGTGCGATAATAAGAAGAAACACTATGCCAACCAGTATCTCCTTCTGCTCCAAAATAAGCATCTTTAATATCGTTTCTAATATTAGTTTTAGCGTCATTAAGGCTAAAGAAGTCCGCTGAATCGGTTAACCATAGAGGAATAACGAGTAATTTTACATCGCCAGAAGTTGGGCAATTTCTCGCTGATAAATCTTTATATGTTTGAGCGATAGTAGTCTCATTAACTGCCGCCTCAACTGTGAAGTCAATGGTCTTAGAAATATATGTTTCAATTCCACTTAGTGCTCTTACAACGATGGTCGTTGTTCCTTCTCTAGATTCATAGAAAGAGAAACTATTTCGATCATTCTTTTTAATAACTGTTGATTCTTTATTTGAATATGCTTCAAACTCTACTGTACAATCGCTTGGAGTAATTCCAGTTACAGTAACAGTAACTTCATCCATTGTTTTAATTGTGCTTGGACTAGTAGTAGTCAATGAGAAGTCGGTGACATAAACTTGTTCACTATAAACTTTGACATCGATTGTGTTAGATTTTGTCGCACCTAAATAAGTAGTTAATTTATATGTTCCTTCTTCTGTAAATGGAGACTTATAATCATAAGTTCTACCTTCTTTAACTAAAGAAACAGTTGTTTTATATAAAGGGACTTCTTCTGTGGCTCCATTACTATATGTAGCGGTTATTTTAAGTTCGTTAACGTCTTTAAAAACATCGCCTAATAAATAAGCATTATGTAAATCATTAATCTCTAAATTAGTAACTGTTTTAAGTCCAGTAGGAAAACCAGCACAACTAGAAAGCGCTAATCCTAAAATGGCAGAATAGAGAAATTTACGTAACTTATTCATATATGCACATATTTTATATCATGAAAGATAAAAATTCATCTATATAACAAAAAAGGACCATAAGGTCCTTTGAGTTGCTATATATACACTTTTAGAAAATGTTTGTCCAACTTGTGAATAATGTGTCACTAGATGAGTAGTCAATGTCTGCACCATAGTATCTAAATAATGGTACAAAGACACATAGTCCGTGTGATTCACCAGCTTCATTTCCTGCGGTGTTATGAATCACTACATTCTTAAGAGCGTTTCTACAGGCATTAACAGTTGTTTTGATGGATGAGAAGTCGCTTGAACTATATAATTTATTAAACATATCAAGTGCATCGAATGTTCCAAAGAAGATCCATCCGTGAGCGTAATAGTAATATGCTTGAGAGTCACTATCCCAAACCTTATCAAACCAATCTTCGTGATATCCATAATTTTCGACGAGTTCTTCGTACTCGCTTTCTTCGTAATAGTCACCACCATAGCTCTTTACATTTTTGTTAAGCATGTTTGCAAAGGCTTTTTCTTTAGTGCTATTAGAGATAACACTCTTCATAGATGATGCGAATGCATCAAACGCTGTCTTATATTCATCCATTTTGGTTAAATCTAAGACAGATAATGTTTGATCGTTAGCGTATCCTGGATAAGCGCTAGAATATGATTGAACAAATCCGTCACAGATATTGCTTAATACTGTCTCAGTATCTTCTCCACGATATAAGTCATCTAACCATGTATCATAATCCCAGCCTTCGCCAGCTTCTGATTCTTCAGCAGCCACCATATAGTTGAAATATTGGCTATTAAATAAGGCGATATCTTGAACTTGCATTAAGCAGCAATCGTATCCAACCCACTCCCAATTTTCAGTGATGTTTAATTGATTACGAACATTTGTAAATGCGTTATGACATTCAATTGGAGTTAATCCATCATCATAGTTTTCATCAAAGCAGCAGCCAGTCATCGCACCACCATGATTCCAGAAGATAACGCTTGTCTTGCTTGCTGGATAAGTTTCTAATCCCCATTTTAAGAAGGATTCAAATGTTGATTGCTTACCCATTGAAGCTTTAGTTAAAGAACTAATTTTCTTAAGTGCACCATTTCTAACTTCATATCTTTCTAGATATTTGGAACTGATTCCATATTTAGTGCTCCAAGATTTTGCACCACCAGTTTCCATAACGATGTTAACGTTTGCTGGTTGGTTTTTAACAGATAAGATTTCAGTGATATCTTTTGTTGCTAATTTATTTTTACTTTCAAGGTCAGCACCACAGATA
>DFJP01000103.1 GCA_002373085.1 Caryophanales bacterium UBA3668 | reverse complement strand
AGTTATCTCCCATAACAAAATATTCGTTATCACCTAATGTGTAATTAAATGATCTACCATATGAAGCACCTTCAATTTTCTTTCTTGTGTGGAAATGTCTTTTTCCAACATTGAAGGAATATGTTTGCCATGTTTCATATGAATCGGTAGAAATCTTATAAAATTCGTATTCTTCTGCTGGAGCAGTAATGTTATATATTTCTTCTTCATCACGATAAACAGTAAAAGTAGATTTTTCTGCATCACTAGAAAGCACTAATTTTTCGCCTGGAAAACCCCATACGCGTTTAACAATTAGTCCATTTCTTGCGTTCCATTCATCTGGATAATAAGTAATAACAACATCAAATCTTTCTAATCCATTAATTGCCGCGCTTGTTGTATCTGCTATTCCATAGTGATGAATATTTTTATTATCATCGCCAATAAGAGTAGGCATCATACTTGGGCCACTAACAAAAATATTAGTGTAGTAATAACGGTTAAAGATAAAACAGCCAGAGATAGTAATTGCGACTGTGAACACTAGATAAAATATTGGATAAAAAATTTTTTGAAATTTTTCTGATCTGAAAATATTCATAACAACATTATAAATAATTAAACAATTTATACAAAGAAAAAAGGAATCAACCGATTCCTTTAATTCTATAATCTCGTAATTATAAGACTTCTTTAATACGAGCAGCTTTACCTGAACGTTTACGGATGTAGGTAATTTTGTTTCTTCTTACTTTACCTTTTCTTACAACTTCAATGCTTGCAATACTTGGGGAATGTAATGGGAAGGTTCTTTCCACACCGATGCCACTTGACACCTTACGAACGGTAAACGTAGCATTGACACCGCCACCTCTTCTCATGATAACAACGCCTTGGAATACTTGGATTCTGGATTTGTTACCTTCGATAATACGAACAGCGACTTTGATTTCATCACCTGATTTGAATTCAGGAATGTCTGTTCTGAGTTGGGATGCTGTAATTTCTTCAACTAACTTGTTGTTCATTTGTTACGCCTCCTAGACAATTTGTTCTCTTGGTGTTCATTCTCAATTTAGACAGCGGAGCACCCGTAGCACGATAAACATGCTCGTTAATATTACCAACGAAAAACAAATCATGCAACACTTTATTTAATAAAAATAAGAAAAAATATATAAATGTAAAGCAAAAATGCTTGACACTATTCTATAAGGATATTACTATAGTAAAGCAATTTAGGAGGAAAACTAACGTGGCAGTTAAAATTAGATTAACAAGAATTGGACGTCATAAGGACCCATTCTTCCGTATCGTTGCCGCTGATAGCAGATATGCTAGAGACGGACGTTATATCGAACAAATTGGTTACTTTGATCCAGAAAAAGGCGTTGAAAACGCAGTTATCGATGAAGAATTAGCACTCAAATGGTTAGCTTTAGGAGCTACCCCATCTGACACAGTCAAAGCTATGTTCAATCGTAAAGGCATCAATGCTAAAGCACTTGAAGCTAAAAAAGGAAATAAATAAGCAATGAACTACGAGAATATCATTCATGCATTAATCGATAGCATTGTCGAAGATCCTCAATCAATTCTTATTAGAGTTGATGAAAGCGATTCAAGTAAAGATGTTCTCATTATTATCGCCGCTGAAAAAAATGATACAGCCCGTTTAATCGGACACAAAGGCACTATCGCTAACGCTCTTAGAGAAGTAGTTGGTATTGCTGGTAAAAGCGAAAATAAACACATTCATCTCAAATTTGAATCATTCGAAGAAGAAAAGGTGGGGGATTAATTACTCCCCTTTTTTATTATTATGGAATACTTAAGTTTAGGAAAAATTATCGACTCATTTGGAATTGATGGCACTATCAAAATCTATTCCACCACATCCTTTGGATCTAAAAGATATAAAGCAGGATCTAAAGTCTTTTTGGTTAACCCACTAAATCAAGAAATGAAAGAGTGTGAGGTTGTTAAATATCGCCACTCTGGATTCTTTGATTTCGTGAAATTTGTTGAATTCAATAACCCTGAAGAAGTTAAAGAATTAAAGGGATATGAGATTCAAGTAATTAAAGATAATAAGGATTTAAATAAAGGTGAATATTTTTATAGTGATCTTAGAGGTTGCAGAGTAGTCGATGATAAAAATAATGAACTTGGTATTGTTAAAGAAGTTGAAGAATTCCCTGCTCAAATTACCTTAAGAGTGTCTCGAAAAGGTAATAAAGATTTCTTCGTTCCATTTATCAAAGAATTTATCAAAGACGTCAATATTTCCGACAAAACCATTGTAATTAATGTAATAGAGGGACTTTTATGAAGATAACAATTCTTACTTTATTCCCTGAAATGTTTGATGGTTTTATGACCAACTCAATTATTAAACGTGCGATTTCAAAAGGAATTGTCGAAATTAAAATCGTTAATATTAGAGATTACACAAAAGATAAATATCATCGTGTTGACTCCGCTCCAGTTGGAGGAGGAGCTGGTCTTATCATGAAGTGTCAGCCAATCATTGATGCTTTAAATGATAATAAGGGTGAATCATCCAAAACTATTATGCTTTCTCCTCGTGGAAACGCTTATAATCAAGCAAAGGCAAGAGAGTTATCTAAACTAGATGATATTATACTACTTTGTGGACATTATGAAGGTATTGATGAAAGAGTTAATAAGTATGTTGATGAGCAAATTTCTATCGGAGATTATATCTTAACCGGTGGAGAACTTGGCTCAATGATTATCAGTGATTCTATTATCCGTTTATTAGATGGAGCAATTGCTGAAGAGTCAATCTCTGTTGAAAGCTTTGATGATGATTTATTAGAGTATCCTCAATACACTGAACCATATGATTATAATGGTGACAAAATTCCAGATATCTTATATTCAGGAAATCATCAAGCGATTGATAAATGGAGAAAAAAGAAATCGCTTCTATTAACTAAAGAACATCGTCCAGATATGTTTGAAAAACATATTCTTACAAAACAAGAGAAGAAACTTCTCCAAGAAGATGACAAAGAAAAAGCGAGTTGGGAACTCGCTGCAATAGAAAAAAGTAAAAAGTTCATTAAGTGATTCTATCTGAATCCACCGAAACCACCTAATCCACCCATTGGCGGCATCTTGCCGCTTTTTTTATACTGTTCCATCTTCTTCATCATTTCTTTCATGTTTTCATATTTCTTTAAAACACGATTAACATCACTGACTTGTTTGCCACATCCGTTAGCAACTCTAATTTTTCTAGAGTATTGGAAGATTGATGGATTACGTCTTTCTTCTAGAGTCATGGAATTAATAATAACTTCGAAGTTTTTCATCTCTTTTTCTCCAGCGGCTTGTTGCTCTGGAGTAATCTTTGGAGCACCAGGTATCATCTTCAATAAACCACCAAGAGACCCCATATTTTGGATTTGTTTCATTTGTTTTAGCATATCATCTAAATCAAATTTTCCACTCATCATTTTATTAGCGGTTTTTCTGGCTTCTTTCTCATCGACTTCTTCTTGAACCTTTTCAACAAGAGTCATGACATCTCCCATTCCTAGGATTCTATCTGCCATACGATCAGCGTGGAAAATATCTAAGTCTGATACTTTTTCACCAACACCAGATAATTTGATTGGAACACCAGTCATATGTCTAATACTTAAAGCAGCACCACCACGGGCATCGCCATCAAGTTTAGACATAATAATGCCAGTTAATGATAATAAATCATTAAATGCTTTTGCGACATTAACTGCATCTTGTCCAGACATCGCATCTACTAATAATAGAATTTCATCTGGAGATACTTCTTTTTTGATTTCACTCAATTCATTCATTAAAGCTTCATCAATTGCAATACGACCAGCTGTATCAATGATTAAAACATCATAATGGTCATTAAATGCTTTCTCTTTGGCTTCTTTAGCAATTTGTACAGGAGAAACATTTGTTCCTTTAGAAAATACTGGAACATCAATTGATTTAGCGATTTGCTCTAATTGGTCAATAGCGGCTGGACGATATACGTCACCTGCTGCAAGAAGAACTTTCTTTTTAAGTTTGTTCTTCATCAAATAAGCAAGCTTACCAGCAGAAGTAGTTTTACCACTACCTTGTAAACCCACTAAAAGGATAACGGTTGGTCTATTGTTTTGATATTGGATTTCATTCTCTCCGCCACCAAGAAGTTCTTCTAATTCATCATGAACGATTTTAGTAATCATTTGGCTAGGATTGAGTTTAGTTAAAACATCTTGTCCGATAGCTTTTTCTTTAACATTGTTAATGAATTCTTTAACAACTTTGTAGTTTACATCAGCTTCGAGTAATGCAATACGAATTTCTTTTAACATTTCGTCCATATTGGACTCAGTTAAACGAGCTTGTCCACGAAGCTTTTTAAAGATTCTAGATAATTTCTCTGTCAGATTTTCAAATGCCATTGTCAAGCTCCTCTATTAATTCGTTGATGATTTTCTTTTCTTCTTCATTTGCTGCTATTTTAGATAGTTCTTCGACTTTTGAGCGGATTTTTTCACTCTTCTCAAGTGACTTAACACTATTTTCAAAAGAATCGAGTTTTTTAGTTCCTTTACTTAGCGCATCTTCAACAGCAGCTCTAGAGACGCCTTTATTTTCACTAATCTCTGAGATTGATAAATCTAAAAAGAAATAATCGTAAAGAATATCTTTTTGAGCGTCGCTTAATAGACCGCTATATAGGTTAAATAGTTTTGTGTATCTAATTGTCTTTTCAATCTTTTCCATAACTATTTTTCAACACATAATCCATAGATGTAACTTTCAAGATCAAATTCCTTTAAATCTTCCATCTTTTCGCCTAGTCCAATAAATCTTACTGGGACACCTAATTCATCTCTGATTGCTAAAATGATGCCACCTTTACTTGTGCCATCCATTTTAGTAATAACTACACCAGTTAAATCGGTTACTTCAGCAAATGCTTTTGCTTGAACTACACCATTTTGTCCAGTTGTTGCATCAATTACTAAGAAAGTTTCGTGTGGTGCATTAGGAATAACTTTCCCAATAACTCTTTTTAATTTAGAAAGTTCATCCATTAGATACTGTTTTGTTTGAAGTCGACCAGCGACATCAACAATAACCAAATCAATATTCTCTTTTTTAGCCTTAGTTACTCCATCATATGCGACAGAGCTTGGGTCAGAATTATATTCTCCCTTAACTAAACCAATTCCTAAGCGATCAGCCCAAATTTGAAGTTGTTCACTTGCTCCTGCTCTAAATGTATCAGCAGCAACAAGAAGAACTGACTTACCTTGATCAATGTATCTTTTAGATAATTTAGCGATTGTTGTAGTTTTTCCTACCCCATTTACTCCAACTACAAGTAAAACGGTTGGTCCATCATTAACAAATCTTACATCTGTTAAAGATTCACCTTTTTTCATATATCCTTCAAACATATGGTCGATAAGGATTTCATTTATTTCTTCTGCGGAAGTTAAATGATTCTTTTTGCTCTCTTCAAGAACTTCATCAATGATTCTTAAAGTGAGTTTAACTCCAACATCACTTTCAATAAGAATTTCTTCTAATTCTTCAAAGTATTCTTGATTAACTTTCTTATATTTCTTGGAAAGAGAATTTAGCTTATTAGAAAAATTTTGGCGAGATTTCGCCATACCTTCACTATAGGATTCAATTTCTTCGGTTTTCTTTTTAGAAAACTTTTCTTTTAAAAATGAGATTAATCCCATTATACACTCCTCTTACTAAGGGCATCTTTAGCAGCAGCCTCTTCAGCAGCCTTCTTAGTTTTACCTTTACCCTTGCCTAAAACTAAACCATTAAATAAAACTTCAATTTCAAATGTTTTATCATGAGCTGGTCCACTTTCGCCGATAAGAACATATTTAACAGCTTCTCTATGCTCGGCTTGGATTTCTTCTTGAAGTCTAGTTTTGCTATCAACAATATCATCAATACCAGTGTTTAAAATATCTTCGTATAAAATCTTTTTTATTACTTTGTAGGCAACATCAATTCCTTTATCCAGATAAAGAGCACCAATAAGAGCCTCAAATACATCTTCTAAAATCTTGTCGCTCTTATATAACTGTTCATCGGTGATTGAATGACCAATTTTTATAAATTTATAAAAGCCATATTTTCTTGAATAATTCGCTAAGGATTTTGAGCACACTAAATAAGAACGTAATTTGCTCATTAGTCCTTGATCCATTTCTTTATGCAATTTGTAAATTAAATCGGCAGAGACAAATCCAATAACTGAATCGCCAACAAACTCAAGTTTTTCATAGTCTTGATGTTTGGTGTTATTTTCTGAATTACATGATGGATGAGTTAACGCTAAAAGATATAACTCTGTGTTATTAGGAGTTACACCAAATTGAGAAAACACGCTAATATAGTCCACTTAAATACCCTCTTTAATCTTTCCACGGATATCTTTTTCAACGAGTTTTTTAGCAACGCGAATTGCACAATACATTGAATATGCATCAGTGTTACCGTGTACCTTAACAACTACACCATTAACTCCTAAAAGCATCGCGCCACCTGTAGATTTGTAATCCATAATTTCACTGATATTTTTAATTCCTTTACGAACATGGAGATATCCAAGTTTTGTCCATAAGTTCTTTTTAAAAGCATCTTTAAAGAATCCGCTCATCATTTTAGCCATACCTTCGCTACTCTTAAGGAAGATATTACCAGTAAAGCCATCAGTAACAATAACATCAGCTTCACCACTTAAAGCATTTCTTGATTCGATATTTCCTTTAAATAAAGGATTATCTTGAAGAAGTTTATATGCTTGTTTTCCTTCTGGAGATCCTTTGCCTGGCTCTGTTCCATTAGATAATAGATAAACCTTTGGTTCTTTAACTCCTAAGATATGTTCAGAATATAAAGCACCCATTAAGGCAAATTGTTTTAATTCTTCTGGCGAGTTTTCATTACTCGCTCCAATATCTAAGATAACAACATAATGTCCTTTTATCTTAGTTGGGAAAGGAGCAATAAACGCTGCTCTATTAACTCCTGGAAGAGTTTTTAAAATAAGCGTTGAGGATGACAAAAATCCTCCGGTGGATCCACTAGAAACAATCGCGTCTACTTGTCCTTCTTTAGCAAGCATGACGGTTTTATACATTGAGGAATTTTTCATTCTCATGACCTCGAGTGGTCCGCTTTCCATAGGGACGATATCAGGAGCGTCAACGATTTCACAAATTCCTTCTAATTTTTTTAGTTCTTCTTTTTTACCAACGGCGACGATAGAAACATCTTTATTATCTTTAAGAAACTGGATAATTCCTTCAACAATAGGAGCGCTTCCTGCATCTCCGCCTAAAGTATCAACTGCAATTCTAATCATATGTATTAATATAACAAAAAATAATAGATAATAAAACCTTTATGGTTTTTCTACTACTTATATTCCTTTTATGCCTTAATTATATCTTCTTCGTTAATGCTACGTTTACAGTAGCCAACAAGATATTTAAATTCGTCTTTATCTTTATGAGACAAAATATATTTAGCATCATCTCTAGCAACAACAAAGATTTTAATGTCATCAATCATATTTAAGAAACGGAAATCAGGAATGCCAGATTGTCTAACTCCAATAAGTTCACCAGGTCCTCTAATAGATAAATCTTTTTCAGCGATCTCAAATCCATCATTAGATTTGGTTAAGATTTCAAGTTTCTCTTTTTCATCCATATCAGCAATTGCTAGAAGGCAAATTGACTTATGACCATCTCTTCCAATTCTTCCTCTTAATTGGTGAAGTGATGCTAATCCAAATGAGTTAGCGTCATATATAACCATGGTCGATGCTTTTTTAACATCAATACCAACTTCTATAACCTGCGTAGACACTAAAATGTCAACGTCTCCAAAGGCAAAGTCATTAAGAACCTTTTCTTTTTCGTCTGGTTTCATTTTTCCATGCAAAAGTCCAACTTTCGCGCCAAATTTAAGCACAAAACGGGCGTAAAGTTTCTCTGCTGAGTAACGGCCATCTTCGCTAAATTCAATTAAAGGAGCGACGATATAGACCTTTCTATTAGCCTCTATTGTTTTACCTACAATATCAAATATCTTCTCATCTTCAGAATTGATGATTTTAGTCACTACATCACGCTTCACATTAGGGAATTCATATAGAGTAGAAATCTCTAAATCTCCATATATAGAAAGGGCTAAAGAACGTGGGATTGGGGTGGCTGACATCATAAGCAAATCAGCGTGATCACCCTTATTCATAAGTGCTTTTCTTTGGTTAACTCCAAATCGATGTTGCTCATCAATAATGACCAATCCTAAAGAAGAATAAGTTATTGATTTAGTGAATAGAGCATGGGTACCGATAATGATGTCATAATATCCATCTTCGATATCTCGATACAATTCTTTTTTTTCACTAATAGGAGTTGAACCCACTAAATAGCAAATTCTAACTTTTGTATCTTTGAAAAGTTTTAAAGCATTTTCATAATGCTGCTTTGCTAAAACTTCAGTTGGCGCCATTAAAGCACCTTGATCTCCTCTAACATAATTCGCGTATAAAGCGATAAAGGACACTAATGTTTTTCCTGTTCCAACATCACCTTGAAGTAAGCGATACATTAAAGAAGGCTGATTCATGTCTTCAATAATCTCACCAGCAGCAACTTTTTGATCTTCTGTTAATGAATATGGAAGAGTGTTTAAAAAACTATCACAACTTGATAAATCAATTGGTTCTTTTCTTATTTTCTGTAAACTCTTATTTTCTTCTTTAATGAGTTGGTTCTTCATAGAGAATAAAAGAGCTTCTTCATATTTTAAATATCTTAAGCTTTGTCTTATTTCTTCTTCACTTTTTGGAGAGTGCGCATATTTTAACGCAGTTTCTTTATTCACTAATCGATATTTATTTCTAAAGTAATACGGAACTAAAGAAGAGATATGTCCTTCTACTTCATTTAAAGACTTATTTACAAGGCGAATAAAGTCCTTATTAGCGTAATCCTTAGGAAGAGAATAAACTGGCCTTAAAGCTTTGCTTTTCTCAATTACTCCTTGAACGATATTAATTACATTAATAGAGTTCTTCCTTTTATCATAAGTTCCTATAATCGTATAGTATTCATTTAATTTAATAATCTTCGCTAAATATGGGCGATTATAAGCAATACATTTAAAATAAGTTCCTTTATTAGTTAAAACATCAAAAGAAGAAATAGATATCTTCTTAAATGAATTACCTAAAAGAACTTGAGAGACCACTTTCGCGTAGATTGTTATTCTTTCTTTATCGACTAAATCTCGTTCTCTAGTTAAAGAATAATCATCATATCTTCTAGGAAGGTGATTAATAACATCGTATGGTGAAAAAATCCCCATACTTCCTAGTAAGTAATTAAGTCGAGGAGAGTTAGTAAGTTTTTTAGATTTACTTTCTGCCATAAAATAAAAATAACAACCTTAAGGCTGTTATTCAATACCAATTAAGAAAGAATAGATATTTTGATGTCCTTCTTTAATATCAATATTTAAATCTGGATATCTTCTTTCAATCTCTTTCTTTGTTTCAAATAATTCTTCACGCCTAACATCATCTCCTAAGAAGATAGTAAGAAGCGCACTATCGGAATCAACCATCTTATCAAGAAGGTCGAGTAAGCATTCAAATTTATCTTTGCTACCAGAGACGATATCTTTTTCATAAATTCCAATAAAGTCATCTTTAGCAATCTTTAAGCCACCAATTTCACAATCTCTAATAGAGAAAGTGATTTCTCCAGATTTAATTCTCTTTAAAGAGAACTTCATATTCTTTAAGTTTTCTTCTGGATCAGTTTCTGGATCAAAATTTAAAGCTGCAACAATTCCTTGGGGAATAGTCTTAGAAGGAATAACAAAGACGTTTCTTCCACTTTCGTTTGCTAAATCAGCAGCTTGGTTAGCCGCCATAACGATATTTGAGTTATTTGGAAGAATAAAGATATTATCAGTATCAAGTTTATTAATAGCTGCTAAGAAGTCTTCGCTACTAGGATTCATAGTTTGACCACCGCTAACGATTAATGTAACACCAATTTCTTTAAAGTATTGAGAAATACCTGAACCACTGCTAACAGCGATAATTGCGTTATGTTCATCAACGTATTCAGGAATATCTTCTTCCTCTTTTTCAATTTCTTCGTTAACTAAATCAACATGAGCTTCAACTTTGGCACCATTTTCTAAGGCGTGATGTTGCTCAGTCATATTTTCAATCTTGAGCTTTAAAAATTCTCCATATTGTTGAGCGTAATTTAAAATTTCGCCTGGAGTTAAGGTATGAACATGAACTTTAACGATTTCTTCATCTCTAACAACCACTAAAGAGTTGCCATGATCATTAAGCCATTCAGTAAATCTTTTTTGGTTAAAAATCTTTTTAACAGAATCTGGTCCTAAAGACATAATGAATTCTGTACAATATCCAAATTCTTCTTCAGCAATACTTGCTGCAGCAGCGCTCATAACATTGGATTCCATTGAATCCTTGTTTCTTTGAACGAATTCATCTTTAGCAGCTAGTAACATTCCTTCGATGATTCTTACTAAACCAGTACCACCAGAATCGACAACACCAACTTCTTTAAGAATTGGTAATAGCTCAGGTGTTCTCACCAATGACTTATTTGCTTCTTTAAGTAAAAGTTCAAGAGTCTTTTCAATACTCATTCCTTCTTTTACTTGTTTATTTAAAGCAACACTAGATTCTCTAATAACAGTGAGGATAGTTCCTTCTACAGGTCTCATTACTGCTTTGTAAGCAGTATCACTACCTGCTTTAAAGGCTTGGGCCAATAATAAAGCATCGACTTCTTTAGCGCCTTCTAAAGCACTAGCGAAGCCTCTAAAGATTTGAGAAGTAATAACTCCAGAATTGCCTCTTGCGCCCATTAAAAGGCCATGTGCAAAAGTTTTAGCGATTGTATAGACATCGCTGTCATCTGGAAGTTCATTTATTTCATTTGCCCCACTAGTTAAAGTGAGGTTCATATTTATACCAGTATCTCCGTCTGGGACAGGAAAGACATTTAAAGCATCGACTTCAGGGTAATGATTGAAGAGGTTGTTGCTTGCGCTATTTAATAGTGCTTTAAGTTGTCTACTATTAATTGTTTTCATTTTTTCGTCTCTCTTATGCTAAGCATAAGATGCTTAATTTTACATATAAAGATATATAAAGTCAAGATGGGTGCTCCATCGCTTTATTTTTTACTGTTGATGTTATAAAAATGAAGTAAGTTAATATAATCGGAAATAATATTGCCATAGGCAATAATTACATGGTTTCCAAAGTCTTCTCTAAGTAGAGTAAATAATCCTTCTTCATCATCAAATTTTACCTCTACTTGAGTACGGCAATAATTTGTGAGTTTAGGGTTATCGACGATTTGACCTTCTAAAAGTAAAGAATGATCTAGTTTTGGACATAATTTAACAATAGAGATATCTCTTTTATCTAAATTACCTCTAATTCCAATTCCTAATCCACTTTCAAAGTGAGTCATATATTCAATGTCTTTTACCATTGTCATAGGAACGGTACAATGGGCGAATAATACAGTTCTTGTATTAAGATCGATTTTACTTGGATTTGCTTGGAACGAAGTTTGACCGCTAACAGCCTTAACAAAGAACATAGTAAGCATGCTAGGAATATCTCCTTCGCACGTTCCAATAATTCCTTCATCGTTAAGCATTGCTAAAGCTAAACAAGCGGTATTTTTATATTCTTCAATTAAATCAAAGCAGCGGATAGTAAATCCTTTTAAATCGTATTTTTTGATGATTCGCTTAATTCCAGAATAAATTTCTAAAGCGCCTTGAAGATATTCATTACCTTTACCGTATTTTTCAATCACACTCTTTTTAGGAATGTTATCTAAGATGCCTTTATCAATTTCTTCTTTTAATTCGCTAGAAGGAATATCAATTAGATTAATCTTATATTTCTTTTTAACTGCTTCATAATCTACTTTAGAAGCAATAAGCCAATCACTTGGTTTTCCAATCACTCCTAAATTAGATCCTTCAATAACACTTCTAGCGCTAAAAAGTTTAGAAATATCTTTTAAAGTTAAAGCGATTTCTTTTTCAGTTCCAAAAAGAATAATTGAATCTTCTTCATAAGTATTAGAAAGATATGTTTTTATCTCAAAACATGCAGGAAGTGAGTTATTTTTACAAGTTGAGAGCATGATGATTGGTCGAGGAAGTTCTTTTTCAACCCTAATAAAATGTTGTTCACTACCACCTGTTTCAATAAATAAAACAGAATATGGTAAAGATGAATCTTCGACAAGTTCAATATCGTCTTCAAATAATTCATTATTTAAATCTTCGATGAATTGATCATCGTCTTTTTTAAATGTCGCATTTGGATCAAGCGAGTTTGATAGTCTAATTAAATTAATTTTCATAGTATATATATTATAACTAATAACTTTGTTATTTGCATAAAAAAAGCCCGGCGGCTCGCTATTTTTGCACTAACGTACTATCTTCGCCACTACAGTGCTTAACTTCTGTGTTCGGTATGGGAACAGGTGTGTCCACTGCGCTATTGCCACCAGACTTTTGTTTAGAGAACTTTGTTCTCTGAAAACTAGATATTATCACATTACTCTTTCTTGTTAAAGTTTAAACATAAATTTTACTTATGGACTCTTAATAAAAATCTTAGAAATTAAGTCCTCGACCTATTAGTATCAGTCAGCTGAATGCCTCACAGCACTTACACTTCTGACCTATCAACCTTCTAACTTTGAAGGGGTCTTACTTCTTGCGAATGGGAAGTCT
>DFJP01000044.1 GCA_002373085.1 Caryophanales bacterium UBA3668 | reverse complement strand
GTAGCTTTATCTCACTTAGCCAGGAAACTAGTGAGATTGATTTATAAGTTAGAAACGAGTCACACTCATTTCGACTTATCAGTTTTTAATTCGCAACATCAGTAACGATTTTGATGTGAAGTTTTAGAAATTCACTACGTGGTGAATCTTTTTGACGTGAGCTCAATTATTTTGCTTGATTCTTAATAGTTAAACTCCTAATTACTAATCATTATAAGCGTATTTTAGAAAACATTTATCCTTTTTCAAAAAATGATAAAAAAACAAAACTATGATAAATGTGACTATTTTGATATGAATATTGGCTTAAAAACTCAGGTGACATACTGTCATCACCTATTCTTCTTGATATTTATATTTATTATATTTGCATAATAAGTGATAGAACCTATTACTATTTTAGTACCCGAAGCAAAGTATGACGAGCCTTTTCAGGTGATTAACACTATTTGCGATAATACATTGCATCTTTATAAGAACCAATTTTAATAATTTTATCTTCTTTGGTTAATTTTGAGAGAACCATTTCAATCAATTGTTCGCTGATGTCCGGAAGTTGATCTTGAATAGAT
This sequence comes from Caryophanales bacterium UBA3668, assembly GCA_002373085.1. The sequence goes on along the minus strand of DFJP01000044.1, from coordinate 6,870 downwards.
CTTTTAGAAATAGGAACAAAAGCATTTAAAAGAAGTCTTTCTATTCTTTCTGTTTTTGTTAACTTTTTATCAATTTGAGAGAAAACATTCTCATCTAATTTTATATAACACTCATATAGAATCTGAATCATGTACAACATGAAGGGTTCATATGTGTTTTTGCCATCCCGCCAATTTACAGATGATTCTTGAAGCGTTCGATAATACTCGCCCTTGTTCTCATTAATCATATTTTCTATTGAAATGAATCTTCCAATATCAAAACCACTTTTATAAAGCAACAACAATGTTAATAGTCTAGACATTCTTCCATTTCCATCATCAAATGGGTGAACGCAAAGAAAGTCCAAGATAAAGCACGAGATCAGCAATAACGGATTTATGTTTGGGTTATGATTTGCTTCATAAAACGCAATTAACATTTGATCAATTGACTCTTCAACATCTTTGGGTGCTGTAGGCACAAAGATAATGTTTTTTTTGCCGTTTCTAGTCTCGCTAATAAAGTTTGGTTCTTTTTTAAAATGGCCCCTATTTTCGCTCTCGGCGACATCTAATAATTGTTTGTGAAGTGATAAAATGCTTACTTTATCAAAAATGATATTTTCGTTGTATTTGTGAATGTTGTTAAGAGCATTTCTATAACCAATGATTTCCTTTTCTGGGTGATTAAAAGCTTTATTATCACCAGCGGCTATTTCATCAATACGTTTTTCTGTGGTGTGAATATTTTCAATAGCGTTGCTACCTTTAATTGAATCTCTAATAGCTTTTTCTTTTAACTTTTTAAAAAGTCTTGGATTATCGTGTAAACGAACGCTTTCCTTGCCTTTTATATCATAAATAATAGCCGTGAGATTTAATAATCTAGCTGGCACCTGCTTTTCTAAAAACGAATAGTCGAATTTTCTCATCAATGATTGCTCTTTTCTGCATAAATTATATCACATTTTATGCAGTAAACAATCTTTTTTAGTTCCATGGCAATATTTTATTTCTTGCCATTTTGGCAATATAGATTTACAAAACTTGCCACTTATTTTCGACATAGCCCTACTATAGTTTCGACGTGAAAACTTCTAGGGAACATATCTACTGGTTGCACGGTGTTTATATCGTAGTCTTGCTTTAAATATTCAAGATCTCTTGCTAAGGTTGATGGTTCACAAGAGATATAGATAATTCTAGATGGTTTTATTTTTAATAAAGCATTTAAAAATTCTGGTGTGCTTCCTTTTCTTGGCGGATCCATAATAACTACATCAAATTTTGGAAGCTTTTTATTAATATAAAGAGTGCAGTCATCTTCAATGATATCAATGTTTTCAATGTTGTTTAGTTTTGCGTTATTTCTTCCATTGATAACTGCAGATTTGACTAGTTCTACACTTGTGACTTGTTTTGCGTGTTTAGCCGCTAATAAGCCAATAGTGCATACACCTGCATAGGCATCAAGCACGGTATCGTTTTTAGTGATGTTAGCGAGTCTAAGAGCCTCACCATATAACTTTTGAACTTGGATAGGATTAACTTGGAAGAAACTCTTTGAGGAGATGTTAAATTTAAGTCCTAAGATTTCATCAGTGATAAAACCTTTTCCATATAATACTTTCTCTGATTCTCCTAAGATGACATTTGTGTCTCTTTTGTTAACATTAAAAATAATCGTGGAGATTTCTGGAGAACGCTTCACAAGTTCTTTAATGAAATTATTTCTTCCTGGGAAAGTATCAACGTTAGATACGAAAACCACCATTATTTCGTTAGTGGATAAACTAGTTCTAATTAATACATGGCGGATGATGCCAGTGCGATAATCTTCGTTATATGGATCAATATGATATTCTTCCATTAAAGAGGCGATATTTTTTAAGATTGGAGAAGCCTTTTTATCCTCAATATTACATTCTTTAATTGGAATAATTTTGTGAGTGTTAGATTTGTAAAACCCATAAACAACCCGCTTATTTTCTCTTCCAAATGGTACTTGGATCTTGTTTCTATAATGCTCTGGATTATCCATTCCAAGGACATCGTTGACCTTAATGTTTTCAAGGTGACCAATGCGTTTTAAGTCTTCTTCTATTTTATGCTTTTTATATCTTAATTCGTATTCGTATGTGGCATTTTGAAAAGTGCATCCTCCACAGCTAGTGGACACTGGACATTTTGGTTGAATACGGTCTTTAGATTTAGTTAATAATTTAACAATCTTACCGTATGCGACACCTTTTCTAGCGTAGGTAACTTCTATCTCTGCTTCTTCTCCTAAAAGTAAAGCGTCAACGAAAATTACTCCGTAAACAGTCTTGATGACTCCTTTGCCTTCGCTAGATATATCAACACACTTACCTTTGATAATATTTTTCATTTCTCACATTATAATAAAAACATATTGTTTTTTCTATTATTCGTTATAAGTGATATAATCTAACCGTTGAGGTTCAGATATGAAAAGAAATTATTTATTACCATTATTACTTACTTCTATGCTTTTAGTGGGCTGTGGAAATAGAGGAGAAACAACTCCTGACAAACCTGAAACAGTAGAATACACACTTAACTTTGGTGATTTCCAATTTGAAAGTACCACAAAAGAAATTAGCACCAGCTCATCGGGCAATAAGTTTATTGAAGCAATGGGTGCTTTTGTTACCTCTAACACTGAAGAGGGTTTATATAGAAAAGTTGATGCAGTTCCATATGTTGGATTTAAAAAATATGATTATCCAGAAACAATGTTTAACGCTCTTCAAATTTGTAGTGGTTCAGCTGATGGATCAATTACATTCCATTTCAATAAGGAAGTAGTCTCTATTGAAGTCACTGCTCAAGCATATTTCAAGGAATATATGAAAACATATAATTTAGAAGACGGAGAAGAACCATACCCTGTCTATTCAATTGATTTAGACACTTCAGTTAAAGTCGGAGATGAAGCTTGGACTCTTCCAGAAGCATATTATGATGAAGCAAAGGCTGAATATCATATGCCAGATAAGGCAACTAGAACTTTTGAAGTTGCTGAAAAATCATTCACTATCAGTGATGATGAGAATTTAGGAAGATTCTTTATCCACTCCATTAAATTAACATTTCAAAAATAATTAATATATGAAGAAATTTATCAAGTCTTTAGAGCTTCGTATTAGTGATCTTCTACTTCTAGTAGGATTTGTTGCTTTTGCGATGTTTTTAATCTTTGGTCAACTCTTTATGCAGTTCCAAGATCCTAATCAAGTAAGTTTCCCATTATGGGCCGCTATCCCTTGCTTTGTTATTATGATTGGCTGCTGGAGTTATTACCTTTATTACGAACTATATGTAAGAAAAGTCTCTTTTAATCCATATATAGCGATTACTTTTGTTGTTTTATTGATGATTAATATCATCGCTATCGTCATTCAACCTTCTCATAGTTCAGAAGTAGTGAATATTAGATGGAGTTCTACTGATCCATCAATAGTGAACACGAAAGAGACAGTCTTATTAAGCGTCAGTGATATGCATAAATTTATCTTTATTAGCGAACTCACTGGTGCGGGTATGTTTATTTATATCGCGATGTTTGTATTCTCAAAGAGAATTACAAATGTCAGCTTTATTGAATACTTAGGCTATGCATTATTTATTCTTATTGGAGTGATATGCATTTATAGCTATATCGTTGAATTTGATTCATATAAGCATATATTCATGTTCTTCTTAAGAATCGACAAAGAACACACTTTTAGTGAGATATCTAATACCTATGCGGTTCAATCATTTGTTATTCATAAGAACGCATTCGGAATGATTTTAATGCTTGGTATTGTCTTCTGTTTTATTAACCAAAGCATCAGACAAAGGAAGTGGTACTACCCACTAGCAGTCTTCTTCTTTATTCAAATGATCTTCACATTCTGTAAGACTGGCTTATTAATCACCGCAGTTATTGGCTTTATTTATCTTGTCTATCGTCTTATCGTCACATATAAAGACCATCAAAAGAGAAACAAAATCACCTTTATTGTCTTAGGAGTATTAGTGGGATTAGGAATTATCTTTGTTGGAGTTCCTTATGTCACAAAAGGAAAAATATTTGGAAAAGTATATCAATTAATCGAATCTTTCTCTGGAAACAGTCTTACCTTAACTACTAGAAGTTATATTTGGGATAACTGTTATCAACTATTAAGAAATGGTTGGTGGCTTATCGGCAGAGGATTTGGCTCTATTTGCTTGCAACTCATGCCAATGAATATGGTGAGTCATGGAGAGAAAGTTTTCCCAACTCATAGTGCATTCCTCAACATGCTTTGCTCAGGTGGAATTATCACCTTCTTAGCGTATTTAGGATTCTTAGTCTATATTGGTTACGTAATCTATAAATCATATAAGAAATCCCCTGAATTCACCTTTGCGGTCGGTTTAGGAGTGTTATGTTTCTTCTTATATTCCTTTATCGAAACAATCCATTATTTAATGTATATATTCCTCTTCCCAATCTTTGTTATCTATTTCTCAAACGCAAAACAAAAAGAGGAAATACCTCAAGTAGAAACTCAAAAAGAATAAAAAAATATCTCGGTTACATGACCGAGATATTTTGTTGATATAACTTTTTATACAAATCGTAAGGGTTATCAATACATTCAAACTTGAATGCGTTTTGATTTGTACCTCTATTATTTTGAGTGTTAACGATTATTGGGTTACTAGCGGTTCCAAATATCAATGTACCAGTGTTTGGCTGCATCAATTTATCAAACGGAGTAACGTTAACGTTTATTGAGAGAATTGAATCTCTTCTAATTTCTTGATAATCCACTCCAAGAAGTCCGCTTCTAATGATGAGTCTATTGTCGGTGACGATATAGGCGATATTTTTATATCTCGCAAATCTTGAGATTAATCCACAGACCGCTAGAAGGATTGGTATTCCACCGAAGACCATAAACATTATGGCAGGCATCTTAGTAGCCTCGCTATCAACCGGGATTATTATTCCAACTAGAATAAGTAATCCAACTGTGAAGAATATCGCTCCAAAGAATAAGAGAGTAATTGTTTTGACGATGTTATCGATAATAAGCCATCTTACTTTATTTGGTCGAGTAACGAGTTCAATAGTCTCGTTAGGTGCAAGCATGGCTTGGATATCTTTGATATCAATATTATCCATAACTTATTTATTACCACTCATTAAGCCATTAATGAATGGAACTTCAATTGTGGCGTCTAATCTTGGGAATAGTGGATCACCTTTGACGACTTGATGATTATCAAGAAGTTTTGGATTAGAGATATTTTCATATTTTCTTTCTTCTTCAGATAATCCTAAGGCATCAAACGCTTTATCAGCGGCAGTAACTAAGACTGGGTGATAAAGTCTACTAGCAACGTAGATTGCGTAGGCAAGGTGATTCATAACGCTTGCTAATTGATCTTTGTTTGCTTCATCTTTCGCTAATGCCCAAGGCATTGTTTCGTCGATGTATTTATTTGCTCTATTAACGAGCTCGTTTACATATGTAATAGCTTCGGTGATTCTTAAGTCATCCATTGCGTTTTCATAATTTGCAATAGTGGTCGTAATAACACTTTCAAGGCTACCATCAAATTCAGTAACTTGACCTTTATATTCTGGAATTGTTCCACCAAAATATTTGCTCATCATTCCAATGGTTCTATTTAATAAGTTTCCATAGGAATTGGCTAAGTCAGCGTTAATTCTTTCAACAAATTGTTCTGGAGAGAAGCTTCCATCACTTCCAAAGTTAACTTCTCTAGTTAGATAATATCTAACAGCATCAACTCCATATTTTTCCACGAGTGGATATGGATCGACGACATTACCTTTTGATTTAGACATTTTGCTATCTTTCATCATAAGTAATCCATGAACGAATTCACGGTCTGGCTTTCTTAAACCAAGTGATTCAAGGAACATTGGCCAATAAATCGCGTGGAAACGTGTGATGTCAGCGCCTAAGATATGGATGATTTCAGTATTTTCATCTTCCCAGTACTTTTTATAAAGTTCTGGATTATCACTACCGTAACCTAACGCGGAGATGTAGTTAGTTAATGCATCTAACCAAACATAGACAACGTGTTTATTATTTTCTCTAACAGGGATTCCCCAAGAGAACGAAGTTCTAGAAACACATAAATCCTCTAAGCCTGGTTTAATGAATGTATTAATCATTTCATTCTTACGACTTTCAGGAGTTAAGAAGCGTGGATTCTCATCATAGAACTTAAGAAGAGAATCAACATATTTACTTGTCTTAAAGAAGTAAGCTTCTTCTTCTGCTTTTTCTACTGGTCGACCACAGTCAGGGCAGATATGTTCTTTTCCAACTTGTGTATCAGTCCAGAAAGCTTCACAGAAGCGACAATACCAACCTTCATATTTACCAAGGTAGATATCTCCTTTTTCTAGCATCTTACTAAATGCGTCTTGAACAACTTTAATGTGTCTATCTTGTGTAGTTCTAATAAAGTCGTCGTTAGTGATTTTTAATAAATCCCAAAGTTTGTAGAATCCTTCAACAATATTATCAACAAATTGTTGAGGAGTAACTCCAGCTGCTTCAGCGTTCTTTTGAATTTTAAGACCGTGTTCATCTGCTCCGGTAAGGAAATAGCATTCATAGCCTCTTTCTCTTTTGGAACGTGCAAAAACATCAGTCAAGGTTGTGCAGTATGCATGACCGATATGAAGCTTAGCGCTTGGATAATAAATTGGGGTGGTGATATAAAATTTCTTCTTCATAAAATTAAAAGAAACCGGACAGGCCGGTTAATTTCTTATTTAAGTCCGTATTTACGGTTGAATCTGTCGACACGTCCGTCTGCTTGGACATATCTTTGTTTGCCAGTATA
>DFJP01000094.1 GCA_002373085.1 Caryophanales bacterium UBA3668 | reverse complement strand
CAAATTGTTGCTGCGACAAAAACTGGTTCTCTAGATGACAGCGATTTTATCGGTAAAGAAGACCTTCTTAGAACTAGAAAAAACGACTTAGTCGTTTTGCTTGTCGGAGAGAATGATGATTTATTTAGAGAGATTGCCTCTTTAGCAAAAGGCACTAACGCTGATATGCGTATCGCTTTAGAAAAAGATGATATCTTCATGGATGTGGCTGTTCCTCGTCCAAGTTTTGAAACAATTGCTACTAGATCAATGGATTTAGTCTATCGTTCTGGATGTGAGGTAGTGTGGCTTAAAGGAAAAGATGTCAACGCCATGCACGCTAAAGAAGATGATATTCGATTCATTTTGAACTTATTTAAACCAAAATATTACTTCCCAGTAAGAGGACATTACACCAAGATTATGGAAAATGCTAAGCTTGCAGTTTCCTTAGGAATTGGATTAAACCATATGAACGTCTTCGTTCTTGATAATGGCATGCAAATTATTTTTGAAGAAAATAAAAGACCAATCCTTCTTCCTGCTGAAGTAACGGGAGTTGATATCTCGCCAATCTTAGTTGATGGTAAAGGAGTTACTAAGCTTAACACCGATTTAATCGAAGCTCGTCAAAAGATGGGTGTCGATGGAGCGGTTGTTATTGCTTCTACTGTTTCACTTAGCCAAAAGAAGATTATCGCTGGTCCAGATTGCCAAATGAGAGGATTCGTCTTTGTAAAAGAAGCAGAGCCACTTCTTAAATCAATCACTCAGATTTATAACGAAGAAATTATAGCAGCCCTCAATAAAGGACAGGACCTAGAGTTAACTAAAAACACCATTAAGGATCGTGTGAGATGGTTTATTAGAAGAGAAAACGGAAGAGAACCACTCATCGAACCGATTATTCTTGTTGAAGATTAAAGCACATTAATTTGTGCTTTTTTTCTTCATTTCCTTTTCGCGTATGCGTATAATAAACGTATGGCAGAGAAAAAAGAATTTAGACCAATAGATCCAAGAGTTGAGAACATCATCAAGGGTCTTTTTGTTGTTTTGCTTGGTGTAGTCGTAATAATTAACATCGGTTATGTCGGCCGCACTTTAGCGTTCCCATTTATTTATTTCTTTGGAGCAACCATGTATCCACTTCTCGGATTCATGATTTTTACTGGTCTATATCGCATTATCAAAAAGAAAAGATTCCAATTTAACGGATTCTTAAAATACGTTGGAGTGGTGCTTTTAGCTATTGCTTTAACAATTATCATTACTTTCATTACTGTTAAATCCCAAGGAATGAATTTCGCCACGATTAAATTATCTGAACTATTAGATAGTTTTAACGGTCAACTCGGTTCATATTATGACCAAAAAACTCTTATCAATATGTTTGATGGTTCAAATCTATACGCATGTGGATTAATCGGCATTCTTGCTGGTGGACTTATTCAAAACGACGCAATTATCATCTTCCTTGGTGTCGTTATTTTCCTTTTAGGAGTTTTAGCAGTTCTATATAAGACACTCCTTTCTTTAAAAGGAGAAAAGAAGAGTAAGGCTCAAAGAAAGAGTGAAAAAGAAGCAGCTAAGCGTGAAATCATCGAAAGACAAAGAGAAGAAAATAACCCAGTTATTAGCACTGAAGAGGCTCATATCTATCAAGATCCAATTAGTAACCATAAGACTGATATCTCTAAAAACAATTATGGACAAGAATTAGAACCTGCAAATATCGAGGTTGGTTTTGAAAGTGACCAAACTCCATTTATAAATGAAAATAGTGGATTTTCTCAAGTTGGTTCATCACTAGATGAAATCTATGGAAGAAAAGTTCAAATCAACGAGCAAAATAATGAATACACAGAATTTACCCCATTAGTGTTTAATAATGAAGGTAATCCATTCTCCAGATTCCAACAAGTTAAACCTCAACCACAACCTCAAGCAGTAGAAGAGACACCTGTTATCGAAGAAACTCCAATTATTGAAGAGGCGGAAGAAGTCAATTTAATTGATTCTAGACCAACTCCTGAAGTACCACCTGTTCAAGAAGAAAAGACTATTGATGAATCTTTAGTCAAAATGCAGCCACACTTTGCAGAAGCAGTTGAGGTTCCTAATGAATCCATGATTCACGCTACTCCAACTCCAGTAATGGAAACTCCTCAAGAAGTTAAACGTCCAAAGATCGTTTGGATTCCACCTTCAACTGACTTGCTTATGGTTTATGAGACTGAAGAAGCCCGTGAAATTAACGAGAAAGTCGCTAACGAAAGAGTAGAAGCACTTAATTCAATTCTTTCTGACTTTAGAACTGGTGCTCGTGTATCTGGTTATACAATTGGTCCATCCATCACTAGATTTAATGTTGAATATGAATCAAACGTTTCCTCTAAAAACGTTGAGAAATATGTCCAAGATATCTCTCGTCGATTAGGCGGAGTTGCTGCTAGATTTGCTGCAGTTGTTCCTGGAGAATCATATTCTGGATTTGAAGTTCCTAACGCAACGATTACAACCGTTGGTTTTAAAGATACATTTAATGCTCTTCCTGATGTTAAAAAACATCCTTTAGCAGTAGCCTTTGGTAAGGATATTTCTGGTAATGTCATCTACGCAGATTTTGATGAATTCCCACACTTATTAGTTGCTGGTACCACTGGAAGTGGTAAATCAATTTATGTCCACTCAATCATTTCTACTTTAATCATGAGAGTTTCTCCTGATTATTTAAGAATTGTCTTAGTGGATCCTAAACGTGTTGAAATGACAAAATATCGTGACATGCCTCACTTATTATGTCCAATCATTACTGAAGCTGAAAAAGCTAAAGTTTGCTTACAAAAATTATGTGATGAAATGAATAGACGTTATGAACTTTTCTCTCAAAATGGAGAAGTTAGTAACATCAAAGACTATAACAAATTCGCAAAAGAGACTGGAATCGATCCTCTTCCATATATCATCGTCTTTATTGATGAATATGCAGATTTAGTCGATTCTTGTAAAGAAATCTCTCAACCAGTTGTTTCTATTGCTCAAAAAGCTAGAGCAGCAGGTATCCATCTTTGTATTGCTACCCAAAGACCATCCACCAACATCATTACTGGTGTTATTAAAGGTAACATTCCAACTCACGTCGCTTTAATGACTAGTAGCTACACTGATTCAATTATCATCATCGGTGAAGCTGGAGCAGAAACCCTTTTAGGTAAAGGCGATATGCTCGTTCAATCACCTTTAGTTTCTCGAGTTGGTGTTACCCGTTTACAAGGATGCTATATTCAAAATAAAGAGATTGTTCACGTAGTGAATTATTTAAAAGAACACTACGAAACATATTACGATCCAAACTTCTTAGATTTAGTGGATCATTCTAAAGAACCAGCTCAACCTGTTTTAGCACCAGGCGAAGTTGAAAAAGAAAGTTCTCAAGAAGAAGAAAACAAATATCAATCAATCAAAGAATGGGTCATGACACAAGAATTCGTTTCTATGAGTAAGATTCAAAGAGAGTGTT
>DFJP01000078.1 GCA_002373085.1 Caryophanales bacterium UBA3668 | reverse complement strand
TAGGGGTATCGTACAAAGGCAGTACTCCGGTCTCCAAAACCGTTAATGTGGGTTCGATTCCTACTACCCCTGCCAAACACACTGAAAATGTGTCGATTTAATTCGGCACTTTTTATTTGTTAATAAGCAAGATAATAAGTAAGATAATAAACAAGATAACTTGATATATGGCAAGCAGTAGTGAGTATTTAACATATGTTCTAGAATTACTTCGCAAAGTCGAAGAAATTTCATATAAAAAAATGATGGGCGAGTACATCCTTTATAAGGATGGAAAGATTTTTGGCGGTGTTTACGATAATCGTTTCCTTGTTAAAAAAGCTGCTGGTCTAGAAAAATACCATATGAAAGAACAAATCCCATATCCAACAGCAAAGCCTATGCTTCTAATCGATTTCGAAGATCCGGAAGAAATACAGGATATAGTTTCAATCATTGTTGGAAAATAAAAAATTATGAAAAAAGAAAAATCGTGTGGTGTTATTCCGTTTTGCTCTTTTGGAAATGAAAATAGAGTTATTTTGATTAAACAAAATAATGGTGTTGTTGGATTTCCTAAGGGTCACGTTGAAATAAACGAAACAGAAGAAGAGACAGCATTACGTGAATGCAAAGAAGAAACAAGTCTAACTACTACTCTTCTTAAAGATTTTAGAGATGAGATTTCCTATTACATTCCTGAATATGACGCTTATAAAACAGTGGTGTTTTTTGTTGGAGTAGTTAAAGACATTTCATTTAAAAGACAGGAAAGTGAAATAAGCGATATTGTTGTTTTAAATATTCATGATGCTTTAGACGCAATATCATTCGAGGACACAAAAAGCCTTTTGAAAAAGGCCTATAAATATTTCGCTAAAATGCAAAAAACATGTAGGTAATGGCTTATTTACATGAATTTCTTGCGATAGTAATTAGGAGTCATACCCATGACTCTTTTAAATGCTTCTGTGAATGTAGATATATTTTTATATCCAACTTTATGAGCGATTTCTTGAATTGTTAAATCGCTATTTTCAAAATACACCTTGGCTTGAGAAATTCTCATTTTGTTTAGGTGCATAATAGGAGTGTCATGCATATATTTTCTGAATGCTTTTGTGAAATAAGTTATTGAATATCCTGACATCTCGGCGATCTTAGCAATGGTGAGATCCACATCTGTATAATTGTTATCAATATATAACAAGATATTCTTCATATTCTTCGCATATTTTCTTTCGGGGCGGCGATTATCTTCCCCACTTTGTAGACCAAGTTCAATTAATAGTCTAATTATTGAGTCTGCTAAAAAGACGAGGCTACTACCTTTATTAGCATATTCTTCTTCAAACTTTTTTATTAAATCTAGAAGACTTTTCTTATAAAGAAAACGAGTGTAGAAATATTTATTTTTGTATCCTAATTGGGTCTTAATGGCATCAAAATATTTTTGATCCACTGTTATGGAGATAACTTTAGAATGTAAGTCGACATCAATCCCGTGTCTTACAAAAGGATTAACAGGATAAACGTATCCAACTTCTCCTATATAATTAGCCTTTTCATAATAAAGAAGAGGCATAGTGGTTATAGGAATGATGAATTCGTATTCTTCATGACTATGAATAAACGCTTTTAGAACTCTGTCTTTATCTTCTAAGGTGTTTTCTGCAATAGAAAAGAAGCTTAACGAATATATTGAATCGTAGTGGTTAACTTCCGCTAATGTTACACCGTGTGCACTTAAAACACTCATATATCTATTTTTTCAAATTTTTTCCTTTTTTGTTCACTATTTTAAAAAGTTTTCAAATTTTTGCCATGGAGTGTTTCTTCTTGGCTAAAAAGGCCAATAATCGTTTTATCATATTTTTGATAAGGAGATTTCAACATGAAAAAAACATTACCAATTTTATTAATGGGTTTAGGACTAGTTTGTTTAACTAGTTGTAATTTTGTTAAAGACATCGTTAATCCAGAAAAGCAATACAACTTTGAAAACTTTAAAACATTAGTTGCGGATAGAAGCCCATCATTTGATGCAACAAAAGCCACAGGTAGTGCTACTTCTAATGGACAAACAAGCACAGTCGAATATACCTATAACGCAACAACACACGATTGGGAATATTCTACAGGTGCAATTACATTAGGCGATAAGTTATTTATCAAAGATTACTTAACAAGTTTAAATACTATTCAAAACGTTGATAAAACTTATAAGTTCTACGCAAGAGATGATTCCTATAGAATCTTTGCTTCTAGCACATATGATGGTGGCAAAATGGAATTGACAATGATTTTTGCTAGTAACGGCTTAATGACAGAACGTTATGGATCTGATATCAATACTACAACATTAGATAAAAACGAATATCGCGAGACACTCACTTATTCCAAATAAATAAAAAATCTTTAGCAAGTCAAAACAATATGTCCGTTTGGCTTGCTTTTTTATTGCGTCAATCTTTATAAAGCTTTATGTTATTCCTAAGGAGATACTTATGGCGTATAAACACATTGTTCAATATTATGAAACAGATAAAATGGGAATTACTCATCACTCTAATTACATTAGATGGATGGAAGAAGCGAGATTAGACTTCTTCAAAAATATTGGATTTAGTTATCTCGAATTTGAAAAGCAAGGACTAGTATCTCCAGTAGTGGGATTAAACAATATTAAATATAAAAGACCTTCCACAGTGGGAGATGAAGTTATGATAGAAGTCTCGGTTAAAAACTATACCGGATTTGTGTTAACTGTTCATTATGTAATGAAAAAAGACGATACAGTTATATTTGAAGGCGATAGTGAGCATTGCTTTCTCACCCCTGAAGGACGCATTATGAAATTAGGAGATAATCATTTCCCAACTCTCCATAATAAGTTAATGGAATTAGTTTCTGCAGGAGAATAAGTTATTAAACTAATAGTCATCTTTATTATGACTATTTTTAAACTTTGACTTTTTTATTTAAAGTTACAACTTTATAATAAAACAATAAGTAGAAGGCTATATGGCAAACATCAAAGAAGATATTATCTTTTGTATTAAAGAGTTAATTCATAATTCTGATATTAATATCAATGACAAAACATTACTTAAAGAAGATTTGAACATTGACTCTTTTAGAGCGCTTGCGTTGATGTCTAATTTAAACCGTAAGGGGATTTTCTTTAAGGATGGAAAAATACCTCCAATTAAGACTCTGAGCGATTTAGTGGAAAGTGTGAAATATGTTCAATAATTATGAGAATATAGTTGAGCTTATTTTGGACGTGTTATCTAAAGATGATAACCGTGTTTTTATAATTGACGAAGGAAAAGAAATAACAAGAAAAGAATTGTTAATTCTTTCTTTTAAAATCTACTCTCATATTCCTAAAGGAAAGATTCTCATAAATCTTAAATCAAAATCTCTAACCATAGCAGCGTATAACGCTTGTCTATTTAAGGGATCGCTTCCTTTTATTAGAGATGCCTATATAGAAAAGTCTCCTCTTGATAAATATCAATATGACTTTGTTATTGATGAAAATAATGTTCATGATTTCATTAATTCTGAATCATATGAAGAATATGAATATCATAAAGGCGATATCGATCCAAAATCCCCTTGTTTGGCCCTTATTTCTTCAGGGACATCGAAAGATAACAAAGTTATTGTTCTTCCTCATAGAGCAGTTCTTCTTAACTGCTTTGATGCCTTAACTATTCTGGGAATCGTTAAAGGTTGGAGATATATCAATATTGCTCCTCTTACACATGCGATAGGAATTATAAGCGATTACATTTGTATCCTTCTTATTGAAGGTTCAATTGTCTATACATATTCAGTGTTCGAGTATCTTTCATCTTTGAAAAGATATGAACCTGATGCGACTCACACTACATCAAATATGTGTGATGCGATATATATGCTTTTTGAACAAAACGGAAAAGAAAACACTGATAAGAATTTAAAAGCTATTATAGTGGGTGGGTCTAAACCTAATAAAGATATCGCTTATAAATTTGAAAAATATGGGGTCTCAGTTTGCTCTTGTTATGGGCTAAGTGAATGTTGCCCAGTAGTGTCAATTTCACCGATAAAAGGCGCAAGAAACCAGTCGGATGGCTATATTTTGCCTATCCACAATGTTGAAATTGCTGAAGATGGAGAGATAGTGGTTAAAGGTGAAAGCATTATGCTTAATTACCTTGAGGAATATCTAAAAGGTGAAGTAGTAAAAGAAGTAAGAACTAAAGACGTTGGATATATAAAAGATGGATGTCTATATGTAGAAGGCAGAAAAGATAATCTCATCATTATGGCTAATGGAGAAAAAATCCAACCAGAATCTTTTGAAGAAGAAATTAATAAAAACCCACATGTTAAAGAAAGCATTATTTATCAAAAGAATGGTGTTTTATATCTAGATGTGGTGATGAATGATCAATACAATTTAGCGAAAGATTTAACTAAATACGACATTCACATTAACTGTGTTAATGAACTCAAGAAGAACGCTTTAGGTAAGCTTGATAGGAAGTGGTATAAATAATGAATAAGAGACAAAAATTATCACTTCGTATTAGATTTATTAACGCAGTTTTAAAAGTCTTTACTAAAAAAGTTAAATCTGTTGGTATTGAGAATATAAAAGAACCATCTTTGATTCTCGCTAATCATAGCGGTAGTAAAGGCCCAATTAGAATATGCATGAATTTCCCTTATCAATTTAAGACCTTGATTAGAGGGGACTTTTGTGATGGATTAATTTCAGCGTATAAGGCTGCATATAATTTCAGAAGAGAAAGATGTCACAATAATAAACTTGTTTCCTTTTTATTCGCGTTCTTTGTTTCTCCTTTTGGTTATTTCTTATCTCACGCAAAAGAGGCAGTTCCTTCTTATAAAGACATGAGATTCCAAATCACAGTGAATAAAGCAAAAGAAGAAATTGAAAATGGAGGATGCGTAATTATCTTCGGAGATAGTCAATCAAGTGATTGCATTAATCACGATAATAAGCCTCTCCCTGGATTTATCTATATTGCTAATTATATTTATCAAAGCGGTAAAAACATTCCTATAATCTGTAGTTTCTACGATATAACCCATAACATTATTACTTATAGTAAAAGTGTTTATATCAAAGACCTGTTTGATAAAGGAATGTCGATAGAAGATATCCAACAGTACTTTGGGGATCTATTTGAAACATTACAGTTAAAATAAGAAGTGGCAATTGCCACTTTTTTATCTAAACATATGAGGATATCTCTCTAGCATATAATCCATATCCTTATCCCCTCGTCCACTTAAGTTAACAAGGATACTTCCATATTTCATATTTCTTGCGCATTTAATTGCATACGCAAGAGCGTGAGATGATTCAATTGCAGGAATAATGCCTTCTAATCTAGAGAGCAGGAAGAACGCTTCTGCAGCCTCATCATCACTAATAGCTTCATATTTAACTCTTCCAATTTCATGAAGGAAAGCATGCTCTGATCCAACTCCTGGATAATCTAATCCACTAGCGATGGAATAAGCATCCGCTACATTTCCTTCTTTATTTTGAATAACTAGTGAATTAAAGCCATGTAAGACCATCTCTTTTCCAATTGTCATTGTTGCCGCGTTTTTACCAACTTCTAATCCGCTACCTAAGGCCTCAACTCCAACGATATTTACTGGTTCTTCTAAGAATGCTTCAAACATTCCGATTGCGTTACTTCCGCCTCCTACACAGGCAGTAACTATATCCGGAAGTTCACCAGTCAATTCCTTGAATTGTTCTTTGGCTTCTCTACCGATAATTTCTTGGAAGTCTCTCACCATAAGAGGATATGGATGTGGCCCAACACAACTACCGATTACATAGAACGCAGTTTTATATTCTTTAGCCCATCCTTCAAAAGCAGCATCAACCGCTTCTTTTAAAGTTGCAGTTCCTTTAGTAACAGGAATGACATTAGCACCTAATACTTTGATTCTATTAACATTTGGGAATTGTTTTTCTATATCAACTTGTCCCATGTAAATATCGCATTCTAATCCGAAGTAGGCAGCTGCCATTGCAACTGCACTTCCATGACTTCCTGCTCCTGTTTCAGCGATTAGTTTCTTTTTGCCAAGATATTTAGCGAGTAACGCTTGTCCCATGGCGTTATTAAGTTTATGTGCTCCTCCGTGATTTAGGTCTTCTCTTTTAAGGTAGATTTGCACTTTTCCTAAATAATTAGAGAGGTTTTGACAGTGATAAATAGGTGTAGGGCGTCCTTGGTAGTTCTTTCTAATATCACGTAATTCGTTGATAAATTTAGCGCTTTTAGCAATAGTTAAATATCCAGCGTAAACTTCATCAATTGCCTTTTGCAAATGTTTAGGAAGAAATGATCCTCCATATCTACCAAAGTATCCATCTTCACTTGGATATTGCTTACGATAGTTTTTAAAATCAATATCAATGCCTTTTAATGGCGAATCTTCAAATAATCTTTGTCCTTTAATTCTTCTATCGAGTGGCTTCTTAGCATTCTCCGGAATAAGATAGCGATGGTTTTCATAAATCGCACCTTCAATGCGTTTTTCTTGAAGTAACGCACGCACTCTTCTTTCGTTGATTTCCCACTTTTTAGCGGTTTCACTGACTGATAAATACTTCATACCTATATCTCCTAAACGGTATAATCTTTATACCTTATTATATTCCGTATATATTTAAAGGCAATTATTAGTTTTTAAAGAAAAATAAAAAGCGATGCAAAGCATCACTTTTTGAATTTTAATAATTTACGACTTATTTGTCTGGATTGAACTTTCTAATTGGCAAGTACTTAAATACTTGTTGTTGATATTTGGTATATAAAGGATACTTACTTGATGAGATAGCTTCTCCAAATGCAGAACTACCGCAGAAAAGAAGAACTAAGAATAGTGGTCCAATCATTGACCAGTTAAAGATAGCGGCCTTACATACTCCAGCTCCGATAGCAAAGACATATAAGCAAAGCCAAATTGCTTGTTCTCCTAAATAGTTTGGATGTCTGAAATATCCCCATAATCCAGTTGTGTTAAAACCGATATTATATGGTTCTGGCATATCATCAAGTGTTTTGACTTCTCTAAGGAACTTCTTTTTATTTTGGTGGAATCTCCATTGTTGCTCATCTGCAATTGTCTCTAAGATTAAGAAAAGCATAGAGCTAACTGATGCAACATAATCAAAGACTCCAAACGGAATAGTTGATCCCATACACGCTAACGCAGGTAAGCAAATAGCGAGAACGATGAGATTTTGATAAATACAGATGAAGAATAAATCAAATGCACACCAAGCAAATCTATTTCCTAAGATTTTTGTTTTTCTTAAGACCGCCCAGCGATAATCTTCTTCACCAGTCCAGAATTTCAAACTATAGGCACCTTTTCTTGCAAAGTTAATAGTTAATCTAATTCCCCATAAGGTAACGATAACAGCATAGACAACAAGTCTAATATCCATTCCACCTTTGGCAGCAATTACCCAGGTATAAGCAATAGGTAAGATTGACCATAATTTATCCATTTGTGAATTATTGTGAGCAAGTTCTCCAACAATGAAGCAATATAATATGCTTCCTCCACAAATGAAGGCTAAGATGACTAGAGTTTCTAATTGAACGTTGTCTAATGATAAGTCACTAACAAATAAAGCAGTTATTGATAAACCAATTACCACTAGAGCAGTTAAAACTGTTCCGATATATTTTTTCATAATATCAATCCTTTCAGTCAATGGATAAATATTACACGCTTATTAATGATAAGAAAACATATTTTTTTATAGGGAAAATTTGTTCTTATATTATATATAGAGTTGTAATAGGCTATAATAAATTATCATGATTACCTTAGAGAAGATTTCTAGAATTTACACTCGAAAACAAATATCCGATGATGTCATCGCACTTAATGATGTTTCATTAACTCTCCCTGAGAGTGGTTTTGTTTCGATTGTTGGAGCTTCTGGAAGTGGTAAGACTACTTTACTAAATGTCATTGGTGGATTAGACAAGCCAACAAGCGGAAGAATGATTGTTGATGGAGTTCCTACTGATAACTTTAAAGATAAAGATTGGGATGCTTATCGAAACGAGAAAATTGGTTTTGTGTTACAAAACTGCTACTTACTTCCTCACCTTAATGTTAGAGATAATGTAGCGGTAAAACTTCAAATCTCGAATCGTAAAATCGAAAACATTGATGAACTAGTGGATGCTTCTTTAAAAGAAGTAGATTTACTAGATAAGAAATTTGATAAACCAAAAGCTCTTTCTGGTGGTCAAAAACAAAGAGTGGCAATCGCTAGAGCAATTATTGGAAAACCAACTGTCATTTTAGCGGATGAACCAACTGGTGCTTTAGATAGCAAAACCGGATCTCAAATAATGGAAATCCTTAAAAAATTATCTAAAGATCATTTGGTGGTTATGGTCACTCACAACCACGAATACGCTTCTAAATATTCTGATCGCATTATTGAACTTAAGGATGGAAAAATTACGTCAGATTCCGCCCCAATTACCCAAAAAGAGGGCGAAATTGACGATAAATTAGGTAAAGTCTCTATTCCTTTACACACTTCATTAAAGTGGGGAGTTAAGAACCTTGTTGTTAAAAAATATTCTACAATCTCAATCATTCTAGCAAGCTCGCTTGGCTTAGCTGGAGTTGGATTAATTCTTTCAATTAGTAGTGGTGTTTCAAAGACATTTGTGGACACGGAAGAAAGAGCCTTATCTATTTATCCAGTAACTATTTCTTCATACGCTAAATATTCTAGTGAAGGAAGTACTTCTGAATATGAAGAATTTACAGATGATCAATATGTCTTTGTTGATTTAAGTCAATTAGCCACTCAAGACCACTTGAATTATATGAGTGATGATTTCCTTTCTTATATGGGCAATATGCCAAAGGAATACTATAACGTTTCATATAAGGCATCAGCGACAAACTTTAACTTATTTACTAAAGTAAATGACTCAACATATAAAAAAGTTGCTTCAGTGTATGATAGCTTTTATAAGAGTATTGATGATTTTGATTTCTTAGAACTTCAATATGATTGTTTAAGTGGTCATTTCCC
Organism: Caryophanales bacterium UBA3668; assembly: GCA_002373085.1. The sequence continues at coordinate 40,183 of DFJP01000078.1, read as the reverse complement.
TAGAGGAGAAAACGAATTAGCGTTAGTCGTTGATTCTTATAACCGACTTACAGGAGCGACATTACAATCTCTTGGATTTGATGTTGATACATCTCACTATAGTGAGCAAAAACTTACCTTTGATAGCATTGTTGGTAAGAAATATAAATATGTTCCTAATAATGATTACTATTATTACGATACTTCTACAGAACTATTTAGCGTTCGTGGAAAAACTGGACAAGAGTTCTATGAAGAATCCACCCATGAATTAACTATTACAGGTATTATCAGAGAAAAAGAAGATTCAGATAATCCATTACTTAAATCGGGCATCATTTATAATCCTGCGTTTGAAAGAAATGTCATTCAAAACGCCAACGAATCCGATATAGTTGTTGCTCAAAAATCACTCGGAAAAAGCAAAAATGTTATTACTGGTGAGCTTATTACTGATATTCAATCAGGTAGTACAACTTATAGTTCTGACTATGTATATGAGGCACTTTTGTTTAATATGGGTGCTTTTGATAGAGTTACCACTCTTTATTACTTCACTAAAGATTTTGAATCAAGAAGTGCGATATCTGACTATTTTGATAAATATGTATCTGATGAAGAAGTTGATTTTGGAACTTTGACATATAACGACTATCTTGAAAGAGTCACTGTTCAATTTAATGGTGCAATCTTATTGATGACAAGTGTCTTATATGCCTTTGCTGTTATTTCTGTTATTGTAAGCGCCATCCTTAACGCTATACTTACTTATATATCTATTCACCAAAGAACTAATGAAATTGGATTACTAAGATCCTTAGGCGCTAGAAAAATAGATATAGGATTAATGGTGGAAACGGAATCACTTATAGCAGGTCTATTTGGTTCATTCTTAAGCATTCTTCTATCGATAATTCTTGTTTACCCAATAAATAAGTTACTAACAGGTGCTATATATCAGTACAAATTTTACTTATTAAGTTCTACGACATTTACTCTTCCTGGCTTCCAGTGGTGGGTAGCACCAATCATGGTGGGCTTAGGTTTATTAACCGCTCTTATCTCTGCTCTTATTCCATCTATTATTGCCAGCAAAAAAGATCCTGCTAGAGCAATTAATGAATAACTTGTTATTCATAAAAATATAATATCGTTTTTGTTTGCCTTTATTTTTAATATGTATATAATATATTGGTTAGTTAAGACTAACTAACCGGAAAGGAGGACCTATGTCACCACTTGTTATATTAAGCTTATTAATCCCATTAGCAGGTACAACTCTTGGTAGCGCTATGGTTTTCTTTTTGAAAAAGGAAATTAACCCAAAACTACAAAAAGTTTTGCTTGGATTTGCTTCTGGTGTGATGATTGCAGCTTCAATTTGGAGTTTACTCCAACCTGCAATCGATAACTATGAAAAAGGCGATTACAGAATGTGGCTTATTCCTGCGGTTGGTTTCTTAATTGGTATTGGCTTCTTACTTTTACTCGATTACTTAATCCCACACATGCATATCAATAAAGGTGAAGAAGGAAAAATTAAGAATAAGCTATCTAGAACCTTTAAGATGATGCTTGCTGTTACGCTTCATAATGTTCCAGAAGGATTAGCGGTTGGGGTTATTATCGCTAGCGCAATTACTGGTAACATTAACGAACAAGCAATGCTTGCTTTGTCTATCGGTATTGCAATCCAAAACTTCCCAGAAGGTGCGATTATTTCTATGCCTTTAAAAGAGGAAGGTTGTTCAAAATTAAAGGCTTTCTTGCTAGGTTTTCTCTCTGGAGTAGTGGAACCAGTCGCTGCTTTACTCGCAATTGGACTCACCTCTTTGGTATCATCAATTTTGCCAATCACTTTAGCGTTTGCAGCAGGTGCAATGATCTATGTTGTTGTCGAAGAATTAATCCCAGAGGCTAACGAAGGTAAGCACTCTAACTTAGCAACCATTGGTTTAGCAGTTGGCTTTGTTCTCATGATGGTATTAGATATTGCGTTAGGATAAAAATATGAATAAATATATTATCAAAATTGAAGGCATGATGTGTGGAATGTGTGAGACACACGTTAACGATGTCTTTAGAAGAAATTTCAAAATCAAGAAAGTATCCTCTTCTCACTTTAAAAACGAAGCAGTTGTTATAACTCCTGAAAAACTAACTGAAGAAGTTATTAAAGCAGCGTTTAAGCCAACTGGATATAAAGTCCTCTCTATTAAAAAAGAAGAGGCAATTAAAAAAGGATTATTTTGGAAATAAACTCCAATATAAATAACCAAAAAACCATCTCGTTCTCCTTCCGAGATGGTTTTATTTTATAAATTCTATTTATAATACGTATTTTTCTATAACGTATTTAACTCCGCTTTCATCAATTGAAGGAGCTTTTATTTTGGCTGCTTTAATGACTTCTTCTTTTCCATTAGCCATTGCCACTCCGTATTTCACTTCTTCAAACATTGATATATCAGCGATATCATCTCCAATTGCCATTGCACGATTTTTAGAAATGCCTAACTCTTTTAAAACAACTTTAATGCCTTCGCCTTTAACATGAGGAACGGTGCAAACATCCACTCCATAGTCGTGGTAGCGGAAATAATAACTATCCTTAGGCATGATAGACATGAATTTCTCGTCTAACTCTTTCTGCGCGAATAATGTGAGTCCAATAACATCTTGATTATGATAGTCTTCAATGCTAGGGATATTTTCTGGATATGTATTGAAAAGCTGTTTAACAGCTTCATTTTCTTCAGCAATAAAGAAACAATCATATCTTCTAACGCCTTCAACATTAACATTTAACTTTATTGCAAGATCGCATAGTCTTTCGAATACTTCTTTCTCCATGATTGTCTCATAAAGGATTATGTCTTTGTGTAAAACAAAGCCTCCGTTTGCAAGGATCATTCCATCAGGAGTGAAGATGTCAAGAATCTTAATTTCTTTTACTGAATGATATGGTCTAGCAGTGCAAAAGAATACAAGAACCCCCTTCTTTTGGGCCTCTTTTAATGCATTTATTGAATCGATATCGAAAAATGGTGGTCTAGTTGACCAGTTAAGAAGTGTGCAATCAATATCAACAAAGACAATATCAATTTTACTCATGCTACTACTTTACTACTTTGTAGCCTGCTTTAGTAATAGCTTTTTCAATTAACGAATCTTTGACTTCTTTTTTTGAGGTGATGACTGCTTCGTTTTTCTCTAATGAAACTTCTACTGAATCAACACCTTTAATTCCTTCAAGAGCTTCTTTAACGTGTGCGACACAGTGCATGCACATCATTCCTTCAACTTTAATAACCTTTTCCATGTTTTTATTCTCCTTTATTTCACAGTTATTGTAATTAACTAATATATCTGGAACATTATTATGTTTATTAATCTTCCTTAATTTGTAAGGATTGAATAAATTAATTCTTAAGGCATTACAAACAACAAAGACAGAAGATAACGCCATTGCGGCACTCCCCATCCATGGCATGACTTTATAAACACCAGCAAAAGATAAGACTCCAGCAGCAATTGGAATCATAATGAGATTATAGATAAATGCCCAGAATAAATTCTCTTTAATATTTAGGTATACATTTTGAGATAAGCGTATAGCGGCGTAAGCATCCAAAAGTGATGATTTCATTAAGACAATATTACCGCTATCAATAGCAACATCGCTGCCTTGGCCAATCGCCACTCCAACATCAGCGCTAGTTAGAGCAATCGCATCATTGATACCATCTCCAACCATCATGACTTTGCCATATTTTTTGATTTTATTGATTATTTCAAGTTTACCTTCTGGCAAAACATCACTAATGACATGGTCGATTCCAACTTGATCAGCAATATATCTTGCACTTAAAGAATTATCTCCAGTCAGCATGATTGGGATAATTCCTAATCCTTTAATCTTTTCAATTGCCTCTTTACTATCTTCTTTTACGACATCACTCACTGCGATAATTCCAATGAGCTTATCTTCTCTAGCAAATAAAAGTGGGGTCTTTCCTTGAGCGGATAGTGAGTTGATTAAATCGACTTTATCGTCAATTTGTACGTTTTTCTCCGTTAAATGAGCAATATTTCCGGCAAAAACGGCCTTATTGTTGATTTTTGCTTGTAATCCTTTGCCAGAGACGTTTTCAAATTCTTCGGCAAAAATCCCTTTAATTCCTCTTTCGTTTGCGTAGTTAATGACCGCCAAAGCTAGTGGGTGATTGCTATTTGATTCGATTGAAGATGCGATTTCAATTAGTTCATTCTCATCTATATAGGAAATAACATCGGTGACTGTTGGTTTACCTTTTGTAATTGTTCCTGTTTTATCAAAAATGATGTAGTCAGTCTTTCCAGCCTCTTCAATTACCTCTGCGTTTTTATAGAGGATTCCATTTCTTGCTCCTTTTCCGCTTCCAACCATGATTGCAACTGGTGTTGCTAAACCTAAAGCGCATGGACAAGAGATAACTAAAATAGAAATTCCTCGCTCAATTGAATATGAAAGTAAGGTTGAATGGATGTCGGCGTGGGAGGCGACAAAATCTCCTCCAAAAATTAACCAACAAATGAAAACAATGATCGCCATTAAAATGACTACTGGAACAAATATTCCAGACACTCGATCTGCAAGTTGAGAAATCTTTGCCTTACTATTAGCAGCCTTCTCTACGCTTTTGATGATTTGACTAATAGTGGTGTCTTTACCAACACGTATAGCTTTGCAAACCAATACTCCGTTTTGATTGATTGTTGCGCTTTTGACTAGACTTCCAACTTCTTTATCTATTGGAAGAGATTCTCCTGTTAACATTGATTCATCAATACTTGAATTGCCTGAAATGACTTCTCCATCAACTGGAACACTCATTCCTGGCTTGACAATAAAGATATCGTCTATTTTAACTTCGTTTATTGGAACCTCAACTTCTTTATCATTTTGAATGATAATCGCTGTTTTTGGTGTTAAATTCATTAATGCTTTAATTGAATTAGTGGTTTTTCCTTTTGAATAGCTTTCTAGAGTTTTTCCAATAGTGATTAAAGTTGGAACCATTCCTGCAGTTTCAAAAGAAATATTCATCATAATCATGTGAAGCGAATGTAGTGGTTCTCCGTTCGCAGTATCAACAAATAAGATGATTGATAAGACTAAAGAGTAGATAAAAGCAACTCCGCTTCCAAGCATTACTAAAGTATCCATGTTTGGAGACTTATGAATAATAGCCTTAAAACCAGAAACAAAGAATTTGTGATTTATAAGCATTATTGATAAAGAAAGAGCCATTTCAATAATGACTAAAACAAACGGGAGATTAACTAATTCACCCAAAGGCCAATTAAGCATGAATCCCATTCCTAAATAAAATAAAGGAATAAGTAGTATTAAAGAGGTAATTAATCTTTTAAACAATTTTGGAGTTTCGTGATCTTCTAACTCTTCTTTAGAAATAGGCAAATCGTTTTCTGAAGCATCGATAAAAGAGGCTCCGTAACCAGCTTTTGCGATTTCTTTTATTATTTTTTCTTGACTTAAGAGTTTTTCATCATAGCTTACTACCATTGAGTTAGTGAGTAGATTGACGTTTACTTCTTTAACTCCTTTTAACGCTCTAACGGTTTTATCAATTCTTGCGCTACAGGCAGCACAGCTCATTCCACTAATCGAGTACTTTTCATCAATTCTCATATTATTTTAACTTCTTAGATATTTCTAATGCTTCTTCTAAAGAAGAAAATTCACCATTTTTTATATCGTCAGATACACATGTGTACATATGATCTTTTAAGATGATATAACCAACTTCTTTAAGCGCGCTTTCAATCGCGGCAATTTGAATAAGAATATCTCCGCAATAACGGTTTTCATCAACCATTTTGCTAACCCCATTAATTTGGCCAGATATCTTTTTTAATCGTTTTTGTAGATTTGAGACTAGTTCCTCAGGGCGAGGGTCTTTTTTACAATGCGGACAGTTTTCCATAATTACTTACCTCGCCATTATTATATACGGGGTGGGGGTATAGTGCAAACAATGTGCTCAGATATCTTTTTTTATTTGCTAAAAGTTGCAAAAATAACTTAACAAAGGACGAAACAACAAATTTAAATATAAATATTTAGTAAAAAAATTAGCACTCACACTTGCAGAGTGCTAAAATTGTGCTACAATAAGAATGATAAAAGGAGGATTTAGATTATGCAAATGAATCAAGTACCTGATTATGAAAATGATAAAGAAGTCCTTCAAAAGTTTGGCCGTAACATCTGCGAAGAAGTCAAAAAAGGAAAAGTAGACCCTGTTATTGGCAGAGATGAAGAAATTCGTAAAATCATTGAAATATTAGCTAGAAAAACAAAGAATAACGTCATTTTGCTTGGTGAACCAGGTGTTGGTAAAACCGCAATTCTTGAAGGGTTAGCGGAACGTATTGTTCGTAATGATGTTCCTACAATTCTAAAAGATAAAATCATCTATGAACTAGATATGGGTGCTCTAGTTGCTGGAGCAAAGTATCGTGGTGAATTTGAAGAGAGACTAAAAGCTGTACTTAATAAGATTAAGGAATCAGATGGCAAAATCATTCTTTTCATTGATGAAATTCACCTTATCGTAGGCGCTGGTAGAACAGATGGAGCGCTTGACGCTTCTAACATGCTTAAACCAATGCTTGCTAGAGGAGAAATTGACTGTATTGGTGCGACTACTCTAAAAGAGTATCGTGAATATATTGAAAAAGACCGTGCTCTGGAAAGAAGATTCCAACCAGTATTAGTTAATGAACCAACCGTAGAAGATACAGTAACTATTCTTAGAGGTTTAAAAAATCGTTTCGAGAGTTTCCATGGTGTGAAAATCACTGATAATGCTTTAATTGCCGCTGCAACATTATCTAACAGATACCTTACTAGTAGATTTTTACCAGATAAGGCTATCGACTTAGTAGATGAAGCATGCGCTTCTATTAAAGTTGAATTAGCAAGCATGCCTGCTGAACTTGATGAACTCGAAAGAAAGATGAGACAACTTCAAATTGAAAAAGTTGCTCTTTCTAAAGAGAGCGATGAAGCAAGTAAGAAGAGACTCAAGGAATGCACTGAAGAGCTTGATGAATTAACTAAGAAAGACAAAGTTCTCTTAGAAGAATGGAATAAAGAAAAGTCTCAAATTACAGAAGTCAAAACTATCAAGACTCAACTTGAAAAAGCGAGATTTGATTTGGACTACGCTTTATCACATTCCGAATATGAAAAAGCTGGCGAATTACAATATAAGAAAATCCCTGAATTAGAGAAAAAGCTTAAAGAGGCCGACTCAAATAAAGGGGAAGGTAAATTGCTTTCCGAAGTAGTGGATGAAGAACAAATTGCCCGTATTATTTCCAAAATGACAAATATTCCTCTTTCTAAAATTGAAAAAGGTGATCGTGAAAAAGTTTTGGATTTAAAACAAACATTATCAAAGAGAGTTATCGGACAAGATGAGGCTTTGTCTCTTGTGAGTGATGCAATTTTACGTCAAAGAGCAGGTATTAAAGATAGCAACCGCCCAATTGGTTCCTTCTTATTCCTTGGACCTACTGGTGTTGGTAAAACTGAAGTTGCCCGTGCTTTAGCGGAATCCCTATTCGACTCTGAATCTCATATCATTCGTATTGATATGTCAGAGTATATGGAAAAATACTCAACTTCTAGATTAATTGGTGCCCCACCAGGATATGTTGGCTATGAAGAAGGTGGACAACTTACTGAAAAAGTAAGAAGAAACCCATACTCTATCGTCTTATTCGATGAAATCGAAAAAGCACATCCTGAAGTATTCAATTTGCTCTTACAAATGCTTGATGATGGTCGATTAACTGACTCTCAAGGAAGAGTGGTTGACTTTAAGAATACGATTATCATCATGACCAGTAACTTAGGTAGTGAATATCTACTTAATAACGAAAGAGATAAAGTTGAAGGATTACTCCATCAAACATTCAAACCTGAATTCTTAAATAGAATTGATGAGATTGTCTATTTCTCACCTCTATCTAAAGAAGTTCAAGGCAAGATTGTTACTAAGATGCTTAACGATCTCAATAGAAGACTTCAAGAATCTTATTATAGTTTTGAGTTCACTGATGCGGTTAAAGCGTATATTTTAAATAACGCTTATTCGCCACAGTTTGGTGCTCGACCAATTAAGAGATTCATCCAAAATAATATTGAGACCTTAATTGCTAGAGAAATCGTCAATGGACATCTATCGATTGAGAAGAAATACATCGTTGATTACAGTGACGATAAAGTTGTAATTAAAGAAGCATAAACTAACAAAGAACCACACGTGAATTTTCTTCATAAGTGGTTCTTTTAATTTTTGCTTAAATAATTTAAATAAATATATTAATATATCCACTGGTAAATTTATGTATAAAGAAAAAGTCAAAATCACTTCAGTGGATGTCGATTCCAATTTAGAAATTAGATTATCTAACTTATTCAAACATTTTCAAGAAGTTGCGTCTAATCACGTTGATACTTTAAAACTTGGCCATCGTGATTTAATGAATCAAAATCTTCTTTGGGTTGTTGTTAGAATGGAAGTTATGATTTATCGCACTCCATCTTTAGATGAAGAGGTGCTTTTTACTACTCACCCAGGAGAAACAAAATCATTTATCTTCCCACGTTATTTTGAAGTTTATGATAAAAAAGGCAAACTCATTATCGCGGTTAGCTCTAGCTGGGCCCTTATTGATAAAAACACGAGAAAAGTTGTTTTAAAACCAGAATCAATGGTGAAAATCAAAGGCGAAAAAGATAAGAACGATTTAGAATTACCTGCAAAAGTAGTGGGTGACGCCACAAACTTAGTGGAAGAAAAATCTGTTAAATACACTGAAATTGATTTAAATGGTCATCTCAACAATACTTCATATATTGAATATATTTTGAATACTCATGATGAAGCGTTTTATAAGTCTCATCGTATTAAAAGAATTAACATCAATTACGATAAGGAAATTAGATCAGGAGATAAGGTAAGTTTATATACGAACAACTCTTTCCCTGAAATTATCAAAGGCAAAGTTGGAGAGGTAAATCACTTTACCGCAGAACTTGAATATGAAGAAAGATAACTTTGTTATCTTTCTTTTAATATATTTACAACAAAAAAAGAGGAGAAAAAATGAAAAAGAAAATTCTATTATTTGGATCAATTGCCGCTGTATTTGCAGTTGGAATTGGTACAGTCGTTGCTAGTGGAATTGGACAACTCGATAAATTAGTGGCTACCCCTAATTACACAGAGCACACAATTACATTCACCGCAGAACACGCTCATTTGAATGAGGAGTCAAGCGCAGAAGGATATTTTGATTTCTATGTCGAAAAAGAAAACGCAACAATGTCTGGCGAAACATTTGGTTCAACAAATGGCATGTCTTATGTATATTTTGAAGGTCCTGGTGTTTTTGGTGGATCTCATATCTTCACAGCGTCTTCTGAATATGGTTATGCATCCGTAGGCATAATGTTAACTTTTAATTTCACAGGAGTCGCATCATACGATAGCTTAGTCTTAAATGGTTCGTTTGCTGATTCTGATAACAAAAAATCCACATCAATTTCATTTAATGAAACATTTTTTGAAAACGATGAATTCAGTTGGTATACATCTGATAGCGAGCAATATTACTCAATGACACTTGATTCTATTGTTATCACATATAGATGTGCTTAATAATCAGTATCAAAGAATAGTAAATAAGGTAAAAATAAATATAAAATACCTAATAACTAAATAAACAAATAAGAGAGGTAACCTATGGTTACCTTTTTTGTTATCGAGTGGAATTGTTTACTAAAAAATTTTGGTTTGTAAGATAAAAACACTTTACACACGCGTTCAATAATTCTATTATTTACGCAAATTAATAATCTTTTGTAGGCAAAGGCTTACAAATCGAAAGGAGACAACTAAATGGACTCTAGAAAGAAAAAGATTGTTCTTGCTGTTAGCATTACAGCCGTTCTCGGTATGGGCATTTGTGTTATGCCTTTATTTGGTGACAACTTTGCTGCTAGCAGATTAAGAGCTACAGTCCCAAACTATGGTGTTGTTTTTAATGGCACTAATGGTGCAGCTAGCGTTGCATCACTTAAGACAAATAGTGCTAATGCAAAAACAGGCCTAGACAATCCTGTCAAAGTTGATTACAAAAACGTTACTCCAGTTTCTGGAAAAGTAGGAAGAATCCTTGCTAAAGGTTCTTACGGTAATAGCGAACCAATCAACGATATGACAAGAATTCAAGTTACGTCAAATGCAGCTGCAGATGATGCAGTACTTATGTGGGGTGCAACCTCAGGCTACTTAGATCACTCAATCGACTTAGCATCCGCCGGTGATGGAGTTGAAGTGCAAGGAGCTAACTTCTTTAAGATTGTTGCCACAAATCCAGTGGAAGTTGAATCAATTTCCGTTGAATTTGGTTGTTCTGAAAAGAATTATGGTTCTTTTGCTTATGATGCAAGTGGAAATCCTATTGAGGGCGCTTACACATTCGAATTTAAAAATGGTAGCTACCAAATTAAAAGAGGCAGCAGCTATTCTAATGTTGTCAGAGCAGTTATCCCAGATTACTACGATGATGGCACTAACGGTTTAGCACCAGTTACTAAATTAGAAGTCAATGGTAGTAGTGGTTTATTTGAAGGTAATTCTGTTCTTGAGGAAGTATATATTCCTAATACAGTTACATCTGCTGGCAATTACTTGTTCTATACACAAAATAAAATGACCGAATACACTATTCCACTAAACATGGCTAGTGCAACAAGCAATCCAATTCCAAAAGGCAGTTTGAGAGTTTTGAATCTTAATGCAAGAAACTTTAAACCATCTTCTACAGGAATCACTAGTTCAAATCAACCAAATCTTGAAACAATTAATGTTTCTTATGATGTTGAATCCTTACCAACAGTTGTTGATAGCTGGCCAAGCAATGTCACAATCAATTACGAAGGTACCGAAGCTGAGTGGGAAGAATTAGCCGCTGCTGATGGTGATAAATGGTATACATTCGAAGGTAATGTTATTTGTAGTGACTCTGTTGCTGCAACAGTTACATTCAGTTTTGAAAACGCTACATTAGGTGGCGTTGCTGGCTCAAAAGTATTTAATACTTTAGTTGGCAAATCACTATCTGATCCAGGCAAACCATCTTATAACGGTGGAAGCAAAAAATTCGTTGGATGGTTTGATGCCCCAACAGGTGGAAACCAAATCGTCTTCCCACACGTTGTTGCTGGAGACGAAACAATCTATGCACAATTTGAAGATTTACCACAAGGTTCTTCAGTCGCTGACCCAATCATGGTCACATTAGGACAAAGCTATAATTACGAAGTGTTTGAAGAAGCAAATACTGGATACTTCAAAGTTGTTGCTGACCATGACTTAGTATTTACCGCAGTCATTACAAGCGCTGCTGCTTCATTTAATGATTACATCTACTTAAGAGGATATAACGATGATGGTACTAGAGTAACATTAGCTACTGGTAATTCCCCATCTACTGATTGTGGCAATTCCCCATCCATCACATCTTCTGGTGGTGGTGTTGGAAATATCTTAAAAGTTAGATTAGCCGCTGGCGAATCATTCATCGCTGGTGTTGATGGTGTCAACTACAGCACAACTAGATATGGTTCATTCACAATTCAATTCACAGAATGTGTCGCAAACGATGGAAGAGATTACACAACTGCAAAACCATTTACTGGTTCATTCTCTGACACTGTTCCACAAAAAGGTGTTTTATGGGCTTCATACACCCCAGAAACAACTGGCGATTACTTCATTACAAATGAATGCGCAAAATGGTGCGGTGCTTACATTGGAACAATCTCTAACGGAACATTCACATCTACAAATGTCACTGCTTCTTATGGCGCTAAATCAGCGATTATGCACCTTGAAGCAGGAACAACATATTATGTTGGATTCACTGCTAACTCAGCAGATACAATCACAACATTTACAATTTCTTCTGAAATTGCCCCAACATATTCTAAGAGTTCTGCTAAAGCAGTCCCTGTTGATGGAACAAATGAAGTTATTACACATAGTTCTGACTTCAACGATAGATGGTACAAATTCACTCTTGAAAATGCAGGCAAAGTTCGTTTGACAAGTGACCTAAAGATTAATGATCACAATCAAACATCAAGTAAACCAATCTTCTGCTTATATGATTCGAGTGATGCAATCATTTCCTTCAGCAATGGAAGAACAGACAAAGATAAAGTCTATAACTTAGAAGCAGGTACATACTTCTTAAAGGTCACAACTAACGCTAATACAACATTCAATCTCTCACCAGTTGGTGAAGAAGCAACTGTTACAGTCTATGCAAATGGACCAGAAGCAGCTGCAACACATTCAGAAGTTGTTGATGCTGGAACAAGCTATGTTTTAGCAGATCCAACATATACTTCCGGAAGTTACACTTACTACACTGGATTTGATGGTTGGTACACAGATACTGAATTCAATAATCAATTTACTTCTGGTGATGTGATTAATGCAAACACAGATATCTATGCAAAATTAAATGGCAGATTCCAAAGCGATTTATTCAATAATCTCTATAATCAATTTGGTGAATATATTAACGATATCTTCTTAGATGTTTCTACATATATGCACTTCGTTGAAGATAGTGGTGAAATCATCAGTACAAACGCTGGTGTTAAGAGCTCATATTCTTCAATGGTTATTGAATTTAAGAAAGCTGCTACTGTTAGCTTTGATTACTTCTCAACTAATGAAGGTGGAAGCTATGACTACTTTGCGGTTTATACAAAACCAACAAAGACAAGCTCACAAACCGAAGTTCTTAAAGCGGCAGGACAAAGCATGACAGAATACGCTAGTAAGACAATCGTTGTTGATGCTGGCAATGTCATCAAATTTGAATATCGTAAAGATAGCAGTGGTGATAAAGGCATTGATATGGCTAAGATTAGAAATCTTAACATCACTGGTGTCAATACTGTCACATTAAGCTACAACTTTAACGATGGAGCAACTGATAACCAAGAGGTTGAAGTCATTGCAAATCAAGCGATTACTAAGATTGCAGATCCAACTAGAAGCGGATATCGCTTTGATGGTTGGTACACAACTACTGGATATGACACTCCATTTGATTTCAGCGCTGGTATTACAGCTAATACAGAAATCTACGCTAAATGGGTTGAACAAGTTACTGTTAAAGTCTATACAAATGGACCAGATGGCAACTATGAAACAAGAGTTTTAGATAAAGGTGCAACATTAACACTTCCTGATTATAACAGTAGTTATTATCATGGTCATGATGGTTGGTACACCGATCCAGAATTCAACAATCCAATTGCTAGCGGAACAGCAGTTAATGAAAACATGAGTGTTTACGCAAAACTTACTGGTAAGTTTAAAAACGATGTAGCAAACGAAATTGATGCTGCATATCCAGGAATGTTCAGTAACATTGAATTAAATGGCAACTCTTATCAAATGGTGTTTGATTCCGCTGCCGGAACATTCACTACTGGTAACGCAGGTGCTGGTAGCTCAACATGTTTCATGACATTAACATTAGCGGTTGATGCAGATGTTAGTTTCTCTTATTCCGTTTCTTCTGAAAGTGGATGGGATAAATTCACATATTCAGTCAACGGAAGTGGAGTCCTTAGTGACCTTTCCGGAACTATTGAAACAACTGCATTTGCAACAACACATTATGCTGCTGGAACAGTATTAAAATTTGCTTATTCCAAAGATGGCAGCGGCGATAATGGTTCTGACCAAGTTGTCATTTCTAACCTTGTTGTTGTCGCAGCATAAATCTTGTAATTGCTACAGCATACATTTATATTATTAAAATAATTTAGTACAGAGGTTTGGTCTTCCTTTAGCCAAGCCTCTGTGCTTTAATATTTATACACGTATAAGGAGAGTACGCGCATATGAAAAAGACAATTAGATACTTAATACCGACAATACTTGCCTCAGGTATGCTCTTTGGATGCGCAACAAACACTCCTTCTGGACCAGTTGATACAACAGTCCATGTAACAGGTATTTTTTTAGATTACACAAGTAAAACAGTCACCGTTGGTGACTCTTTCACACTTAAAGCAACTGTTACTCCTAGTGACGCAACAAATAAAGATGTGACATGGAGTAGTAGTAACGATACATTTGCAACCGTTAGTGAAGCAGGTGTTGTTAGCACTTTAAAAGATGGAACAGTGAATATTACCGCTACCACAGTTGATGGTAACTTTACTGCTACTTGTGCAGTCACAATTAATCCTAAAGTCGTTGAAACAAGTAAGATGTACGTTCATGACGCAAAAGGATTAATTAAAGAAATCGCAGAAAAAATTGATAATAATTTTACTCCACTTACTAACGCTCTAGTGGAAGATGGAGTTACATACTATAACGTCACTCTTGGTAATGAAATAAGAGTGAAATTAGAAGCAAATGGATATTTAATTCCTACTTCATTATCAATTAACGGAGAAGATCAAAACGTTGATGATAATGGCTATGTAACATTTGTCGCTGATAAAGGCGATTATGATTTCATTTCTATTACACCAAATTATCGTGATGATACTCCAATTGTTAAGGATTATTTGTTAGACATTCAAAATTCTACACATATTACCCTTAAAGCATATTTAGACAAAGATTGTACTACCGCCACCAATAGTGTTGATCAAGGTGATGTTGTTTACTTTAAAGCAACTTCAAGTGATGATAGCTATTTCTGTCGCGGACTTACATATAAGAGAGTCACTAGTGATTTAGGTGGAGTTGAGACTAACGAAGCTTCATACGATAGCAGTAAAGATGTCTTCTATTTCACCACACCATACGCTTATGACAAGAAGATTACAGTTTATCCAACCGAAGGAAATAGCAAACTTCTTGATGGAAATAAGGTTGTCGGAGACTATTTCTTAGTTCCTATTAGCGGTTCTACTGGAGTTATTAATTCTTTTGATGAAACAAAAGATTTAACAGTGGCTACAAGTGGAGCCATCACATTAAGAAGAAACAACACAGTTACAAAACAAGCACAAGTTAAAACTGTTTATGATGATTCTTTATACACCGAAGACTACGCAACACTTATTTATGGTGATAGATACTTATTCGCAAGTGATTACGAACTCAAATCTCCTTTTGATACCTATGACATCATGTGTATCCAAAAAGAGAATTCTACTGATACAAGAAACATGTACACAGTTGATGGAGAAAGATTCGTTATTAACGGAGTAACCCATCTCGTCTTACAAGTCTATAAAGACACAAAACTTTATGTTTCTTTCTATATCAATTACACAGCGAAAGAATTACATGAAGATGTGGTAGTTAAAATGCTTTCTGGCGAACATGTTTATGACGCTAGAGCAATGTACACCGTTTCCAAAGGAACTGACGAATTATTAGGAGTTAGATATATTGGAGAAGGTGGATATCGATTAAGAGCAGAAATCGTTGACCCATATGGAGTCTACGAAGATGATAAAGGAAACACCCTTGTTATTCCAAATGAAGATAACGCTGTTTACGATAATACTGACTTTGTTGCAGTTATTAACGGAACAACAGTTACCTTAACTACTGGAACTAGAAGAGTGGTTGTTACCATCAATATTTCCGCTAAAACATTCACAGTTGTTAGTGATGAAGAAGTTACTGCATCATTCCCTAACTTAAAAGGTCTCACGTTTAGTGGCACATACTATAGTGGTTGGGATGAAGAAGATTACACTCTAGTAATTTCGTTTAATAACTATGAATCTGAAAGTGACTGTAAAGCTCACTTAAAAGATGGTGGCACTGGTAAATATCAAGCTGACTTAGGTGTCAGTTATGATGCTGATACAAATGTCATTACATTCACAGTTGAAACTCAAAACTATGCTTGGGTGTCAGTTGGTACTACTATTAGAGCAAGACTTGCTGATGGAAAAATGACGTTCTTAAGTGATCTCAACAATGTTGCGACATATAAGAATGCATCTATATACTGTGAAGGTTTTCATTTATGATTTATAGAATAAATCGAGGAGGAGAAAATGAAACAATTTAGAAAAATATTAGGACTATTACTCGTACTTCCAATGCTTGTTGATTGTGGTGACCAAGGTAAGCATAAAGACACAAGTGGTGATGAATATGAAATCACTGATTACGGAACTGTCGAGTTTAAATCAAAAGATTATATTCAAAAGAATGGTAGCTATGGAGAAACATTTGCTGATGTTGCAGTTGGCAGATACATCGCCAACGATTCAACTTACTTATTTAGCTATACATCAACCAATGTTAATCCGGCATTTGAAATTTTTATTTCAAATCCAAATTTAGCGACTGCAACAATGGAAGAAGGCTCTACAACTAACTTCACAATTACTACTGCTAATGCAATCGGAGATTTTATTCTCAAGATTGAAGACGCTGATGGAATGCTTGTTTATCGTAATGTCATCCATGTGAGAAGAAAATATACAGCAGAATATATGCCACAAAGACTATATAACATTGACTATTTTGCTTCTCCAGAAGACTATGCAGCTTATATTGGTTCTTGGAGATTAACTGTTACCGAATTCTCAACAGCAGATTTTACCGGAACAATTACTGGTGGAGATGATTACGAACAAAACGTTTCTATTACATTTACCGCTACTTATGATTCTTATGTTCAATACTTTGATGGATATAGTTTCACAATCAAAACAACAAAATCAACTGCAAAGTTAACAGTCCTTACTGGTCTTGTCGTTGCTAGATGTTCAGATTACGTATATATGTACGTTGAAGACGGCTTACTAACAATGTTAACTGCTAGATAAAAATTAAAAAGAAGGGATTTCTTACTATGAAAAAGAAAAATTTACTTATTGGTATTGCTTCTATTGCTCTTTTATTAGCTGGATGTAATCAACCATCAGATGGTGGAGGATCAGTTGTTCCACCTGGACCAGTCATTGTCGATGACTACAAGATTATGGTTACTGCTCCAACATCCGTTCATTATTCAATCAATAAAGAACGCGCTCAAGAGGGTGAAGAAGTAGTCTTAGTTATTAACTCAATTGATGAAGGTTTTAATTTAAAGGAAGTTGTTTTAAATACAAACCGTATATTGACTCCTGAAGCAGATGGTAAAACATATAAGTTCACAATGCCAAACCAATCCGCATCTATTGTTATCAGAGTTTCTGTTAATGGTGATGTCGTTATTGATGGCGACTTCGTAGCAGCGTTTACCAAAGAATCTACAGGTATTTGGGCTGCTAGAAATGTTTCTGTTCCAGCTGGAAGTGGATTATTCGCTAAATTCAACATCAAAGTTGGAGAAAGCAAATTACAAGCTTTAGACCTTGATGAATCAGTTTCATTTGGTGATATCCACATGATTACAGGTAATCCAAACTATAACTTTGAAATTTCTAGAGGCGCAACATATGACTTCTTCTATGATGAAAGCAAAGATGAAGCACCTTTCTCAGTTCAAAGAAAGAGAATTGATAATTACCCAACTACTGCTCCTCAACTCGCTTCTGTCTTAATTGACAGCTACGCTGTTAGAAGCGAACCAGCAATGTATATTCCAGATCTTGCTACCGCAGAATATGAAATTATGGATAAATCCACAACTGATGTCTTTAACCATAAATTCTCCTGGAAGAAATACAATAACAATACAACTTTAGCAACTATCGAAGATAAACTCGATGATCACAATATGCTTGTTTATCGTCACTATGATGAAACAAATAAGACATACGAAGTTGTTGATACATATGCTTTAAAAGAAGGAAGCAAAACCATCAATGATGACCGCTTCAGAGAAAGTTACAACAATTATGGCGCTTACTCCGCTAGATATGATGTTATCGATGGCGATGACTATGGCTATAGATACGCGAAGAGCAAATCTAATGTTATGAGAGAAATTAATAGTACTTCCCATAACCCAGCCTACTTACTTGAAAAAGATATTATGTGGGCTTATCGTGTTGGAGTTACTGGAGACGACGTCTCTTGGTCAGTTAGCACAATCGTTTCTAACCCAACCGCTAACGGATTTACAACCGCAGTTGATACCACTGTTGAATATGATCATAGTGCTTCTACTTATTCAAGTGAACGTCATGAAGCTTATGTTTATGATGTTGATTTAAGCTTTGATGAAAGAGGTGCTGTTACCTCATTAGTCTACAAAGAAACATTATTCTCTAAAGATCAATGGGATTTCCAACAACACAAACCATTAACTGGACAAACTGGATCAGTCAAAATCAAAATTAATGCTTCCTACACCTATGGTGTTGCTAATGAAGCATGCACATTTGATCCAAGCCCATACTACATTACTTCTATTGATTCATATCGCTATGTCTCTAAATCACTTACTGATAAGGCAACTATTGCTACTGATAGTTATTTTGCTTTAGGTGAAGGCGTCATGATTAGTGATGGTAGTGGAAAGATTAAAGATGAAATTACTATCTCTTATACTCCTTCTACCGCTTTAGACTTATGGCAATATGGCCCAGTTGCTTCTTCTAATGAAGATGTAATTGCTAAACTCCCAACTGATTTATATTACCAAATGGCGGCTCATAACGAAGGCGATGCAGTTGTTACTTTCTCTAACCACGTCAACGCTGCAACTATTAAAGGTGCAACTTTAGATGTTAATTGCCACGTTATCGCTGGTAAAGATATCCGTAGCTTCTACATTATGGATGTCATTAGTGATCCAAGTTATGCTCCAGTCGAATCTTGGTATCAAGCCAATGTTCACGCTAACGGAACATATAAATTCAGAATTCAACCATCTCCAAGTGGTTCACCACTTGTTTATACTGCTACTAGTAGCAATACAAGCTTATTAACAATCAAATCTGCACCAAACTCTGCTGATTTAGTTATTGATACCACTGGAGCAAAAAATATTACTGAAAACGTTAAAGTTAATATCACGCTTAACTCCACACGTTACGAAGCTGGTGCAACTCCAACAGTTTTAGAAATCTATATTATCCCAGCACACGCTAACCCAGTTGGCACATGGGATTCAACTGCATATCCAGATACACACCTTGTCTTTACAACCGAAGAATATCAAAACGGTTATTCTAAAGGTTATATTTCTGATCACTACATCACAGATGAAGGTGAAGATTTAGGAACAGATATCTTCTATTTTGCATATAAATATGATGGAAGTTATGTTGATGCTTATATCTACGCAATGGATATTCAAACAATGACTACTAAACCAGCAGTTGCTGACATGTATCTTGAATTCTATTATGATGCCTCAACAGGTTATTTCTGTGTCTTCTTAGCAGAAAGAGAAATTGATGAAGAATTCAATACCTATTACACACCAATCCTTGGTGATGTTGATGAAGCGCTTCAACCACATGGATTCCATCCATTTGCTAGACATAATGGCTAATTAAGGTATGAAAAAATCTCGATTATTAGCTTTATTACTTATTACACCTTTGTTTTCTTTAGCGGGATGTAAAGAAAACCATATCACTGTTAGTGATTTGAAAACTGGTATTCAATATCTCGCTAGTGAGAGAAACTATACTTTTACTTATGTCGGTAATTCCAATAATCACGATATTATTTACACAAATAATTCGATTGGAATAGTTCCAAATAACGTTCCTTCTGCAACTGATATTTATATTCAACATTCTCAAGGTGTTTATCGCCTTAGATATAACCTTGATGACTATGTGAGTAGTGAAATCCTCTCTAAAGGCAAATCTTTATGGGGAGATAAGTATTACCCAACAATGTTAGGAGCAGATGTTGGTTTTACTAGCAGTATCAAATCAGAGGACACTTCAGTAAAAGTTAGTAGTAAAGATTTCAAAATGGCATTTATTAAATGCATTGGTTATACTTCTGATCAAATTGTGAATGTTAATTCACTTAATATTGCTTATCGCAAAAGTGGTGACAACCAATATTTAAGATTCACATTAGATTATTCTGGAAGCCAAATAATTTATGATGCTCATGATTTTGGAACAAGCAAAAACTCGATTGTCGATGAATATGTCGGTAATGGAGGGACTTATTTAACTATTAACGATAACTTCTCTACAATGAGAAGATTATTCAAGGATAATAACTTCATCCAAGATATTTATTATTTTGGAGAAGAAGAAAGTGGCTACGCTGCTAGTGCGTATTTCCATCCAAATTATTACATGAGCATTTATAACGGTAGTAATGTTGGTACTGGCGCTATCGCTTTAAAAGATAAAGCAAGTGGCTATTACGGAACTTACTATTTCCAAATTGAATTTACTGATCAAGGTGCTAGACCATCTCTATTATCCAAACCAGTATATGACAAACCAAATGTCCCTGAATATTATCATTACCCATCAGAGTTACTTTTATTTAACACATTTGAGTTCGTCTACAAATGGACAAATCAAGATATGGGTGGTTATACTCGTCAAGGACAAGGTTATTATTTCAATAACCAAGAGTTATTAGAGAACTTCTCCAATAACTTCTCGATGAGTGAAAACTTCAGTGGTCAAAGACCGTTAGGAGTTGCTATCGACTTCGTTAAAGGCAAAACTGATGATAAGACAGTTATTATGTTTTATTACAAATTTGTTTATTCTGGACAAATTTATGTCATGCCTATCCCATTTTATAATTTTGGCAAAGCGAATATCGCTGCCTTAGATTCTATTTATAATCGTTACAATAAGGAGTAAAACCTTATGATTAAGGAACACGCTTATGAGCTTGTTGGGAAAACCCCTCTCATTGAATTACGTCATGTCGAAGAGGAGTTCGGTTTAGAGTGTTGTCTTTACGCTAAAGTTGAACTTTTTAACCCTGCCGGATCAGTTAAAGATCGTATTGCTTTAGCAATGATTGAAGACGCTGAAAGAAGAGGTCTTCTTACTGATGAATCAGTAATTATTGAACCAACAAGTGGTAATACTGGTATTGGAATTGCTTCTATAAGTGCAATGAAAGGATATCGCTGCATTTTAGTGATGCCTTCAAGCATGTCAATTGAAAGAAGAAAACTTCTTAAAGCGTATGGTGCTGAACTTGAATTAACCGATGCTTCTTTAGGAATGAAAGGAGCAATTGCTCGCGCTAAAGAATTAAATGAGTCAATTCCTCATTCAATTATCTTAGGTCAATTCACTAATCCTGCTAACCCAATGGCCCACTATAAAACTACTGGTCCAGAAATCTTTGACGACCTTAACGGCAACGTTGATGTCTTTGTTGCTGGTATTGGTACAGGTGGCACCATTAGTGGAGTAGGTCGCTATTTAAAAGAGAATGTCGAAAACGTCAAAATTATCGGCGTTGAACCAGCTTCAAGCGCAGTTATTTCTGGAAACCCAGCAGGACCGCACAAAATA
Source organism: Caryophanales bacterium UBA3668 (assembly GCA_002373085.1). The sequence continues at coordinate 18,690 of DFJP01000078.1, read as the reverse complement.
CAAGGTATAGGCGCTGGTTTTATTCCTGAAGTATTAAATCTCGATGTTGTTGATGAAATCTCTCCTGTGAGCGATTCTGACGCATTTGAATTTGCACGCCTTGTTTCCAATTTAGAAGGTTTCTTGGTGGGCATTTCTTCTGGCGCAGCTTTAGCAGCCGCTATTAAAGAGGCCAAAAAAGAAGAAAGCGCTGGGAAGAATATTGTTGTGTTATTCCCTGATAGTGGGGACCGTTATTTATCTACCCCATTATTTGAAGAATAGTCTATAATTATATTGCTATGAAAAAACTTGATTTACATATCTATTTGGTATTCGCTTTTTTCCTTGCGGCGTTTATCATCGGCTCATTCTTTGATTTTCAAATCAATGACGCTTTATTTCACGAAAAGGATACATTTGGTTTAGTCGTTTCCGTTATTGGAACAACTCCAGGATATGGAGTGATGGCCTTTATTGGAGGAGGACTACTATATTTTGGAATTAAAAAGGAACTCCCACATCTCGTTTGGAAGATTATTTGTCTAGTTATGGGTGTGGCTGCGATTGGTTTAGCAATCTATTTTAGTGGTCGAGAATTCTTTGGCCCTAACGGATTTGACATGTTAGGCATTGCTCGTCCAATGGGATATTTGATTTCTTTACCAGTTGATTTAGCGATTGGCTTTTTAGGATTCCGTTTAACAAGTAAAACTGATAGAGATAATCTCTGGATTATTTATCTTATTTTACTTGCTGCGATTGGACTAACATTAATCGGTGGAGTAACCTTACTTAAGAGTATCATGCATCGTCCAAGATTTAGATCGCTTCAAGGTGGCTTAGATTTCCATAGTTGGTGGGATAGATGTTCTAACTATAAGGATTATATGGAAGCGCTTAATCTTCCATCCGAAGAATTTAAGTCATTCCCTAGTGGACATGCAGGTAGCTGTGGTGTCTTATTAATGGCAAGTTTATTCTTACCATATATTAATAGGAAATATGAGACAGCATCTTATATTACTTTTTACATCGCTCTAGCATGGACACTTCTTGTGTCATTTGCCAGAATGTATGTTGGCGCTCATTATTTAAGTGATGTTTCTATGGGCGTGATGATTTCTATTCTCTTCTTTTTCGTTGCAAAGATTGTATTAGAAAACTTAAAATTGTTTAATAATTCACGATATAGTGAATAGGAGGAGATTATATATGAAAGAAAACTGGAAGAAGTATCTTGCAGAATGCATTGGTACTGCTGTTTTAACTTTTGCAGCGTGTGGTGTTGCAGTAGTGGCAGGCCAAATCGTGGAAGGCCAACTTGGCTGGTGGGTAGCAACCTCTCTTGCTTTCGGTTTAGTTATCGTCGCAATGGCGTACTCAATCGGAAACATTTCAGGCTGTCACATCAACCCAGCAGTTAGCTTAGCAATGCTCATTCGTAAAAAGATTACTTTAAAAGATTTCTGTTTTTACGTCATTGCACAAGTTGTTGGTGCTTTAGTAGGAAGTTTATTCCTTGCCTTATGCTTAAGAGGTAACTTCAGTAGTTTAGGTGGAAATGAAATCCAAGATTTACTAAAAGTAACAGTGGATGGAGAGCTCAAAACTGATGTCTGGTCCTTATTTGCCGGATTCTTCGTTGAAGTGTTACTCACATTCATCTTTGTTATCGCTATCTTAGGCTCTACAGATGAGAGATATCACGATGGAAAACACGCTGGTATTGTTATCGGTTTATCATTAACTTTAGTCCATCTTTTAGGATTAGGATTTACCGGAACATCTGTTAACCCAGCAAGAAGCTTAGCGCCTGCATTATTACAAGCCTTTACTGGTAACACAACTTCACTTTCTCAAATTTGGATTTGGATTTTAGCCCCACTTGCTGGAGCAGCCTTAGCCGCGATTGTCTATGGTGTTATTACCAAAGGCAAAGAGAAAAGCGAACCACAAGCTTAATTAAACAAGAGATCTCCAATATGGAGGTCTTTTATTTTGCGCTTTTTGTGTATTGTCTTTGTAAATACAATGTATATAATTTAAGTGAGAGGTGCGATTTATGAAAACATCAAATTTGTCTATAAGAATTGAACCTAATTTAAAAAATGAGGCAGAAGAAGTTCTTTCAAATTTAGGCTTATCACTTTCAGGGGCTGTTAATTTGTTTTTTAAACAAATAATTTTAAACAACGGACTTCCTTTTGAAGTGAAAATGCCTACAAAGAAGCCGATGGAGTATGAACTCTTAACTGATGAAGAGTTAGAGGAGACACTAGACACCGCTATTAAAGAGGTCGAAGAAGGGAAAGGCGTTGAGATAAACAAAGCGTTTGATGATATAAAGAAAAAATATGACAACTGATTATAAAGTTGTCTTATCTCCTTCTTGTACCGATGACATTGAAAGCATTTTTGAATATATTGCCTTTTGTTTATTAGAACCTAAACTGGCTAAAGATATAATTGAAGAAATTAAGAATAGATTGGTAAGTCTATCCTATATGCCGTATAGATTTCGTCAGTTCAAAAACGATTCTTCGATTCGAGTTATTACAATTAAGTCCTATATTGCAATTTATAAAATTGATGAACACACTCGCACCGTTATGATCTTGAGAATATTTCACTCAACGCAAAACGTTGAAGATAAATATTTGATTGAAGTAAATTAACAAGAGATCTCCAACATGGAGGTCTTTTATTTTGCGCTTTTTGTGATAAACTATACATAGTTAGTAGGTGGTGAAACTTATGAAAGAACCTAAGGTTAGTGATATCAAAAAGTTTTTAAGTGGTATAACTAAGATTAATCGTAAATACGTAACTAGTGAGAGACTCTCTAGAGTGGTGGGATTATATCCTGAAATTATCAACGAGCAACTTTCTTACTTTGAACCAACTTTAAAAATGGATCCAGAGTTTAACTTGATGGAGTTGGTGCCTCAATTAAAACAATATGTCATTGACCAAGAAGAGAATAGAACTCTTGTTCATAAGCAACCATCAATTAAGAAAAAAGACCTCGAAGTATATGAGTCAATTAATGACTTCATTTATCGCAAGATGACTTCTGTTGGAGGTCTATTAGATCGAAACATTGTTCTTTCAGATACTGACTTAAGAATTCTTAAAAAACTCATCGCTGAAGAACAAGCAAATCGTAAAGCAAAGAAGTAAGTTTTAAGAAACAGGGAAAGCATTTGCCTTTCCCGTTTTTTAATATTTAACCTTGAATGCGTGACTATACGCGTGTATATTAATTTTGGTTATTTTTGGAGGAAAAAAATACATGGAAGTAAAAAAGACTATGCTCTCAGTTGATGGTAATACTGCAGCAGCATTAGAATCCTACAACTTCATTGAAGTCGCTGGTATTTATCCAATCACTCCTTCTAGCCCAATGGCAGAAGTTATTGATGTTGAAGCCAGTAAAGGAAGAAAAAATTATTTTGGAAGTGTTGTAAAGGTTAGCGAAATGCAATCTGAAGCAGGTGCTTCTGGTGCAGTTCACGGTGCTCTTCAAGCCGGTGCTCTTGCCTCAACTTACACTGCATCACAAGGCTTACTCTTAATGATTCCAAACATTTACAAATGGGCTGGAGAATTATTACCTGTCGTCCTTCATGTTAGTGCTCGTTCATTAGCAACTCGTTCCTTATCAATCTTTGGTGATCACCAAGATATTTATGCGATTAGACAAACTGGTGTCGCAATGATTTGTTCCCACTCAGTTCAAGAAATCGCTGACTTAACACCAGTTGCTCACTTATTAGCAATTGATGCCGAAACACCTGTCTGTCATTTCTTTGATGGATTTAGAACATCTCACGAAATTCAAAACGTTGAATTCGTTGATGAAAATGAATGGAAGAAATTACTTCCAATGGATAAGGTCGAGAAATTCAGAGCTCGTGCCTTAAACCCACACACTCACCCAGTCACACGTGGTGGTGCTGAAAATGATGATATTTATTTCCAAGGTAGAGAAGCACAAAATGCTCACTACGATAAAGTCGTTGATTACGCAGTTAAATACTTCAATGAAGCAAGTAGATTAACTGGTAGAGAATATGCTCCATTTACATATTATGGTCGTAAAGATGCTGATAGAGTAATCGTCGCTATGGGTTCAGTTACCGATACTGCAAAAGAAGTTATCGATGAACTCAAAGATGAAAAAATCGGTATTGTTAAGGTTCACTTATATAGACCATTCTCTGCAAAACATTTATTAGCAGTCTTACCAAAGACCGTTAAGAGAATTGCAGTCTTAGACAGAACTAAAGAAATGGGCGCTACTGGCGAACCATTATACTTAGATGTCGTTTCCGTTATTAAACAAGCTGGTCTTGATGTTGAGGTTATAGGTGGCCGTTATGGCTTATCCAGCAAAGATACTCAACCAAAAGATGTCAAAGCTGTTTATGACTTCTTAAATAGTGATGCACGTCATCATGACTTCACAGTCGGTATTAACGATGATGTCACACATAAATCAATCCCTGTTGACGATAACTTCCACGTCAAAGCGGATTACACAAGCTGCTTATTCTATGGCTTAGGTAGTGATGGTACAGTTTCTGCTAATAAATCTTCTATTAAGATTATTGGTGATGCTACTGGACAATATGCCCAAGCATACTTCGCTTATGACTCAAGAAAAGCAGGTGGTGTTACTCGTTCACACTTAAGATTTGGTAAGACACCAATTAGAAGTGCCTATTATGTCCAAAACGCAAACTTTATCTCCTGCTCCCTTGATACCTACTTATTCAAGTTCGATATGATCAAGAACTTAAAAGAAGGCGGAACATTCTTACTCAATACAGATATGAGTGATGAAGAACTCGTCAAGGTCATGCCAAATAGAACAAAATATCTCTTAGCAAAGAAACACGCTAAATTCTATGTTATCGATGCTAACAAGATTGCTAGCGAAATCGGTATGGGTAGACATACAAATACCATTCTCCAAGCTTCATTCTTCTATCTCAACCAAGACATTATGCCATATGCAGAAGCCAATAAATGGATGAAGAAGTTCGCTGAAAAATCATACGCTAAGAAAGGCCAAGAAGTCGTCGAACTTAACTGGAAAGCAATTGATGCTGGTACAGAAGGACTTAGAGAAGTCAAAGTCGATCCAAGCTGGGCTTCCTTAGAACCAAAATTTGAAAGAAAATTAACAGGTGATGAATATTTCGATACATATGTTGCTGTTATGGGTAACTTAGGTGGAGATGACTTACCAGTCTCTAAATTCACCGAATGGGAACTCTTAGATGGCACAATGAATCCAGACATCACATATAAAGAACAAAGAAGCATTGCTGATAGAGTCCCACTTTGGCACAAAGAAGACTGTATCCAATGTAACCAATGTGCGTTCGTCTGTCCACACGCGACAATTAGACCATTCCTCTTAAACGAAGAAGAACTTGCTAATGCACCAGAACTCGTTAAGAACGATGTCAAACCAGCAATGGGTGTTCCAGGACATCAATACCGTATCCAAGTTTCACCAAGAAACTGTGTTGGATGTGGCCTCTGTGTTGCTGAATGTAACGCTAATAAAGCTGGCAAGAACGCCATTGAAATGGTTGAAGCCAAATCACAATTCGCACAAGAAGAAGCTGCTGAATACTTATTCAAACACGTCTCTTATAAAGCAGATAAACTTCCAGCAGCATTACAAGAAACACCAAAAGGTGTTGGCTTCTTAATGCCATATATGGAAATCTCTGGCGCATGTGCTGGATGTGGTGAAACTCCATATTACAGACTCGTCTCTCAATTATTCGGTAAAGATATGTTAGTTGCTAATGCAACTGGTTGTAGTTCCATCTATAGTGGTTCTACTCCACTTACTCCATTCTGCACCGATAAAGAAGGACAAGGTATCGCATGGGCTAACTCCTTATTCGAAGATAACGCTGAATTCGGTTATGGCATGAGAGTTGCTACTGACACCAAACTCAAAGCAGCAGTGGAAATCTTAGAAGCTGCTAAAGCAAGAGATACAGTGGAAGCTGAACTCAAGGCCAAGATTGACGAATACTTCGCCAATATCAAGAATAGAAAAGAATCTCGTAGAATCGTTCCAGAACTCGTTAACTTAGTTAAAGCAAGTAAAGACGCTGAAGTTAAATCAGTTCTCGCTTACGAAAGAGATTTACAAGACAAATCAGTTTGGATCATCGGTGGTGATGGTTGGTCATATGATATCGGTTACGGTGGACTTGATCACGTTATCGCTAACGAAGAAGATGTCAATATCTTAGTCTTGGATACCGAAGTGTATTCTAATACTGGTGGACAATCCTCCAAATCATCTCAAACAGGTAGTATTGCTAAATTTACCGCTTCTGGTAAATTAACTCCTAAAAAGAATTTAGCCTTAATCGCCATGAGCTATGGAACAGTCTATGTTGCTCAAATCGCTTTAGGTAGCAATCCTGTTAAAGCCATCAAAGCCTTAAAAGAAGCTGAAAGTTATAATGGACCATCCCTTGTTATCTGCTATGCACCTTGTGCAAACCATGGTATTAAAGGCGGTTTATCCAACTCCATGAAGCAAGAGAAGAAGGCTGTTGAATGTGGATATTTCCAACTCTTTAGATATGACCCACGTTTAGTTGCTGAAGGTAAACCAGGTTTAAGCATCGATATGCCAGAACCAGATTACTCTAAATTCAGAGAATTTATCATGACAGAAACCAGATTCTCTCAATTACCAAAAGTAAATCCTGAACACGCTGAAGAATTACTCACAAAAGCTGAAAAATACGCACAAGATCGTTGGAACAGAATTAAAAAGTTTGGACTTTAATAAAATTATCCTATAAAATAACAACGCTGTTGTGATAAACTCTGGCCAGAAAGAGTTTGCTGCAAACAAGGATAATAGAAATCGGTAGGTTAGTAAAAAATATGAAAAAAAGTGAAAGACAAGTTGAAGTCCTCATTGAGTCCCTTATCGAGGTCTCTCTCATTGAGAAGGTTATTGATTCCCTTCCAAGAGGCTACATTTCAGTCAAGACAATCTCTGGTCACCAATATTTTTACCGCCAATGGAGAGAAGGATCTAGAATCATTTCTTCCTATGTTCCAGAAAGCTACTTAAATGTGGTGAAACAAAAGATTGAAATTCGTAAGCAAAACGAACAATTATTAAAAATCTTAAAGAAAGACTATAAGAAAGCTGAAAAAGCAGTCTTAAAAGTCGGTGAAGTTACTCCAGAAGAAATCGAAGCTGCTAAAGCTAAAGTTTCTAGATTAAGTGAAGACCAATTAGCGAACCGTCGCGAAGTTGTTGCTCAACTTAAAGAAGAATTACTCGCCTAATAAATCAAAGATTTACAATTAAAGACACGCCTATGCGTGTCTTTTTTTGTGTGATGACGTATGAGCGCATGGTAAAATAAAAAATAATTATGAAAAAGAAATCATTACTTATTACTTCTATCGGACTAACATTTAGTTTAGGGATTGGAGTCGTTGTCACTAGTGGACTACACACCCTAAGGCTTTTAGCAAATAAAGACTATAGCTGTGAACTTCCAAGTGAAATGAGAGAGATTTCTGACATTGTTGATGAAATCTATAGTAGTGCTTCATCTTCAACAATAGATAGTCCTTATAGCTTTAGAGGAACAGTAACTGCAGTTCATAGTGATTACATCTTTGTTCAAAGAGTGAATCAAAATACTCGTAAATTAGATGCGATTATGATTAGTGATGTATCTGATTCTTTTAATGTTGGTAATGTCGTTGATGTTAGTGGAGGAGAAATTGGAGTAGTAGGTAATGTTCCTCAAGTAATTAACCCTACTATTACAGTTGCTTATGAAACTAATCCAACAGGATATGAACCAGTAGTGTATGAAGGGGTTAGTGATTTAAAAACAAATGGATTAGGAACTTCTACCTACTGCAATAATGATAAATATGCGAATTCAAGACTCATTAAAGTTAATGGAGTCATTCCTGATAATTTTGATGAAGGAATAACCACAAGTTTAGGTGGATATGAATTCGCTAGCGGATTTATATATGATCCACCTTTATATGCTTATGAAGCCATAAACATTTTAGCGGACTTAGATATCACAGATATCCACGATAAAATCTACCAAGCTAAAAATAGTAACAAACTTATTAATGTTACTGGTAACTTAAGTAATTTAGACAATAAATGGTCAATTATTATCCGTAATAGTGATGATGTTGAAATTACTGATTTATATAATTACGATACGAACGTCATCACTAATAGAACATCGACAAGAATGATTCTTGGTGAAGGATATACTTCTACTTTCTCTATTTATAACATAGTCAACAAAAACGATGTTCCTTATGTTGAAGTTGGTGAATTCTTTAATGCGAGAAATACCGCCAATCACACCACAAATAATTTAATTAGAGGTGCTAGCCCAGTAGATGGAGAACCTGGGAAAATATATTATGATTCTCGTAATAGTAATAAAGGCTATATCATCGTTGATACAATAAATGACACAGTTACTGTTGGAGATATCTCAGGAAGTTTTAATTGTAACGCTGGTTTAATTAATGGTGCTCATTTAGGAAAGCTTTCTCTTTATGGAGATCAAAATCATATTGAAATCGATACTTCAAGAAGCCGAATCTATCATTCTAGAGATATTGAAATAACTTATGACCTTGGTGAATTCAATTTAGATATCATCAAAGATGAATATAATAGGACCTATGCGCCTCTTACTCCTTTAGCGGACATTTTCTGCACTGAATATTTTGGTGCACTTGCATATAACGGAAAAGATTGTTATCTTGCTTCATCAATTTACAATGAAGAAACATATAAAGATGAATACTATAACAATAGCCCATGGAATAATGAGAATTATGTTAGAAGCCAAGAGATGATTGACTATACATATAATTCACTTCTTTATTCTTTAAAGAATAACTATGGATTATTTGAGACTAGAGGTATTACTGATATTGACTTATTACTCACTAATCTTGGTTATAAAGAAGGATTTATGTCTTCAGATCCTATAACTTTTTCAAAAACAATTGCCCATTTCAGTGGAGAATGGCTATTTGAATGCCATGCAGGATTATTAAGCTTAGAGCCTTACTATAGAGATGATGCTTTAAGAGAAGAAGCATCAAATATTTATCGTGAAGGTGTATATAGTAACGAATATTACACAAGAGTAATTGGAAAGAATACAACGCTTTCTACTCAAAGAAGTGATAGCGGCAAAGGCATTGGAGTAGATTGTTATCAAGATACCGCATTTATTAGATTTGATGCTTTCAATATGCTTTGGGGCACTGATTCTGCTACTGTTGATTATCAAAGCTATTCTTACGAAGACCTTCATGAACTAGATACAAAGCTATTCTTTAAGAAAGCATTTGATGAAATATCTTCCAATAACGCAATTCAAAATGTCGTTTTTGATCTTTCTTGTAATACTGGAGGAGTGGTGAACTGTATCCCATTCTTACTTACGTTCTTAAGCGAACACCCTAGCATGGTTTTTGATTATGGTAGTACTCATGAAACATTTGAAGTTTTCTATAACTGTGATTTGAACTATGACAATGTTTACGGAAATGATTCTTACACTAATTACAATTATTATTGTATGACTTCAACTTCTTCCTTCTCATGTGGTAATGCTTTCCCAACTTTTCTTAACTATTTAGGACTTGCCACTCTTATCGGAGAAAGAACTGGTGGAGGAACATGCATTGTTGGTGACTTCGTAAGTGCGGTTGGAACAATCTTCAGAAACTCTTCTCTAGCGAGAATGGGTGGATATGATAACGTTAACAATAGATTTGTTTGTTACGAAAATGGATTAGAGCCAGATATCGCTATTGGAACTGAACATTTCTACGATAATGCTTATATCTATAACATTATTCATAGCTAAAAAGACAAAATAATTAGACTAGGGGATTGTTTATCAATCCCTTTCTTTATTTTAAAAATAAAGTTTGCTATATTTATTGCATATGAGCAAATTAATCGTATTATCAGGCGTTCCAGGTTCTGGAAAATCATATTTCTGTAAGACTATTAAGAAAATTAAAGAGTCTCACGTTTATATTGTGAGCAGTGACGAATTAAGAAGAGAAATCACTGGTCGACAATCTAATCTCAATGAAGATGAATTAATGTGGAAGATTTTCTTTTCCCTCGCCAAAACATATTCTTTAGACAAAGAAGGAGTTGTCATATTAGACGCTACTCACGTCTCTAAGAAAATGAGAGTGGACCGTAATAAGAAACTCAAACATTTGTTTGAAGAAGTTGACTTAGTCATGTGGAATATCGATAAACAAGTTGTTGCTAATCAAAATCTTCAAAGAGAATATCCAATTGCCCCAGATGTTTTAGAAAGATTTTATCAAATCTTAGAACTTCCTACGGAAGATGATGAAAAATTCTTTGATAAAATCATTATGGTAACATCTAATGATATTGCCCCAGTTATTCAAGAACTTGGACTATCAGGAAGTAGTGAAGAATTACCTCAATAACAAATTAATTAGGCCAAACGAGTAAAAAAGTTTGGCTTTTTTATACTTTTAAAGAAATACACTCATATGTGTAGAAAGTTTTATTTTATTCATGTAAAATAAATACACTTATGGAAAAGAACATCACCATTAAAGGTGCAAGAGAAAATAACTTAAAAAATGTTTCGGTGACCATTCCAAAAGAATCACTGGTAGTTTTTACTGGTCTTTCTGGAAGTGGTAAATCCACTTTAGCGTTCGATACTTTATTCGCTGAAGGTCAAAGAAGATACATGGAATCTCTTTCTAGTTATGCTCGACAATTTTTAGGCAACTATGAAAAACCTGATGTTGATGTTATTGAAGGACTTGCTCCATCAATTGCTATCGATCAAAAATCAGTCTCTCATAATCCAAGAAGTACAGTTGGTACTGTCACTGAGATTTATGATTATTTAAGACTTCTATTTGGTAGAGTGGGAGTGCCATATTGCCCAACTCATCACACTCCAATTATTTCATTTAGCCCTTCTAATATGACTGATATCGTTCTTTCCTATCCAGAAGGAACTAAGATTCAACTCCTTTCTCCAATTGTTCATGCGGAAAAAGGAACTCATAAAGAACTACTAGATAAAATTAGAGCAAATGGATTTGTTCGTTTAAGAGTGGATGGAGTTTTTACCTTAATTGAAGATGTTAAGCCACTAGAAAAAAATAATAAACACTCTATTGATATTGTGGTTGATCGTATTGTTGTTAAACCAGAAAATAGAGCGAGAATATATGAATCAATTGAAACTGCATTAGATTGGTCTAAAGGACTTTTAGTTATTTATTCTGGCATTGAAGAAAAAGTGCTTTCTGATCGTCATACCTGTCCAATATGTGGTTTTTCAGTCCCAAAATTAGAGCCAAGATTATTCTCTTTTAACGCTCCTATGGGATTCTGTCCTGATTGTAAAGGTTTAGGAATTAAGCGAGAAGCTGCTCCTGAACTATTAGTCCCAAATCCTAAATTATCTATTTCTAAAGGGGCTCTTGAATATTATAAGAATGTCGTTGGTACTCAAAACCTTGAATGGCAAGAATTCAAACTCCTTTGTGATTTATATAAGATTTCTATTGATGTTCCTTTTGAAGAACTCACTGATAAACAAAAACAAATCCTATTCTATGGATCTCCTGATATTCAAAAATATACATTACGCAGCAGCAGTGGTAACACGATGAACCGCGTTGGTTATATTGAAGGAGTTAAAACCAAGATTGAGCGACTCTATCAAGAAACTAGTAGTGATTGGATGAGAGACTATTATGAGAAATTCATGAGAGATACAACCTGTACTACTTGTAAAGGAATGAGACTTAATAAAGAAGCTTTAAGTGTCTTAATTGATGGTAAGAACATTTATGACGTTACTTGCTTACAACTAGGAGAACTTAAAACTTGGATTTCTTCATTATCGTCTAAACTCAAAGATAATGATTTAACTATCGCGAATATGGTTATTAGAGAAATCGAATCTCGCGTTTCTTTCTTATGCGATGTCGGATTAGACTATTTAACTTTATCCCGTATGGCGATGACTCTTTCAGGAGGAGAAAGTCAAAGAATTAGACTCGCTACTCAAATCGGTTCTAAATTAACTGGCATTATGTATGTTTTGGATGAACCTAGTATTGGTCTACATCAAAAAGATGACGAAAGATTAATTGAATCTTTAAAGAAAATGAGAGATATTGGTAACACTCTTGTGGTTGTTGAACACGATGAAGAAACCATTAGACAAGCAGATTATGTTGTTGATATTGGTCCAAGAGCAGGTATCCACGGAGGAGAAATTGTCTACGCGGGTGATGTTCCTGGATTACTTAAATGTGAAAATAGTCTTACTAGTGATTACTTAACTGGTAGGAAAAAGATTGACGTTCCTAAAACTAGAAGAAAAGGAAACGGCAAGTTCTTAGAGATAAATGGGGCAAAAGTTAATAACTTAAAAAATATTAATGTTAAGTTCCCACTTGGCACTTTTATTGCGGTTACGGGAGTTTCTGGAAGCGGTAAATCCTCATTAGTGAATCAAACATTATATTTACAACTCGTTAAATATTTTACTGGTAAAGAAGTATTCCCTGGACCAGTTAAGTCTATGAACGGACAAGAATATATCGATAAAGTAATTAATGTTTCTCAAGAACCAATTGGAAGAACTCCTAGAAGTAACCCTGCTACATACATCAAACTATTTGATGAAATTAGAGATTTATTCGCTAATACGGTAGAGGCAAAAGCGAGAGGCTTTGATAAAGGAAGATTCTCCTTTAATGTCACTGGTGGAAGATGTGAAAAATGTGAAGGAGCAGGTGTAACCCGTGTTCCGATGAACTTCTTACCAGATGTCTATGTTAAGTGTGATGCATGTAACGGAAAAAGATATAACGAAGAAACCTTACAAGTCACTTACAAAGGTAAAAACATTTATGAAGTTTTAGAGATGACTGTTGAAGACGCTTTAGAGTTCTTTAGCAACCATCCAAAAATTAAACATAAAATTCAAACTCTATATGATGTGGGACTTGGTTATATCAAAATTGGTCAACCAGCAACCACTCTTTCTGGAGGAGAAGCTCAAAGAGTTAAGCTCGCTTATGAGCTTCAAAGAAAACCAACAGGAAAAACTTTATATATCCTAGATGAACCAACTACTGGTTTGCATTCTCATGATGTTAAGCAATTAATCGCAGTGTTACAAAGAATTGTTGATCACGGAGACACTGTTTTAGTTATTGAACATAACTTAGACGTTATTAAAGTTGCAGATTACATCATTGATATCGGTCCTGATGGAGGAGATAGAGGTGGCAAAGTCATCGCTACTGGAACTCCAGAACAAATTAGTAAGAGTAAAGTCAGTTATACTGGCCAATATTTAAAGAAAGTTTTAGGTGAATAATATGGTGCCTTTAATCTTTATGATTATCTTCATTATCGCTGTATTGGGCATTTTTGGTTTTGCAATTTATAAAGCAATCAAAGTAGTGAAATTCCCAATGCCAAAAACAATTAATTATCCTCAAGAGATAAAAATGTTTATCTATCTAGTTGGCGCTATTGGGATTTCAACAGTTTTAATCTTTGTCTTTTTAGCGATGTATCAACTTTATCCACTTAATGCAGGAGATTGGGCATCTTTAATCTTTGGTTCTTTAATATTTGGATTAGCAACCCCAACATTTACTTTGTCTTTTATTCTTCATTATTACGGTAAGGAAATTGAATCAAAGATTGATAAAGGATTATTTATCACCATTATCGCAAGTGGAATTGTTTTCTTTATTGGCTTATGGCTACTCACCAATGGAATTGCTGATTATCTTGCTTATCCTTTAGTGAATGGCATTAATTTCTCAAAAGGATTTGTTACTCCTGCTATGGGAGCATCTAATAAACCTAATTTAGCGTGGTACGCAATTTGTATCTTAGGTGGTGCTTTATTAGTCTACGCGATTTGTGACCATAGATTTTATGTTGAATATGGAAAACATGGCATCTTAGAATCCACTTTATTCGTTGCTTTCCCTGCTGGCATTGTCTTTGCTCGACTTGGATATGTTATTGGAGAATGGGAACACGGAGGATTTGCTGAAAGAGTTGCTAATGGAGAGTGGTGGTCAATCTTCGCTGCTTGGGAAGGTGGGCTCACTGTTATTTCTGGTGCCTTAGGTGGCATCATTATCGGTGTCATTTGGTTTATCTGGAGAAATAGAAAATACTCTATCTGGATTGCAATGGACGTAATTATTCCATGTATTTTAGTTGCCCAAGCAGTTGGCAGATGGGGTAACTTCTTTAACTGTGAAGTTCACGGTAACTTAGTTAACGCTTCTGAATGGTGGTTCTTACCAAAGATTATCGCTAATAATGCGGCATTCTCTGAAAGCGGAGGTTGGGCACCCGAAGGAAAAATCTATGTTCCATTATTCTTTATAGAATGCCTTAGTAACTTAACCGGATATTTTTTAATTAGATTCGCCATCGGAAAAGGATTAAGAAAATATCTCGAACTTGGTGATTTATCCGCTTCTTATATTATTTGGTACGGCATGACTCGTGTTGTCTTAGAACCGCTTAGATTTAGTGCTTATAACATGGGTAATGATGGTTATTATAGCTGGATGTGGTCTATCGTCTTTGTTTTAGGTGGAGCATTCGCTATTGCGTTAAACCATGTAGTGAGACATATTATCCGTTTGAAAAAGAAAGAGCCTCTTATCGCTAATGTCAATAAGCCTTTCTCCTTTGGAGTAGCAGGTACTTTGTTAGTGGTTGGTTTAACCTTAGTTATTTTAGGGAGCGTTTTTATGGGAACAAATGTTCAATCAAATTCCCTTGAATTTAATAAATTTAATAATGGCTTCATCCTTTTAATTGTCGGATTAAGTGTTTTGCTTATGCTTGTCTGTTCAGCGATTTATATCGCTCAAGGATTTAGAAAAGAGAAAACCAATGAAGAATAAAAAATACGAAGTTATTCTTTTCGATTTAGATGGAACGGTTCTTGATTCAGATCCGATGATTTTAGAGACCATGAATATCCTTTACGATAAATATCGTGATGGAGTTAGAACCCCAAAAGAAAAAGTCTATTATTTTTCTGGACCACCGATTAGAGATACTTTAAGAAATGAATTCCCTCATTTAGATGGAGAATTTATCTTCCAAGAGTTCGCTAAAGAGTCGAGAAAATTATATAAATCTCATACCTTCCCTTACCCACACAGTAAGGAAGTTTTACTTAAACTCAAACAAGAAGGTTTTAAATTAGGTGTTGTCACTAATAAGTTACATCACTTATCTGAATACGCTTTAGAGTGTATTGATTTAACTGGAATATTTGAAATTATTGTTGGCTTTGACGATGTCAAAGTAGGAAAGCCAGATAAAGAAGGCATTCTTAAAGCAATTGAATATTTTAATGGAACACCTGCAAAAACAATTTATATTGGCGATAATAAAAGTGATTTAGATACCGCGAATAATTCTGGAGTTGATTGCGCTTTAGTGTCTTGGGGACCGCGTGTTCTCCCTAAAGAAATCGCTCCAAAATATAAAATTGGTTCATATTTAGATTTGGAGGGCATTTTATATGAGTAAGATCTATGAATGTTTAATCATTGGCGCTGGTCCTAGCGGAATAGGCGCTGCCATCAAGTTGCATCAAGCTGGAGTAGAAGTGGCAATCATTGAAATGTCTACTCCTGGAGGAAAAATCAATATCGCACCTCGAGTTGATAACTACCCAGGACAACATGAGATTGAAGGACCAGATTTAGCAGTTATCTTCTTTGAAAGATTAATGAAAGAAGGAGTGGAATTTATCGGAGACGAGATTACCTCCTTAACTAAAGATGGAGATACCTTTGTTCTTACTGGCAAAAGTTCTACTTATTATGCGAAGACTGTTTATATCGCAACTGGAACAGTTGAAAGAAAAGTCGGTCTTCCTTTAGAAGATGAATTATTTGGACATGGATTAAGTTATTGCGCTCTTTGTGATGGCCATTTCTTTAAAGGACAAGATGTTTTAGTTATCGGTGGAGGTAATGCTGCTTTAAAAGAAGCAATTCACCTTGCTGGACTTGCTAAACATTTATATGTCATTCACCGTCGAAATGAATTTAGAGGTTCTAATAAATTAGTCGATGAATTACGCGCTAAAGATAATGTTACCATTATGACTCCATATATTCCTGTGGAATTCATTAAAGAAGGAGATCATCTCGGTGGAGTGAAGATTCAAAATAAAGAAACTCTAGAAGAACAAGTTTTAGCTGTTCAAGGTGTTTTCCCTCTTGTTGGTCAAAACCCAAATACAACCTTTATTAATATCGATGTAAAAAATGAATGGGGAAATATCCCTGTTGATAAACAAATGATGACGAGAGTCCCAGGAGCTTTCGCTGGTGGAGATGTCCTACCACGTGATATCCGTCAAATCTATTTAGCGGAACATGATGGCATGGTTGCGGCAAAATCAATTATGGAGTATTTAGGAAAATGAAAAACTTTATCGTAATTACTGGCCCTGCTGGATGTGGTCTTTCAAGTGCGGAATACGTTTTTGAAGAACTTGGTTATTTTGTCATTAAAAATATTCCATCTGAATCAGTAAATGTCGTTATTGATAATTTATTATCAAAAGAAAATAAGATAAAAAATATTTGCTTTGTCTCTCATGCGATTGAGGCAAAGGCCACAATTGAGACGATTAAAAAAAGAAAAGACGCTAATTTTAGAATCATTATCGTCAATTGTGATAAAGACGAATTATTAAAAAGATATGCATTAACTCGTAGAGTTCACCCTCGTAGTGTTACTAGTAAAATATCTGCTACTGAAGCTATTGAACAAGATATTCAAGATATTTTATCTGTTGTTCATGAAGCTGATTTCTATGTTGATACTACTTCTTTAACGGTGAAACAATTTAGAGCGAAACTCTATCAATTCATTGAAAATGTTGAAGAGCAAAAGATTACTGGAGTTACTTTTATTTCCTTTGGAATTAAAAATGGCATTCCTCAAGGAATTGATACTTTCTTTGATGTGAGATTAATTCCTAATCCATATTGGGTTGAAGAGCTTAAGACTTTGACAGGGGCGGATAAAGAAGTTATTGATTATATGAATTCTTTCCCAATCACTAAAGAAGTTATTGATAATTTAACTCTACATTTAACTAGACACCTTAAAGAGATTGCCAAAAGTGGTAGAGGCAATTATACGATTGGTATTGCCTGTAGTGGAGGCCAACACCGTTCCACATATGTCGCTAACTATTTAGCGGAATATTTTTCTAAAGATTATCGTACTCAAGCAATTCATAGAGATTGCCCACAATTAAATAAAGAAAGTGATTAGTAATGGAAAAGCAAATCACTTTTTCAACTGCGGTCAAAGAAGAAATCGTAAGCGGAGTAGAACTTTCAAAAGAAAGGCTACTTGCTTTATTAAGTGCTTATATCCGTATTAACGGAGTGATTTCGTTTGTAAATAAAGAAGTTGCCGTTATTTTAAAAAGTGAAAACGCTAAAATTATTAAATTTATCTATAAGAGCCTAAAGGAGTATTTTCCTTCTACTCCGATGGAACTAGATTACAAAAAGAAAAGTAATAACAAGAAAAAAACTACTTATCTATTAAAGATTGAAAATGCAGAAGAGTTATTAGATGAACTCTCTGTCAGTTATTTAGAAGGAAAGATTTCTAAAGAGATAGTTTACGATGATGAAACTATCAGTGGGTATTTAGCAGGCGCTTTCCTTGCTAGTGGATCAATTAATTCTCCAGAGACTAGTAATTATCATTTAGAGATTTCTATTGTTAACGAGAATTATGCGAAATGGTTATCTAAACTCTTTATGAAATATAAGAAGATTGAGATGGAACCAAAAATTACGTCTCGTCGAGATAGATATATTATCTATTTTAAAAAGAGTGATCAAATATCGAACTTCTTAATCGTAATTGGGGCGACAAACTGCTGTATGGAATTTGAAAACCAAAGAGCGTATCGCGATTTCTCTAATAACGCGAATCGATTAACGAATTTAGATACCGCTAACTTGAATAAGACTATGGAGATATCCTTAAGACAAATCGAAGAGATTAAATATATTGATGATGTTTTAGGAATTCATAATTTCCATAATCCAAAAAAAGAAATGCTTTGTTATTTACGTTTAGATAACGAATCAGCGTCGATGAGTGAATTAGCAAATATGTTATCAAAAGAATTTGGATACACAATTACCAAAAGTAATGTAAATCATCTCTTTAGAGATCTTCACGAGTTATATCTTAAATTAAAAGGAATAAAAGTATGAATATCAACACTCAGTTAGGAATGCGTATCCGTTATTTAAGAAAACAAAAAGGACTATCTCAAGAAGATTTAGCTCTCGATAGTGGGGTAAATAAAAACTACTTATCTGATTTAGAAAGAGGAGAAAGAAATCCAACAATTGTCGTTCTAGAAAAAATCGCGACTAGTCTAGGAGTTACTTTATCAACTTTATTTAAAGGGATACAATCTTTTGAAGATTGAGATATACTATATGAAGTGCGAGGAATAAAAACATGCAACTAGTAATTTTAGCAGCAGGTATGGGTAGCCG
>DFJP01000046.1 GCA_002373085.1 Caryophanales bacterium UBA3668 | reverse complement strand
GGAAAAATTTAAAAAAATATTTTTTGAAAAAGACACTTAATTCATAGAATTAAAAAAAGAAGGTTTTTTATTCGCCTTCTTTTCCTTTGAATTCTTTTTTAACTTCATCAACCGCTTCGTCTATCTCTTTAGCAGCCTCATCAAGTTCTTTAGCAACATTTGGAAGCTCTTTAGCAGCTTCTTCTTTAGCTTTCTTCTCTTCTTCAATGGCTTCTAGAATAAGAGGAACTGGCTTGTAGTAGTGGTAAATACCTTGGAAGATATATGCACATGAGATATAGAAGAACGCAATTGGGATTCCAATTTGATAAAATTCATACGCTGGTTGAACAATAAAACCATAAATATCAAACGCGTATAAATATAACGCCATAGGAAGCATAATGCATTTATCTAAAAGACATTCTTTCGCTCTTCTTTTTTTGCTAAATAAAGTCCAGAAGAAGTCAGTGACAAGCCAAGCTGCACCAACAAGAGTGACAATCTTGAAAATTAATTGGAAATTATTTCCAATAATAATCACCTTAAGAATTTCTAATACACCAAGAACTAGAAACACTAAGGCAATTAAAATAAATTCACCCGAATATATAAGTTTATTTCTTTTTTCGATATCCATTATTCGCGATATCTCCTTTTGTTGAAAACTGGCCATAAAGCATCTTGCCCATAATCGATACCGTTAAGTTTCATCAGTTCGACCATATCTTCTTCTTTAATTTCGAAATCAAGTTTTGTATTAGAAATGATATGTTCTTCTTTAGAAGCTTTTGGAATTGAAACAGTATCTAATTGAAGAGTAAATTTGATGCATAGTTGAGGAACACTTACTCCATATTTATCCGCCATAAGTTGAATTTTCTTATCGTTAAGAGCGCGACCATGCGCAATTGGGGAATAAGATTCAACAACGATATTATTCTCTGCGCAATATTTGACAACGTCAACAGGAACCTCTCCAATATGAAGAAGGATTTGATTGACCATTGGTTTTATTTCGCAGTGGTCAATAATATTTTGCAAATCTTTGATGAGGAAATTAGATACTCCAATTGCCTTAACTTTGCCTTCTTTATATGCTTCTTCTAACGCTCTCCAAACCTCAACATTTTCTTTATAGAACTTCTTTGGCCCTCTAAACAAAATCCATGGTTGTGGACAGTGAATTAAAATTAAGTCAATATAATCGACACCAAGTTTCTTTAATGATTCATCAATTGATGCTTTTGCCTTTTTATAGTTTTTAATTTCCGCCGCCACTTTAGTGGTGATATAAATTTCTTCTCTAGGTAGCCCACTTGCTCTAATACCTTCTCCAACTCCAACTTCGTTTCCATATGCTTGAGCGGTATCGATGTGACGGTATCCATTTCTTAAAGCAATCTCAACGCATTTACCCGCGTCTTCGTTTTTAATTAACCAAGTTCCATACGCTAAACTTGGGATTGTTTTTCCATTTGATAAAAGCAATTCCTTCATACTATAAAATCTCCTCAAAGTTCATTTTAACAAATATTCGAAAAATATCTTATATTTCTTTGTGAGAAAATAGCAAATGTGCAATAATATTGCATAGGAAAAATTATGCCAATCTGTAAGAAATGCCATTCAAGAATTGATAAATTTAACAAAGATAGATGTCCTATCTGTGGTGTTGAGAATCCATTTGAAGGTGTTACTAGCGATACGATTGAAATTACTTCAACAATAGACACTGATAACTTGAATATCGATTATCACCCAAGAAAGAAATCTACTCTTTTTGTTTTATTTGCATGCTTAGGCATGTTTGGTGTCCCATTCTTTTATATCTATAAAAAGGGAATTGGTCTTATTTACTGTTTCTCCAATTTACTGTTAATCGCTATTACGATAATTTTATTAACATTCTTAACTCCATTAGATACTTGGATGAGTATTCTTCTTCCAATTATCTTCTTTGTGTTCGTCAATGTGCTTGTTGGTTTATATTTCTATAACAAGCCAAACTTAAAAGACGGTAGAGGAGTTTTCATCGCTTAATGCAAAGATATTTTGCTTCAACATTTAACAATCAAGTCATCTTAAATAAAGATGATGTTTTTCATTTAACCAAAGTGATGAGAGTTAAATCAGGAGACTGTATTGAAATTGTTGATGAAAATCATCAACCATATTTAGCAGTTGTTGTTAATGTCAATCCTTTAGTAATTGAGAAACAAGAACCGATTATCAAAAATAGTGAATTAAATAAAAATGTCACTCTTTTCTTCGGCCTTGCTAAATCAGACAAAGTGGAATTTGTGATTCAAAAAGCAACTGAATTAGGCGCTTCTTCAGTCATCTTATTCCAAGGAAAAAGATCAGTGGTGAAGTTCTCTAACGAAGACTTTGAAAGAAAACTTCCAAGATTTAATGCGATCGCTAAAGAAGCAGCGGAGCAATGCCATAGAGAAATCATTCCAGAAATCAAATTCATCAAATCCATCAATGAAGTAGATAAATATATGTGCGACTTAAATCTTTTTGCATATGAGTTAAGTGCTGGATCAACCAATGGCTTTGATGAATTAATGAAATCAAACCCAAATTCTGTCTCTATTATTGTTGGGCCAGAAGGTGGCTTTGATGAAAGTGAAGCTAATTATCTTGATAAATTAGGGTTCAAACGTGTTTCCTTAGGAAAAAGAATTTTAAGATGCGAAACCGCCGCTGTTTATGCTTTAAGCGTATTAGCGTTCAATATTGAGAAATAATTATGAAAAGTTATACGACCATTTCTTTAGGCTGCAAAGTTAATTCTTATGAAATAAGTGCTTTAACTATGCGCTTACAAGAATTAGGCTATGTTGAAGATAAAAATAATCCAACAGTGGCGATTATTAACACTTGTTCGGTTACCGCAACCGCGGATCAAAAATCTCGACAACATATTCGTAAATTACTTAACAATTATCCAAATGCGATTGTTGTGGTAATGGGATGCTACTCCCAAGGCCATCATGATTTTATTAAGAACGAAATCAAACCACATATCATCACCGGAACATCTAATAGAGATAAATTAGTAGAACTTATTGAAAACTATTCAAAGCAAGCTCCAATTGATATCACTGAAAATAATCCAAGATTATATCAATACGAAGAACTTGGAATCACTAATCATTCTGAAAACGTAAGAGCATATCTCAAGATTGAAGATGGATGTGATAACTTCTGTAGTTATTGTTTAATCCCTTATCGACGTGGTAGAGCAAGAAGTAGAAACCACGAAGAAGTCATAAAAGAGGCCACTTCTTTAGTGGAAAATGGATATCAAGAGATTGTTCTAACTGGTATTCACGTAGGTGGATACGGAAAAGACTTAGACAACTATACTTTCTCTAAACTTGTTAAAGAACTACTAGATATCAAAGATTTATATAGATTAAGAATTTCTTCAATAGAAGAAAGCGAAATTGATAATGATTTGATTCAACTAATAAACGCTAAAGACAATTTAGCGAATCATTTCCATATCCCACTTCAATCAGGATGTGACACGGTTCTTAAAAGAATGAACCGTAAATATACATGTGAGCAGTTCTTAAATAAACTCAAACTCATTAAAGAAGCATGTCCTAATGTTGCCTTAACCACTGATGTTATTGTTGGCTTCCCAGGAGAAACTGATGAAGAATTTGAGCAAACATATAAATTCATTCAAGAATGTGGATTTAACATGCTTCATGTCTTCCCATTCTCTTCTAGAGAAGGAACTATCGCTTCGCGCATGCCAAATCAAATTGATCCACGCATTAAAAAAGAAAGAACTCTTCGCTTAATTGAACTATCAAATAGGTTATGGGATGAATATACAAATAAGTTTATTGGTAAAGAAGTGGAAGTCCTTATTGAACAATACGACGAGAAAAACCATCTCAGTATCGGTCACACCTCTAATTATTTGGAAGTTAAGATTCCAGATTTAGAAAATAAAGTAGGCAAAATAATCAAAGCCGAATATAAAAAATAAGACACAATCAAGTAAATATAAGAAAATTGAGAAAATGTCCAAAAAGTATTGATTTACTTTCATATAATGAAATATAATTATCAGCGACATTTAGGAGGAAATGTATCATGGCAGTCCCACAAAGAAGAATTAGTAAAACTCGTAAAAGAATGAGAAGAACACACTTCAAACTTAGCGTTGAAGGTTTGGTCACTTGTCCAAAATGCGGTGAAATGATTAAAGCTCACCACGTTTGTCCAAAGTGTGGATATTATGCTGGTAAAGCACAAGTCTTAGACGGCAAACTCGTCAAAGAAGAAAAGAAAGCTGCTCCAGCTAAGAAAGCTACAAAGAAAGCTGCTCCAAAGGCCGCTCCAAAAGCTGAAGAAAAATAAGGTCGTTATGACCTTTTTCTTTTGCTATAATAAAAGAGTTAAGGAGATTTAAAATGTCTTACAATAAGTTAATTGACCACACCTTGCTAAAACAAGATGCTACACCAGAACAAATCATGAAATTATGTGAGGAAGCTAAACAATATGACTTTATGTCTGTTTGTGTTAACCCAGCTTACGTCCCACTTGCCGCTAGTTGCTTAAAAGATAGTGACGTTAAAGTTTGCACAGTTATCGGATTCCCACTAGGCATGAATTTAACAAAGACAAAAATCCAAGAAGCTGAACTTTGTATCGCTCAAGGAGCAACTGAAATCGACATGGTAATCAATGTTGGAATGCTCAAAGCAGGACACGATGATTATGTTAAAGAAGAAATTAGACTTCTTAAAGAAGTAGCAGGCAAATTAGTACTTAAAGTTATTATTGAAACCTGCTTATTAACCGATGAAGAAAAAGTGAGAGTTTGTCGCTTAGCTAAAGAAGCAGGCGCTGACTTCGTTAAAACTTCAACTGGATTCTCTACAGGTGGCGCAACAGTCCATGATGTCAAACTCATGAGAGAAACTGTTGGACCAGATATGGGAGTTAAAGCCAGTGGCGGAGTTAGAACTCACGAAGATCTTCTTGCAATGGTGGAAGCTGGAGCAAGTCGTATCGGTACTTCTAACGGAACAAAAATTATCTAATCAAATTATTCAAATGAGAGACACCTTTATAGGTGTTTTTCTTTTTACTATCAAACATTATTAATAAAAAAGTGTTGACTTACTTATAGTAATGCTAGTAACATAGATAACGCGTAATCGCAAGGAGGTGAATATCATGCCAAAAGTAGTCGTTCGTGAAAATGAATCATTAGATGATGCACTTCGTCGTTTCAAACGCCAAGTGAATAAAGCTGGTACGATCCAAGAAGCGAAGAAAAGAGAATTCTACCTTAAACCAGGTTTAAAGAGAAAACTCAAATCTGAAAATGCCAGACGTAAAAACCGTAAGTAATCTTACGGCAGACATCGCGGAGTAGAGCAGTGGTAGCTCGTCAGGCCCATAACCTGGAAGTCGATGTGTTCAAATCCATCCTCCGCAACCAAACGTACAGTATGCCGGAATTGAACATAGATTCCGGCTTTATTTATTAATAAATAAAAAATTATGGCTATTTTTGAGGGTGATTTTGGTAATATTCATCCTCTTTTTCTTTTGGGGTTAGACCATTATTAAATGTATGAATTCTTTTATTGTTATAGAAATTAAAATATTGACTTAAATACTCTCGTATCACCATAGAATTTTCATATCTTTCAATGTTTACATTGATTTCTTCCCTTCTTAGCCTAGAAATAAAACCTTCGATACAGGCATTATCATTTGGAGAAGCAGGCCTAGAAAATGATTGTTGGATGCCCAGCATTTCTAATAGATTTCTAAAATTATTGGAAGTATATTCCGCTCCTCTATCCGAGTGAAAAATCAAATTCCTAGGTTCGTTTCGTTTTTCAAATGCATCCTTGAATGTATTGATGGCTAAATTCTCGTTTTTATTATGAGATAATCGCCACCCAACGATCATTCTTGCATATAAATCCAAGATGATACATAGATAGAATTTAACTCCTCTAACTTTTATTTCGACAAAGTCGCTGGTCCAAACTTTATTTGGTGCTTCTTGTTTAAAATCTCTATTCAATAAATCCTTAAATTTTTTGTATTTCCAAGAATTAATAGTGGGTTTCTTCTTTTTGACAATAGTGGCTTTTTCTAACTTATTTTCCTTCATTATCTTTAGAACCGTTTTCTTGTCGGTTATAATCCCTTTTCTTTTAAGAGCGAGAACTATCTTTTCTGCACCATATAGTCTTTTAGATTCTTCAAACACTTCAATGACTTCTTTTGATAAAGTTTCCATCTTTTCAACATACCAAGGTTTCTCCACTCTTGTATAAAGGTGGTGGTATAAGGTTCCTCTATTGATTTTGATGGTGTCACTTACCTCATAAAGATTGTAATCAGGATGTTCATTTAAAAACTTTTCTGCAGCGATTTCTTTTTCTTTAACTGAAGAATTGATACTTATGTTTATGTTTTCCCAAATAAATAGTTTTCTTTTTAATTTCTTGTTTTCTTCTGTTAATTGCGACTTTCTAATCATTTTTACTTCCACCTTAAGAAAAACCAATAATGTTTATTATAGAATTCACATCAATTCACATAGTGTTTTTCATTCTTAGATACTTCAAGAACTAGCATCGAAATATTGGAATATAAGAAGAGGATGATTATAAAAAGTTATTCATAGAAGATGATAAGCAATTCAAATCATTCCGCTACAATCCCAATAAAGAACAGTGGGTACCTGGTGGAACAGAACTATTCGATAATAGAGTTGGCTTTGATGCTTCTGAACCAGAAGATTCTCCTTATCGCTATGGAAGCCTATCCTGCATGAAAGACATAGAAAGAAGAAGCTGAATCGTTTATCGAAAAGCCAATCGATGAAGAGGAACTTATCAAGCTCTTTATTGAGAAGAAATAATCCTTGTTATGTGTCATAGAAAAATAGTCAATACCTAGTATTAATGAAGCTAAAATGTTAATAGACATAATTAGTCCTAT
>DFJP01000037.1 GCA_002373085.1 Caryophanales bacterium UBA3668 | reverse complement strand
ATTTACCACATCCAGAAGGACCAACAAAGACGATAAATTCTTTTTTGTTGCTCTCTAAGTTAAAGTCATTAACTGCAGCGACTTCTTGTCCTTTTTTCTTTCCTTGATAGACTTTGTAAATATGTTCTAAGCGTAAACTAGTCATGTAGTTAGCCTCCAATTATTTTGCTTTCTTTTTCTTCATGTAGAAGAAGATTGCTACTGCAATACCGCCGATAACAACAATTCCTCCAGGGATAGATAATCCAAGGATTAATCCTGTATTAGCTTTTTTAGTATTTACTAAGGTTGCACGATGATTAACATTAGCACCCTTTTCATCAACGATAGTAATAAGTAGTTCGTTATTCTCCATATGCCAACTACCTTCAGTGGCAAATGTGACTTTTTCGTTTTCAAAGACGAGTTCAGTGTTCATCACTACTTTACCAGTTCTATAAAGTTGACAAATGCTTGTGCCAACTCCTCCATCACAAGTAAATGTTCCAATAAACTTACCTGCTAAATCAGCTTCAGCGTTGATAAGTTTTTGACTCTTCATCACGACATTAGAGGTGTGGTTATATCTAGAGAATAAGTAATTAAATGAATAACTTCCTTCAATCTCAAAATCAGTGTCATATTCAGATTGTTCTTGAGCAGGTGTACCTTCTGTGTCTTTAGCGATTGCATAGATGTTATATAACTCTGTTTTAGTAGAGGTGCATGTATATGTCTTAAGGATAATAACTTCATCTAAGACTTCCACCATTGTGAACATCTTTTGATTTGGGTTAGAAGTATCAAAGATATAATCTTCTAACGCTCCTCCAATAATAGGTGCGTAATATTTTTGTCCACTAGCGGTACCAGTGTTGAAATAGAATGTTCCTTTTAAGTTAGAGAAGGTATAAACATTTTGATAATCTTCTTCAGTGCCATAATTCCTATAGGAATATTTATAACCTCTATCAACGCGATAATAGTTTTCTTGTCCAACATATTCATCTGCGACCATTGGGTAAGAAAGCGAATATAAGTGGTCATGTCCTTCTAAAACTAAATCAACCCCATATTGAGTAAATAATGGACATAACTGTCTTCTCATTTGTTCAATATCGTAATCACTTCTATCATCGTTACAAGAGTGACCACCAGAATCGAACAAACCTTTATGCATCATCACGATAAGAAACTTATCATTTTCGTGTGCAGCTAAATCATTTTTAATCCAATTAAGTTGAGTCTCACTAATACCGGTGGTATTTGGATCTTTTGGATTAAGAGTGTCATTGCTATTAATACAGGTGAAGTGAACTCCTTGATAATCAAATGAATAATAATCACCAGTAGAAGTATCACTTCCACTAGGAATGTCATAGTTGAAACGAGAATGGAAAGCGTGAAGCGCTCCATCATGGTTACCACTAACTGCAGCAACTGGATAATCTTTAAATACTGACCACTGCTCAGTTAAGGCTAATTCCCATTCGTGTAAATCAATGGTTCCACCAAAATGGGAATCATCAGTGATATCGCCAGTTAAAGCAATCCATTCTGGTTCACATTTTAATTGCATATCAGTTAATAACTGATGATAAGATTCGTAATGTAATTCGTTATCTCCTTGAGGATCAGAAATATGTAAGAAGGAGAAGTTACGGTTATTGTTCGCACTTGTTTTAAAAGAACCAACTTCACACCATCTATTAAGTTGTTCATCACCAAAGCGATAAACATATTCGGTATCAGGAGTTAATCTTTTTGCGGCAGCGCGATGAATAAAGCCATCTCCAGCGATTGGGCTTCCTTCAATTGTACCAGTGAAATATTTAATGCTATTTTCCACTACTGGATCATCAAATCCAGTTGAATTATCATAAATAGATTTTTCTAATACTTGTAAGTCGGTACTAGTCGCGTTAGTGGTTGTCCAGCAGAAACCCATTTGCGTTTTTGTGTCACCATAAAAAGTCATGCTTTGGAGTCTAGTTGCATCACCATAATCACCTATTTCACCCGCAAGAACTCGCTTATATTGGAATTTTACGGTGGATAAAGATAATCCAGTAGCCACTAGAGAAATGATTGATAAAGGTAAAACTAATTTAAATATCTTTTTCATATTTTATTTACCTACCAATCCAACAGCAGTGCCGTTATATGTAACTCCAACAAAGGTGCCAGCACTAACAGCGGCAACTCTTCCTTGGACAACATCATCAATTGTGTAATCCACTTCGTTAGCGGAATAAGTCTTACAGTTAACAAAAACAACGTTCTCTAAATATCCGCCAGATCTAATTTCACCAGCGAAGCATCCTCCATAGTTATATGAAGCTGCGGTGATATTTTCAAAAACGACATCATAAATCTTTCCAGAGAAGTAACCGAAGAAACCAACTCTATAAGTATTAGGATCTGCTCTCTTAGTTGGGTCACTAGCTCCAGCGAAGAAATATCTTTCAGACCACTTAAATGAAGCGTTTTTTATCGTATGACCAAAGCCATAAATTGTTCCTTCAAAAGCGTGAAGCGCATCAGTGTAGCTTGTGGAATGATATCCAATCGCAACGAGCTCGCTGTCACCTTCAAAGTCGATATCATTTGTTAAAACAAATGTCTTCTTATAGTTTTCATATTTAGATGTATCAGTGTCATCTAATTTCATTCTGAAGTGAGAGTAGAAATCTTCTTTAGAACCTAAGGCAATATATTGTCCACTGACATCACTAAGAGTGTATCTATTATGGTCGATATAACACGCATATCCACGATAGATAACTTGTGAATCACCAGTGCCACATCTAAATGTGAATGTTAATTGCCTATTTGGAATATCTTTAACATATTTCACTGGAATCTTAATTGTGTGACCACTTCTAGAGTAGTCATAGATCTTATTACTGAAACGAGAAACAGTCATATTCGCCATTTCAGCGTTACCAGGTAAAGTAAATTGGATATGTGTATCTTCTGAATCCTTATAGACATTAATGACTCTTTGTGTAATATGGTCACCTTCTTGAGTGACACTATAAGTGTCAGAAAGATAATGAATCTTTTTAAGTGTAAGTGTTTTAGTAACACTCATTCCGTTTTTAGCGGTTCCTTTAACCTCAAAGGTTCTAACTGGATCTTTAGAACGGAAATTCATCATTTCTTCTTTGATAGTAAGTACATTACCAGTAAAGAAAGCAAATCTACCTGGCTTAGTGGTTCTATGAGAATCATCTTCGCCATCTAAAATAGTCCAAGTCATATCTTGAGGTGCGGTAGCAGGAACAATATTCACATTAAATGCATATTGCTTACCTGGTTCAACATAGTTAGGTAAATCATCCACTAAAGTGAGTGATTCAATCTGTTGATAAATATGGAATGTCTTGCTTACGGAATGGTGATAAACGCCAACATCAAGAGTGGCAGTCACATAGAATTCATCAACAGTCGCATTAGATGTCATAAATCTATTGCCATCTTGAACGATACCACCATCATTGCCACTTGAAGTGGAGAATGAATATTGGACTAAATTAATATAATCGTCATGTAATGCATTTGGATGAATTGTGACATCAATATCCACAACTTCTCCCTTATATATATCAGTGACTTTGTTATTGATTTGTAAGCCATTAACAAAGTTAATATCAATGTTATGTTTAAGAGTAGGAACTTCTCCAATATTAAAAGTCCAGGCTCCATTATCAAAATGAGCGGAATAATCAAAGTTCTTCATATCACCTAAAGATTCAAAGACTAAGCAACCTTCGTGACTACCAGTAATTTGAGTACCGCAGAAATCTTTAACGGTGTTGTGATAAGAATAGCAATTTGTGATATCGCCATAATTCTTACCAACGAATGCTCCAACAAGGTTATCACCTTCTGCTAATCCGATTGTGTAGCAAGAATCGATGATACCAGTATTAGCACCAGCGAAGGCTCCGACAGAGTGGAAGATCTTATCTTCATGCTTGTTAGAGATATTAACATCACTCCAACAATTCTTAATTGTGCCTTCGTTAAATCCAACAAAGCCACCGATAAAGTTTCTACCAATTGTCTTTCTAGTTTTAGAACCAACAAAACCAGTGTTCTTAATGACACCTTGATTAGTGACATAGCCAAATAAACCTTCGTTATGGGCGAGGTCATCTGCTCTTTCTTCAAAGTAACCACTAATAATGTGTCCGTTACCGTCAAATGTTCCAGTAAAGGAATCACGAGTTGGATCTTCTTCTAAATCATGGTAAATACCGATTTGGTTCCAACCACGATTATCGTTATATCCTTCTCCACCTTTTGACAAATAATCAGTAAGGTCAATATCGTTTTCTAAGATGTAATACCCACCAAGAGATGCCCTATTTTTGTTAATGGCTTGTAAATCTTCCGCGGTTCTAATGAACTTTGTAACCAAGATAAGCTCAACAGAAATAATGTTTCTAGAAGTAATAATCTTTAATGTATTTTCTCCAGTGGCGAACGATTGAACAAAGCTTGGATTAATAACTAAGGTATGAGTAGATTTATCATAAGAATATTCATTTGGTTCTGCGTATTTCTTATCGTTCATCAATCCGATAATACTTTCTTCAGTGCCTGAAGGAACATCATCAAAATCTAAAATATATGTTGCTGGGTTTTCGCTACCTACTTCAATACTTTGAAGCTTGGTTTTAGATTTCGCTAAATTACTAACTGCAACATAATATGTTTCTTTTGCGCTTACTCCGGCAGAAGAGGCAACAACTGTAAATTCACTTCCTTCAATAGCGGCGCTATTATAGGAAATTCTTCCAGACATCGAATCAATAGAAACTCCAGTGACTGGATTTTCTAAGCTATAAGTAATCGCTGTGTTATTTAAAGATGTAACTAAGATATAGTCACCATCAATAATGTTCTTAATTGGGGTGTGGAACACGAGTTCAGTAGTTACTGAATTTTGTAATAAAGTGACAATTGCTTGATCGCTTTGTAATTCGTTATAAGAAGCGGTTAATATCACTTGTGAATAATTAGGAGTGTTTGTGGTAAACGTAATTTCTCCAGTAGTCTTATTTAAAGTTGTTTCATAAGGGACTGTACCTGCAAAAGAATAAATAACTCCACTATAGTTTTGTTCAACAGTAACTCTTTCTCCACTATGGATAAGATATTGGTCTTTAGCAAAACTTAAAACTTGTTTAGGAGCACTATTAGAGTTACAACTAGAAACTGCTAAAGCGAGTAGAGTAAACGTAAAGAATAGATGTTTTCTCATCCCTTAAGTCCTCCCGCGTTAGTGGATTCAATAATTCTCTTTTGGAAGCAAACATAGAGAATAAGAATTGGAACGATGGAAATAAGCATAGACGCAAAGACCATCGGATAACTTGCTTGGTTTTCGGATTGGAATTTTTGAAGTCCAACCGCTAAAGTTTGATAATCATCTGGCAAATATAAGAATGGGGTTTGATAGTCATTCCAATATCCAATCGCTGTAAGAATAGAAGCGGCGATGATTGGTCCTTTTGCCATTGGTAGAACAACTTTAAAGAAAGTCTTAAATCTACCTGCACAGTCAACTGAAGCAGCTTCTAAATAAGAATCAGAGATTGAACTGAATGCACTATAAAGGAGAATAAAGTTAAATCCAAAACATCCTGAATAGAGGAATAAAACACCTAATAAAGAATTATCTAAGTGGAATGTTTGCATCATGCTCACTTGAGAAGGAAGTGTACCAACAATTGGGACTACCATTGAGAAGATAGCGATGCCATATAATAAGCCTCTAAATGGGAATTTAAATTTCGCGATAACATAAGCAACACAAGCGGATAAGCCAACATTTAATAATGTTCCAAGCACTGTAGTAACAACACTCATAAGGAACATTGTGGCAATGGTTTCATTACCAACTTTCATCGACATAACTTCTATGAAGTTCTTGCCTGCAAATTCTTTTGGGAAACCGAAATAGTTACCACCAGAGAAATCACCAGTAGTCTTAAAAGCGTTAATAGTCATCCATAAGAATGGGAAGAGTAAAGTTAATGCGTATAAAAGGAAGGCAATAAAAACCACCCACTTAGTGACGTGGTAGCCAACATTAACTTTTTTACGGATATGGTTAGCAGGATGATATGATTCGTTTAAATTTTTCATATTAATAACCAATCCCTTCGTATTTTTTACTCATGATATGTCTCACCAATAAAATGATTGGAGCCCAAATAACAGAGAAGAATAAGCCATACGCTGTTACTTGATGTAACTCGGTTGGCATAGCACCATCGTTTCCTGCTGTTTGGAAGATAGATAAAGCAATCGTATATGTTGATGAACGATCATAATTCGTTAATAGATATGGATGCATATATAGAGTCAAAACATTAGTCATACCAACGACGACTAAAGTGACAATTGTTGGCCAAATACATGGAATAACAACATGGAAGAACTCTTTGAAATATCCAGCGTGATCAAGTTCAGCGGATTCAAATAATTCTTTTGGAATTCTTCCAATCGCTCCTGAGAAGAGGATGATGTTATAACCTAAACCAGCCCAAATACAATAAACATAAACAAGTAATTGGCTAGTTGGATATTTTGCGGTGTTAATGCCCATTGCTTCAAACATTCCAGAAAGATAACCAAATGGAGTGGTATAACTCATTCTGAAAGCGAATGTAAGAGCAACAATAGGAATAATATTAGGTAAGAAGAAAATCGCTCTAAATACGTTAGCAAGAGGCATATTCTTTCTTAAGAAATATGAGAATAATAAAGATAAAGGTAACGAAATAAAGATTGTGACTAAGCAATAGCCCACTGAGTTAAGTAACACAATTGTGGCAGGATTTAAACCTAAGAAGTTTGCTTGATCAGGAACAGTAGAGAATAAGTCATCAAAAATCTTTTTGAAGTTATATAGAGTGAATTCGAATTCATCGTAATATTCACTACCATTGAAGGCCATTGAGATAGCCCCAAAGTTAACAAAAATCCAAGTCACTAAGAACTGAAGAACTGGATACGCTAACATGACAACGATGAATATCGTATCTAATGTCTTTTTAGAGAATCGACGAGAATGTGCTCTAGGAATATCTCTAGAGAAAGCTTCGTTATTAAGAGCAGCAGGAGAAATATTATTCATTATTAGTTACTCCTACTCATTTGAACGTTATCAATCGACATAGTCGATGTTGATTTATTGCTGTTGTTATAAAATTCAACAGTCATACAGCTACAACCTGCTGGGCAAGTGATAGTTGTAGAATAGTTTTTCCAATCACTACTATCAAGATAGATGAAATCACTCTTAATAGGATTTGTATCTGGAGTGTAGCTAGAATAATAGACAACTTCCATACAAGAATCGGTTCCATCGGAAACGCCATCAAAGGAGATATCATATTGATATCCTTCATACGCTGCATCTACTGTGGTGTGTAAATATCCACCTTTAGAAACAGTCGCTCCAGCAGTGCCATCTTTTCCATTATTAGTGCCTGCATAGCAGACTTCACTTAATGGAGATTTTTCAGAAATAAATTTTTCATATTCCCAACCATAACCATCTTGTTTGTTCTTGCGGATGAAATATTCAAAATCACCGTTAGCGATTTTATTAACTTGTGGTCTAGAAGATGGTTTGTTTGGATAGTTTTCTCTTGGAGTAGAAATACTAACTATATCAACATCACACACTGTATATGGTTGAGTGTTATCAAATGGAATGTATTTCACCCAATCAACTTCCATAAAGTCAGTATCGTAGTTAGGAGCACCCATAAAGGCATCACTAATACTAATCCATACGCCTAACCACATACGGGTTAATAAATAAGGAACAAAGATTTCGCTTACGCATGTGACGATTCCATCAACGTTATAAACGATAACTTCAGGATTGGTGTACCAATCAAAACCAAAGGTATGGAATTCACCATCATTTAAGTTAATGACCTTGTTATTAGTAACATCAGAAATCTTAAAGTCGGTATTATCCATATATGTTTCGGTAACATAATTCGTGTTCATCATATATTTGAATGAGTGAACACCATGTCTCATGCCACCTGGAAGTTCAATATCAATTTCGTGGTTGTCGTTTTCTGCACCCATTACAGGTCTATTTGAATATGTCCAGAAAGCAGTACACGCTCCTAGACGTGGGAATGGTTTCATTCTCACTTGATATCTACCAGGACCAGTTAAGAATTTAGAGACTAAAGAAGCACCGGTGCATCTTCCATCTTTAACAGATCCATATCCACGAATCTCATCACCTGAATAATAATTACCAGTTGCTCTAAATAATAAAGTTCCTTCATCTGTATAGAAGAGGTTCTTAACAGTTAATCCACCTTTGTTTGATCCCCAACAGTCTTCTGAAATTAGCCAATCTTCATAATTGACTCCGTTAGTGAAATCATCAAAGAATGTCTTATCATAATCGAACTTCACACCATCAAGGATTTTCAATTCATCACTAACTACAGGAATAACGGCGTCCACCTTTTGTTCTTCTTGAGGAGCGTTATTTTGACATCCAACCACAGAAAAAGCAAAAGCTGGAATTAACACATAGCAAAGTATTGTTTTATTCAGTTTCATAATTATTTCTCAACTGCATTATATAATATTTCACAAACTTAAAAAATACAAATGTTTCATTATTTTTCTAAAATGACATTTTAATCTTTTAAAACTATGTTATAAAAAGGACGAAAAAACATTTTTTTACAAAATTAAATAACTATTTTTTTATTTTCTTGCTAATATAATAAGTGTTTGAGGAGATTTTTCTATGAACAAACATGTTGGAAAAACTTTTTTATTTCTAAGTGTGGCTGCTTTAGGAATGGGTGGACTTACCGGATGTGGCAATAAACTTGTTAATGACGCGCACACTTTAAATATTATTTGTTTAAATTTAGGTTACGGACGTGAATGGATTGATGATTTAGTTGCAGTCTGGGAAGCTGAAAACCCAGAATATAAAGTTCACCTTGAAGCTGAAGCAACCGCTAACCAAATCATTCAAAAGCATTTATATTCCAAAGAGAACATCGATGACTTATATATCGGTAACTCCAAATCTTGGAAGACATATGCATTAAGAGATAAATTGCTTGAATTAGATGATTTCTTGAATGATACAGTTGATGGAATGAAAGTTGTTGATAAAATCAACGATGAATATGATAAATCCATCTACTATAACGGACATACATATCGACTCCCATGGACTAGTGGTGTTCCTGGCATCTACTATAACGCGAAGATGTTTGAAGAAAACCACTGGAACGTTCCAGAAACATATGAAGACTTAGTAAATCTTTGTACCACAATTAAAGAAGCTGAAATTGGTGTTGGTTCTGGAGGAAAAATAACCACTACTGTTAGACCATTCTGCTTTACCGGTGAAAACATGGACTACTTCGATTATGCAGTCTTTACCTGGTGGGCTCAACTTGCAGGAAAAGAAAATATTGATAATTATTTCAAATATGAAAGTGCATCAACATTCTCTAATTCTAATCCTGCATTCCAAGCATTAGGTCAAGCTCTTAGAATGTGGTGGGGAATCTTTGGAGATGAATCAAACTACGTTAAAGGCTCCGATGGTTGGAATAACCACACCGCTCAACAAAGCTTCTATAACGGTTATGCCGCTATGATGATTAACTGTGACTGGCTTTATAACGAAACACTTAAATATACAGACACCGGTGAATTTAGAGACGGCTTTGAACTAAAGATTATGAATACTCCAGCGGCTTCTAGTGCAACCACAAGCAAGATTTCTTATATCGTTGGTGAAGATCAATTCTTCGCAATCCCAAAGAGCACTATTAAAGCTGACTTAGCAAAATCATTTATCAAATTAATGATTAGTGATAGAGGCATCCAAACATTCGCTGAAAAAGCACATGGTACTCTCGCTTATAAAACCGCTAATAAAGTCACAACATCTGATGAATACGTTAATTCATTATTTGACTACTTAGATAACGCCGAAGAAACATTTACAAACTGGAGTAATTCTCCACTATTCTTAAATAACGTTATCGATGTCTGGACAACTAACGATTTAGCGCCATACACCAGAATCCTTAACTCCTCTGCTAGTGACCCAATTCAAGAATACATGAATACACTTAGTAGTAACGCTCAAAGCAAATGGAGTGATTGGCTTAAACAAGCTGGTCAAAACTAAGCTAAAACAATAAATATCCACCGGACAATCCGG
>DFJP01000065.1 GCA_002373085.1 Caryophanales bacterium UBA3668 | reverse complement strand
AGCATAGCTTTGGAAGACCATCGCAGTGTCTCTATCTTTTGGTTCTAATTCGTTCGCGAATTCGCCATCAATATATAAATCACCACCAGTGATTTCTTCTAGTCCGGCAATCATTCTTAGAGTTGTGGATTTACCACATCCAGAAGGACCGACAAAAACGATAAATTCTTTTTCTTTAATTTCTAAGTTGAAATCAAAGACTGCTTGGACACGGTTAGGGTAGATTTTATTAATATGTTGAAGGGAAATAAAAGAATCAGTTGGAGCGGTTTTGTCTTCTCTTAAAGAGACCTTTTGGGCCTGAATCATTTCCTTATAGACAACTTCTCTTTTTTTAGAAAGGATTTTTTCTTCATGTTCTTGTTGTCTTTCAAGAGCTTTTCTTTCTTCTCTAGACATTTTTTCTCTTGCCATATTTATTCTCCTTCATAAGTGTATACTCTAATGTAGTCGACAATCATCTCTCCAGAAGTAAAGTCGCCATCAGGTATATTTCCTTTAACATAGTTACCACCGACTGCCATATTTAGAATAATGTAGAATTCTTGATCAAATGGAGCAATCGGATTTTCATCTTTAGATACACTTGCAGTAGACCACATTCTTTGTGGGAACTCCTTAATCAGTCTATCATCAACGTAGACTGATATCATATCTTCTTGCCAATCTAATTTATAGATATGGAACTCAGTAATAGAATATTGATAGTCTCTAGTACGCATATTGTTATAACCAGTGTCATAAGCATGGGAACCACCAGTTAAGGAATAATGAATTGCACAAGAAGTGCCAAATTCATATCCACAATCAGCCTCCATAATATCAATCTCTCCTGAATGAGGCCATCCTCCATAAACTGAGTCATTAGGCATCATCCAGAATGCTGGCCATAAACCTTTTTGATGAGGCAAAGCAATCTTTGCTTCAACAATTCCATATTTGAATTTAACTTCGTTAACTGTTTTAATTCTCGCGGAAGTATAGTTAAAACCTCCAACACTTTCTTTTTTTGCAATAATGTGAAGTTGTCCATCTTTAACAACCGCATTGTCTTCTTTATAATATTCAACTTCATCATTACCCCAACCACTATTACCGTTACCGGTTTCATATGACCAAACAGCACGATCTAATTTATCTCCATCAAAATTTTCTTCATAGAAAAGTTCATATCCTGCTGGAATTGTATTAGCAGGTTGAGGGTTACAACTAGATAAAAGAATAGCCACTAATGGGAATACTAAACCTTTTTTCATTATTTGAATACCCTCACATAATCAATTTTCATATCCGCGCTAATAAAGTTAGAAGGTGGCATTTGATAGTTATCAAAATGTCCTCCAACCGCAAGATTTAAAATGATGTAAAAATCTTTATCAAAAGGAGCTAACTCACTAGTGCTACCTCTAGTTTGCCATTGGCTTTTATTGACTTGGAAGTGACACACATCATCAATTAGATATCTAATTGTATCTGCTTTCCATTCAACTGCGTATTTATGATATTCAGCGATATTATGTCCGTTTTGTTCATGAGCGACATAATCGTGATATCCTCCATCATGATTAGAAAAGTGAAGCGCAGAAGAACTTTGATTAGTAATTCTTCCTTTGGCCTCCATAATATCAATCTCTCCTGAATGAGGCCATCCTCCATAGACTGAGTCATTTGGCATCATCCAAAACGCTGGCCACATACCTGTAACTACTGGAAGAGAGATTCTCGCTTCAACATAACCATAAGTAAAATGGACTTTGTTTTGAGTTTTAATTCTTGTTGAAGTGTAGTTGAAGTTTCCTCTATTTTCCGCTTTCGCACGAATGGTTAAAACTCCATCACTGACGAAATCATTACTATCTGTGTAATATTCAGCTTCGTTATTTCCCCAGCCACCACTTCCGTTACCGGTTTCATAAGTCCAATTACCTTTATCGAGTTTATCTCCATCGAATTCATCAGACCAATATAGTTCTGTATAGCCTTGTGGATAATCAATTGTTGGTCCAGGTGGATCAATTACTGGTGGGTCAACCACTGGAGGATCATCAGGGATGATAACTTCAGGAGTGTACATCTCTACATCATTAAGTCTTGAGGTGAGATAAATAACGTTGTTCGTATCATAAAACTCAAGTTTTAAAGATGAATAAACAACTGGGCTAAGAATAGTGAACATATTATTTCCTCTAGTTAGCTCACTTATGGACACCCCTGAGACATTTAATTTGGAGAAACTATGCCCTGTTACTTCAAAAGGAGAAGGATAGTTACAAGAATAACTAACTTCTAAGTGTCCTTCTTCATCGATGAATTTTGAAGATGTCACATTGAAAACTACTTCTTCAGGTGTTTCACCACCTTCACCTTGTTCTCCGTGAGGAATTCCACTAGGAATTGTCAAAGTCGCACAAGATGAGAGAAGAAGCGAAGTTAATGCAAATAAAGCGGATAACTTCTTATTCATCAATGACCTCAATTCTTAATTGTTTGATTTTTCCGCTTCTTAAATCGGAAGCGAGTTCACCTCTAATAGAGGCATATTCCTTATTATTAACAACGTAGGAATATTTTTTGTGGTTATATAAGTCAATTCTTTGAGGATTGTGGATTGTGATTACACACTTAGAGAAAAGTGGGTAAGAAACTTCATCATTTTCATCAAAGAATTCTTTGGAAATTCTTGGAGAAGGAGTAAAGACTAGTTCACCATCTTCCATCTTGAAGGCTCTTTCACCTAAGAACATGATGTAGAACATGTCTAACACTTCTGCGTTAGCCCCTGTTAATCTAGCAAATTGACCTTGACCATGCATTCTCTTATTTGGGTTACATGTAGGAACAACAAAGCTTGAATTCTCAATTGGGCTTCTTCCATAAACATATGGATCCATGTTGCAAACAAAGTTTACTTTCATTTCGTTATAGAAGTCTTTATATAAGCCAGCCTTAAGTAAACCAAGGAGATATTTATAACCCATGTGGAGGAAGTTACATTCTCTTTCAAGCCATCCTTTTGTGAAGGCATGAACTCTTCCAATTTCAAATGGATCGTTCTCAATATCGTCACAAGTCTTGTAGAAACCGAGTTTTTGGTCGCGTAGGCCACTTTTATAGATGCGGACGTAATCTTCTTCGTCAAAGAATTTTTCGCCTAATTTAGCCATACGTGCGGAGGCTTCTAAGAAATAAGAGATTAATCGTTGAGTGAACTCTAATGGTTTGACCACTTTATAGCCTAAGTGATTGACCTTATCAGTCACTTCGTATTTAGAGACGTCGTTTATGATGTAAGAAGGAATAATTCCTCCACCTAATTTCTTGGCCTCTAAGATACCTTTAGAGAGGATATCTTTCATTTCAGTAAGAAGTTCAAGAGCTTCACTAACATCAATGGATTTGCCACTATTAGTGGCCTTTAAATGTGTTTTTTCTCTTAAGACTTCTCTAGAGGTAGTAACTTTATCCCAATAATCAAATTGAGATAATCTACCAGAGAGTAATTTATTCACTCCATCTCTAATAGAGACATATAGGTCATATTGCTCATCCATTAAAGCGATATTTCTATCTTTAAAGTCTTTAAATGAGTTAAGAGCAAAGTCAACAAGTCTAAGTAATTCAATAGATTCACTCATCGCAGAAGCAAATAAGCCAGGTAAACCATTCATCGCATCGTTCCAACCTGGTTTCTCACATTCCATTTCAATACCCATTTGATGAGCGTCTAATGTGGAGAATTTAATTAAAATTAAGTTAAAGATCTTACTCGCTAAAGAGACTTTGATTTCTTTACCGTTTTGATCTAATTTCCATAAGGTTTCATTACCCTTTAAGCCTGCTCTTTCGTTTTCTTTCTTAAAGGCCGCTAAATCGATTGTTCCATATTGTCTAATTTTGTTATCACCCACTAAGCAATATTTTTCACTACGAGGATTAACATAGACTAAGGAATGGAAATATTTATAGTCATCAGTAAATAAGAGTTCTTCCATCTTATCTGGATAAACACTTAAATAGTTTTCTAATAAATCAACGTTATAGGTCCAGTGATCAATCCAATATCCTTCAGAGAAAGAGGCTGCCATTTCTTGATGGCTTTCTTTAAGGATGTTAGAGAATAAATCATCAACATTCTTCACGTTGTTATCTTTAAGGAGAGTGTAGATAACTCCTGGTTGTTCACCTTTAGTGAGCATCGCCATAATCTTAGACTTGATACCACTATCAAGACCATTAAGGACTGCTTCATTAAAGTTATCGTTCTTTTTAAAGACTAATGGCTTGACTGTTAATGGATTTTGACCATCCATTTGGATTAATGAGAAGAAGATTTTAATGTTATAGCCTTTAATTTCGTTCACGAAATATAAATCACTTCTTCTATTTTGGTTAACATCTCTAAAGTTACCTGGTCCGGAACTATAGTAAGTACTTGGGATATTGAAAGCGTTATAGTCTCTTTCCATATCACCATGTTTTCTTGAGAATAGGTAATAAGGTTGGCCTTCCTTTTTATCATTTAATATGACAGGAAAGCCACCTCTTAAATTGTTATCTAACACTGATTGAGCAATGTATTCGTCAAACAAACGGTTAGAGGTCTTAATACCTTTAGGTAGATATGAATTAACGAGTTCTTCAGTTTCACCAATCATCTTGTGAGCAGCATCAACTGAGTACTCTTTAATAGCTTTATTAAAATCATCAATTGTGTTAAACGCTCCATATAAAGAAACATATTCATAAGATTCATTTTGATTTAAATCAAATGAGGCAATTGAGAAAGCACATGGGAGTTGATTTTCTAATTGTTGCTCTTCATCTAATACCTTAACTCCTTTATTAATCCAGTTAACTGGAGTGATAAGAGCAGGATCATTTTCAAAGATTTGATAGACTTCAACAATGTTTCCTAAACGTTTGCCATTTTGGTCAATAGAAATAAATCCATTACCGTCATGGGCTAAAGAAACAATAGAGTTATCTCCTGTGCTTGTTTTAAATTTCACAAATGGAGCGTTCTTATTTAAATCAACTTGGCAATACGCTCCCATAAGGGAAACCATTTCTTTGTAACAAACGTTAGATAATCCAAGTGGGAAGAACACTGGTAAACCATCACATAATTCATAGTGATGTCTCTTATTAGATTTATTTAAGAACTTCACTGTTCTAATTAGTCCAGCGTAATTTCTATGAGAGACAGTGGAATATGTAATAGTTACTTTATATTCATCGTTTTCTTCGATGATATAAATGTTAGATTTATTGATTTTAAGGGTTCTCTTATATGGTTTTTCACCTTCAAATAGGGAATCATTCTTACCATCAATCTTAATAAATGTTCTAAAAGATTTTACGGGGATATTCTGGTACGCTAATGTAGCTGAATCAAAAGGAGTGATTGGTGTGTCTTTACTATTAACACCAAAACCACCCATAACTTGTCCGACGTTCGCGTAGAACGCCCAAAGTGGCTTTCCGTCTTCTCCTGCCATCGCAGGTAAAAAGGAGGAAAACCTTTTTGCGTGTTGGTAATCTTCAATTACGAATGTTGAACCTTCAAAACTATATTTGACCATTGTTAATATCTCCTTATCAGGGTGGAGTTATTCGCCCCACCCTGAATGTATGTTGTAATTTTATTTATTTAGCAATATCGAAACGATTGATATTTTCTTTAAGTGCTGGGAAGGAACCTTCTTGAATGTTCCAAACCTCAGAACTGAAATTGTAAGCACTATAAGTGCTAACTTGTTTTAAGGCACTAGCAGAATAAACTGCGCAGTTTGTTATTGAACCTAAATCTGAATCTCCAGATGTTGGCTTATTAATACCTTGATGAGTATGACCGAATGCGGCGTTAATCGCAGTTTCGTTAATTGGAGTGAAGCTAAACGCTGCACCGACTGAGTCTTGAACTTGTCCCCAGCATTTTCCAACTACGGAATAAATGCCATTACTCTTTTGGTTATTACTATCAGTAATCTTGGTAGATGTTCCTGGAATTTCTTTTGTTGCAGAAGCAAATCTCCACCATGGATCGGTGTTACCTTCTGTAGCGGAGTGATCCCAACCATTACCAGTCTTGCCTCTATAGACATCATCATAATCTTCATAGATATCAAGCATTGATACACGGGTAGTTAAGCTAATTAAGTTTTTAGCTTCTCCACTACCAGCGACGATACCAAATGCGGCACCTGTATTACAGTCATCATCATAGAAGTGAGTGTCCATTTTGACTTGGCAGTTTTCTTTAATTAAGCAGTCATAAACGTGACCCATGTTATTTCCAGCGATAATGCCAACAATGGTTCTACCGTGAACATTACAGTTATCAAATGTCACGTTACGAACTAAGCCTGAAGAACCGATAACTTGGAAGATACCAATGTTATCTCCTGCTTTATGAGCGTCATTAGTAAATCCAAAGGATCCGCTATAAACGTCATAGTTAGATGCATATCCTCCTCCAGAGATACCTGTTGGAGAATGTGAATAAGTACATGTAACGTTTTTAATCGCATATCCGTCTCCATCAAGAACGCCATGGAAATAGAAGTTGTCTGGGTCTTCTTCAGAGAAGTATTGACCGATTGGTTCAAAGTTAGAAATTGAAGAACAATCGATATCATTTGCTAAGACATAATAGCCTTCACATGCTTTTTTAGAACTACCAATAGCTTGGAAATCTTCTGCAGTTTTAATAAATTTTGTAGCGTTAAAGATATCAATAGATGTCTTTTTACCGTTTCCCATTGTGACGGATGCGGTTAATTCTTTAGGTCCAGCATTTCTTAATGCAGCAGCGTCTAAAGTAAGGACACCACCACTATATCCAAACTTGATTATTTCTCTTCCCACTTTAACTTCTTTAACACCATCTTTTGCTTCCAAGTAAATAGATGGGTTACTCGCTGTTTCATCTGATGTATCAAAGAGGATACGTTCATAGTAGATTTTATCTCCTGTTTTAGGAGCTAAACCTCCACCATGGCTTCCTCCACCACAGCTAGCTAAAGAGGCTACAAAGAGAATTGGAAGTGTTTTAAGTAAAGTTAATCGTTTCATATTAGCCTCCAAATAATTTTTAATTATTTCTCAACCCAAGAGATGTTGGAAATAACGAGTGTGTTAGTAAATGCACCAACAACTGGTGTTACGAGTGCGAAGGATGCATTATTAGCAACTTCTTGATATTCAACAGAGACATTAGCAGCAACACCTGCTTCTAAGACGACTTGTGCTCCATTAGCTGTAACAGTAAGAGCAAGTGTAGAAGTAAGTGTGTAAGATAATGTGTAAGTTTTACCAGCGGTTAAGCTTGTGTTCTTATAGAAGATTTGGAATCCCCATGCACAGTTACTATTTGCTTCAGCAGTATATTTTGCGGTAACTGTTCCTTCTTCAGTATATGCATCACCTTCAATAACAGTAACACCTGAACCGCAATACCATTGATCTGCCCAGTAGACAAATTTATCATCTGGTAAGGTAAGAGCGCCTGTTTGTTGATTATGTTCTTCACCAGGACCAATATTGGCTTTTGGTCCACCTGCTGGGACAACTGCTTGTTGTTCACCTTTGGTGATTTGACCATAAGAAGTTGAATATGATGATTCTTTTGTTCCTTTAACTGTGGTAACAAATACTTTGTATCTGCCATCTGGTAATGTAGAAACTTTTGTTAATTGGCCACCATTGGTAACTGTTTCACTATCAACTGCTTGTCCATCGGTATTGACATAATATGCTTTATAGCTATCAGCACCTGTAACAGCAGCGAATGCGATTGTATAAACACCAGCGTTTTCACTAACGACAACACCTTCTGGTGCAGCTAAAGCTGCTTCCCAAAGGATATCAGTAATAACAACTCTAGCATCTCCAATTAAATTGAAAGAGAATTGGATATTAAGTGAAGCGCCCTCACCTTGTCTATATGTGACTTTAATATTGTTGTCACCTTTGACAATTTCGGTATTGGTATCATTAACAATAATTGTGCCAGCCTTGCTGCTGTTGAGTTTGAATGATAAATCATACATTGTTCCAACAGTTAAACCGGAGTTCTTTCTCATTAATTGAACTGACCAGTTATTAAGACCAGGATTTGATGCTGGATTATAAGTGTAGTCAAAGACTAAACCTGCTGTTGGTGAGTAATAAGCTTCGTTAACTACTGCAGAAGCTCCTGACCACCATTCTGGGTCATTGAAGTAACAATAATCATCACCGTGTTCACCAAGAGTATCCGCGGTTGAATATGCTAAATCGACTGCATCTGCTGGTTTTGTGCTTGCTTCTTCAACTGTAACAGCACAGTTAGCGGTAAATCCGCCATCAGCGGTTGTAACTGTAACAGTAGCGCTACCTGCTTTAGCAGCGGTAACTGTACCGTTGTCAACGGTAACTGCATCACCTGTAACAGACCATGTGACGTTTTTGTTGGTTGCATCGCTTGGAGCAACAGTAGCAGTTAATGTTTCAGAACCACCAACAGTAAGACTTAACGAAGCCTTGTTTAATGTGACACCTGTAACAGCAACAGTAGCTGCTGAGACTGTAACATCACAATTAGCGGTAAATCCACCATCAACTGTGGTTACGGTAACAGTAGATGTTCCTGGTTTGAGAGCTCTAACGAGACCATCAACAACAGAGACAACTCCATCACCACTTGCGGACCAAGTAACGTTTTTGTTTGTTGCGTTAGCTGGTGTAATTGTTGCGGTAAGAGTTTCGGTTTGATTGACTGTTAAGGCAACAGTAGTTTTGTTTAATGCAACGCCTGTGACTGATACAGTTTCAACAACTGGATCTCCACCACTTGCTGGTTGATTACATCCGGCAAGCGCTAATAACATAGCGGCACTGCACACTAAGTATTTAAATTTCATTTTTAGTCCTCCTCATTATATGGAAATGAAATTTTATTTGAGATTCTTAAATAAGAATCTTGTTAACCTTTTAAACCTCCAACACTTGTGTTCTCCA
The DNA here is from genome assembly GCA_002373085.1 of Caryophanales bacterium UBA3668. The sequence goes on along the minus strand of DFJP01000065.1, from coordinate 513 downwards.
TAATTGTCTTAGAGAAGGCAGTAAAGAGAATTAAGATTGGGAGAATAGCGATAATAATCGTCGCAAACATCATCGGGTAAGATAAGGTTTGCATTTTGTCGAATAAGAATTTTAAACCGACAGCAAGAGTTGGATATTTTGGTAAATAAATCGCTGGGGTTTGATAATCGTTCCATAATCCAATTAATTGAATAATTGAAATAGCGATGATTGGGCCTTTTGCCATTGGTATAATAATACGGAAGAAAATGACAAAGTCATTTGCTCCGTCCACTCTAGCGGCCTCTACATAAGTCCAAGAGAGATTCTTGAAGAAAGAATAAAGGAGCAAGAAGTTTGCGCCAAAACCACCAGAATAGATAAAGATGCAACCAATAACTGTGCCATCTAAATGTAAAACATTTTTCATCATTTGCATTTGAGATGGTAAGGAACCAACGATAGGAACAATTAAAGAGAAGATAACAACACTGAAGATGATGTTTCTTCCAAAGAACTTATATTTAGCAACGA
>DFJP01000050.1 GCA_002373085.1 Caryophanales bacterium UBA3668 | reverse complement strand
CATGCTAGATGCAACGATTGAAACTTTATACATGTCATGTGTTTCCTTAGTTATATCTTGGATTATTGCGATGCCGATTGGCTCAATGGTCAGCGAAACAAGACCAGGAGGATTATTTCCAAATAAGGTAGTTAACTTCATTCTTAATCGAATTATTGATGTGGGCAGGAGCATACCTTTTATTCTTCTTGTCGTTTTTATGTTTCCTGTGACTCGAGCATTAATCGGTACAGCAATTGGAACGACAGCGATGATAGTGCCTTTGACGGTATGTGCTATTCCTTTTGAAGCTAGATTGATTGAAGAAATCTTATCTGAGATTCCTGGTTACGTCATAGAAGCTGCAAAGATTGATGGAGCAAGTAATCTCAAGATTATCGTAAGAATTAAATGGGCATGTAAGTTGCCTTATTTAGTTAACGCGATTGGTATCACCTTAATAAACATCATCGGTTATAGTGCAATGGCTGGAGTAGTTGGAGGTGGTGGTCTAGGAAACTATGCAATCGTTTATGGCTTCCAAAGATTTAATTGGAATATCATCGCACAAAGCGTGGTGATCATCGTGATTATCGTTTGCCTAATTCAGATAATTAATAACTTGCTAGTTCGATTCTTATTATGGAGGGTTTTATGTTTAAAACATTGAAATTATTTATTCTTGCCTGCTTGCCTGTGCTTACGCTAGCAGGATGTAACAAAAATAGTAAAACAATTGTGGTGGGAGCAAGCTCAACTCCACATGCTTTAATCTTAGAACAAACCAAAGGTTACATTGAAAAAGAAGGCTATAAATTAGACATTAAAGTCTTTAACGATTATGTCCTTCCTAACTATGCTTTAGAAAACGGTGAGCTTGATGCTAACTACTTCCAACACAAACCTTATTTAAATGAATTTAATGCGAGCAATGGTACGCATCTCGTTCCAGTGTTAGATGTACACTTTGAACCAATGGGCATTTATTCAGGAAACAAGAAAAGCTTAGATGCTTATGCCGCAAATGATAAGGTTCTGGTTTCTAGTGATAAGAGCAACTACGATAGAGCGGTGGAATTATTAAAAGTAAATGGAATGCAAACCGCTAATCTCGTACAAGTCGAAGCTCAAAACATTCCATTGATGTTAAGCGATTGTGCTTATGCAGTTATTAATGGCAACTACGCTTTATCTGCAGGAGTAGTGAATCGCTGCTTAATCACTGAAGATAAGAATTCCGATATTGCTAAAACAATGGCCAATGTAATTGCTGTGAAAAACGGAAATCAAGAATCTAAAAAGACCAGCGTTTTAGTTGAAGCTTTAAAGCAGGAAAGTATTAAAACTTATATCGAAAATAAGTTCGGTGACTCGGTCATCTACATGGCCTGATTTTATTATTTGTCTCATTAGGAATGTATTCCAATGAGTCTAATAATACCTATGAAAATAGTATTTTTACCCCATTTTTAGGGGCCTTTTTACCTCTATACTCAATAATAAGATTATTCAGTATAGGCAAAATTAACAAAAAGGAGGCAAACTATGTTTGAAAAAGTAAATCCTAAGCATCCAGATAAGCTTTGCGACACAATTGCTGGTGCTTTGGTAGATATGGCATATAGCAAAGAAAAGAATCCACGAATAGCAGTGGAAGTCCTTCTTGGACATGGCAAATGTCATATAATCGCGGAAACAAGCGTGAAATTAAATAAGAAAGAAATTAAAAAGGCCGTATTTGAGATTGTTGGCCATAAGGTCAAGGTCGATTATAGGGAAGTTCCACAAGATCCACTTCTAAGTGCTAATCAACAAGGCAAGATTAGATGCGGTGATAATGGCATATTCCGTGGAGTGCCTTTAACCGAAGAACAAAAGAAATTAACTCAAATCGCTAAGGATATCTACGGCGGCTATCCTTTTGATGGCAAATATGTCTTAGATAAAAACCGCCTTATTATCTGTCAAAGTAATGCAGATACTGACGATTTAAAAAAGATTTTCAAAAAAGCTGTTATAAATCCACTTGGCAACTGGCAAGGAACGGAAGCTGTGGATACGGGAGCGACTAACAGAAAATTGGGCAGCGATATGGCTGATTCAGTCACTGGTGGTGGCTTACATGGTAAAGACCTCAGCAAAGCTGATGTGTCAATAAATATCTATGTCTTCTTAAAAGCCCAAAAGACAAATAAGGTCGTTGAGCTAAGTTGTGCCATTGGTGATGAATATGTCGATGGTAAACCATATAGTGAAATCGTCGAAATCGCTAGAAACTACATTAAATCTGTTGGCGGGTTTCGTCGCTTTGGTGAATGGGGTTTAGTTCGTGCTAAATAAGTGTGCTGCTATTAACCGCTTCTATAGGAGTAGTGCTTGGCTCTTAGCTAGGCAGCAAAAGATAGCAGCGTGCAATGGTAGGTGTGAGAAATGTGGTGCGATAGGGGAAGAGGTTCATCATAAGGTAGCCTTAACACCTGATAACATCAACGACCCAAACATCACACTTAATCCTGATAACCTCGAATACCTTTGTCGTGAATGCCACAACGCTAGCCATAATCGTTTTAAGAAGAAGGCCAGTCAGTTTGACAGCGATGGAAACTTAAAACCATTCTAAAAAAAATAAATTTACCCCCGCCCGGGTCGAGTCCATTTACTTTTTTAAAGTACCGATGCGCCCGACCTCAGAAAAACGCGAGGCCGAAATTTTCAAAAACTCAGATTTCAGTGGGGCCAAAATAAAATAGGAGGAAGCCATGACATCCAGTGTTACAAAAGAATACGAGCGACTTCTTTCTTTATTTAAGGATGTCGACGAATCAAAAACAAAACTAGTAGACGAGCTGCTCAAAAAGGCAGCTTTTCTTAAAGTCCAATTAGATAGACTTGAAAACGAAATAAGAATAGTGGGAGCGGTTCAAAAATCTTCCAAAGGAAACTATCGTCAATCAGTTCCTTATAAAACTTTTCTTACTTCATTCACTGTATATCAAGCCGCAATCAAAACTCTCAATTCAATCATGGGTAAGAACGTCATTGATGAAGATGATGAGTTTGATGCGTTTATGAATAGCATAGGAGGATAGCTCAAATGGCATATGAAATTAATATTCACGTTGGTAAAGATGGCAAACTAACTTCAGATGTAGAACCATTTGAAATATCCGTCTATCGTGAATCTAAAAGAGTAAAACTCTTGTTTGATGTGGATACAGAGATTGATAGCACATATCATTACTTAAAATTCACTCACGCTAGAGCCACTTATCTTTATAGGGTTCACAATAACGAATTTGAAATCCCAAAAGCAATTACAGCTTATGAAGGTGCTTGGGAGATGAGCTTTATTGCATGTGATGAAGTCGCTAATAGCGATAGCACAATTACCGCTAATTACATCTATGCTTCTGAACCAATAGTGGCCACAGTCCTTAAAGGAAACTTAGGGATTATTCATACATCAGAGGAGTTCGCTTTACTTTCTCAACTTGTTGAAGGAACATTTGATCACTTTGAAATCCCTGAAGGAGTTAGTTTTATCACAACCAATTTCTTAGCAGAGGCCACTAACGAATTCGCAGTGACCGTTCCTTATACAGTTACAACTATTAAGGCACATGCTTTTTATCAAAGTGGTTGTACGCATATTGAGTTTGAACCTGGTAGTCAATTGGCCACGCTCGAAAATAGTGCTTTATACCGTATTGAAAACTTGGGTGATATTGAGTTCCCTTCATCGCTCTCGAGCTGGGGGCAATACAATTTAGGTTTTTGTGGATGCGAAATAGTCACCTTTGGTGCTAACTCAAATTTAAGAATGCTCTCGAGCTATGCATTCTGGAGTATTCCAAATCTTAAAAAGCTTTATTTACCAGATAGATTGACATCCTTTAGTGGTGGCACTGCAGTTATTAAAAACTGTCCTCTTTTAAATGAGGTTTGGTTCCCTAACACAATTAACGTGCCTATTCCTTTAGAAGCTATTCAAGATTGTCCTGTATTAAGCAAGATTACATTACAAAGCAATTTTAATGTTAATGCGAACTTTGGTAACTGCACCTCATTAACCAGAGAATCAGTTATTCAAATGTTTAGAAACTTAAAAGACTTATCTGGTGCAGCATCTAAGGTTATCTCAATCCATCAAACTGTCTATGACAGATTAGAAGCTGAGGACATAGCAATTGCTACTAGTAAGAACTGGTCCATCGGCATCGTTGGTGGTAATGATCCTCTTGCTGGTAAGTGTTTACATTATGAAAACAACTCGATTTCAATCGACTTAGAGTTTGGCTCCGGTATTGGCTGCATCAGTTGTACAGGCAATGCTGTTAACTTCACGTACGAATATCTCTCTGAAACAACATTTAAGATTGATATCTCTGGTGGTGATTACATCCCAAGTGCATGGGGCAACTTTATGCCTGTACCAGTTAACGAAGTCATCAACGATACAGGTGTTATCATCCTCAGCAGTGGTGAAGTCAGTCAAGTCAAACTTAAGACCTACTCTAATAACAACGTAGGAACCAATAGAACATTCAGTTTAGTGCCGGAGGAATAATGTATGGAAATCATTGAAGAAAAAGGACTAAGGATTTTAGTCGCAAAAGATGGCTGTGTTATCCAAAGTGTCACTGATGGTTCTATCTTAGGCAAAAAGCTTGTTTTAGGTAAAAAGGACTCTGAAATTCATTATCACGAGATTCCGGTGCCTAAACCAGAAGCGGAAGATACCGTAGAATGAGTTTCTTACTAGCCTATATCGACGAAATAGAGTCAGGCCGCACAATTGCTGGTCAAGAACTAAAAAGTGTCTTAAAACGCTTAAAAGACGATTTGAATAATCCTCGTTATGTCTATGACGAAAGACCAGGACAAATAAGAATCGAATTTATTGAGAGGTTTTGTAAGCACACTAAATCGCCATTCAATGGACAGCCATTCATTTTAGAGTTATGGGAAAAAGCCTTCCTAGAGTGTGCATACGGTTTCAAAATGGCAGAGACCGGTCTAAGAAGATTTAACGAAGCATTATTGCTTATTGCTCGAAAGAATGGAAAAACCACGTTTGTCGCCGGAATCGACTTGGCGGAATTCTTCTTATCTAAAGGTGGAACCGACATCGTATGTGCAAGCAACACGAATGATCAGGCGTCCATTTTGTTTGAGGAGATTAATAACATGCGTGAACAGAGCAAAGCTCTCCGCAACGAAAAACGTTCGAAAAAGAATATTTTCTACATCTATTCTCCGAAAAACAAAAACAAAATTAAAAAGCTCTCCGCTCAATCTAAAAATAAAGACGGCTACAACATAGAAGTCGGTTGCATAGATGAAGCGTGGGGAATGGTAGACTCAAAAGTCTACGATGCTATTAAACAATCACAATCTACAAAAGTTAATCCGTTAATCTTTATCATCACTACCCAAGGCACGGTGGTGGACGGTTTCCTAGATAACAAATTAGCCTATGTCAGGAAAATGATTAAAGGTGAAATCCAAGATGAGCATGTCCTCCCTTGGCTCTACACACAAGATTCTATTGATGAGGTATTTGAAGACCCATCATCTTGGCAAAAGTCTAATCCTAGTTTAGGAACAATAAAGACAAAGTCTTATTTTGAAGACATTATGAATAAAGCTAGGAATGACCTAGCCACTAAAGTCACGATGCTTTGCAAAGACTTTAATATCAAACAAATCGATAGCGGTTCATGGCTCACCTTTGACGAGCTTAACAATGAAACCATGTATAAGATGTCCGAGATTAGAGACAGCTACGCGATTGGTGGAGTTGATTTATCTGCTACGACAGACTTGACCGCAGCAGTCTTGCTTATTATCAAAAACGGTAAGAAGTATGTTCTTCCACATTTCTTTATGCCTAGCGAATTAGTCAAAAAGAGAGTGGAGGAAGATAAGATTCCATATGATGTTTGGGTTAAAAAGGGATTAATCACTTTAACTAACGGTAATCAAAACGACTTCCATCATGTCACCGAATGGTTCATCCAAATGGTGAGAGAATATGGTATTAGACCCATTTTTATAGGCTACGACCCATGGGGTTCACTTTATTGGGTTAAAGAGATGGAAGATGCTGGATTCACAATGGAAAAAGTAAGGCAGGGTGTTTACACCTTATCTGAACCTATGAAACAGCTAGAGGGTGACCTTAAAAACAAACTAGTCATTTATGACAATAACCCAATCCTTAAATGGAATATAGCAAATACGCAAGCTAAGGTTGACGTTAATGGAAACATTCAACCTAGCAAGCTAAACAGCAAATTAAAAAGAATCGATGGATGCGTAGCGTTGATTATCGCCTATGCCGTCCTTACTCGATACAAGACAGACTACGAGAATTTAATTAGTTAGGAGGTAGCTATGGCATTCTTTGACATTTTTAAACGCAAGAAAAAAGTAGTGACTCCTGTCAACTATGATGCTCGAGTCTTTAAATCGACATTAGATATCTTTCAAGACTTTGGAAACAATATCAACATGTCCGATGTGGTGAAAATCTGCATTGATCGAATTGCTACTCATGCAGCAAAGCTAAAGCCAAGATATGTCAAAACTCAAGATGATAAAACGGTGTTAGAGAAGAATGGTAACTTAAGTTATTTACTCAAGTTTCAACCTAATCCTTTAATGACACCTTACGATTTTATCTATCGAGTTGTGACCCTTCTTTACTTAAATAACAATGCGTTTATTTATCCAGTTTACGATTATGAAACCTATGAGCTCAAAGAGCTATGGCCATTAAAACCGACATCGGTTGAGGTCCTTAAAGATGAGAGTGGAGCGATGTATCTCCGCTTTTATTTTTCTGATAAAAAAGGTTTCACACTTCCATACGAGTCCGTTATTCATCTTCGTAGATTCTATGGAATGAACGATGTCTTTGGCGGTAATGGTGCAATTAGTGATCATGCCGCATTGCTAAAGACAATCAAAATTAATGATTCCGTCCTTCAGGGCTTGGATAACGCAATTAAAACAAGCTTCCAAATCAAAGGTTTATTAAAAATAAATGGAATCTTATCTGAAAAAGACAAAACCGCTCAAAAGAAAGAGTTTGATGATGCCTTAAAAGAAGCAACTAGTGATGGCGGCAGTTCCATTGTCCCTGTTGATTTAAAGAGTGACTATGTGCCGCTTAATACTGACCCAAAGTTAGTGGACAGTACGACACTCACTTTCTTACAAAAGAAGATCATCTCTTACTTTGGTGTCAGCGACTCTATCTTTGATAACAAGTACAACGAAAACGAATATAACGCTTTCTATGAATCAGTTATTGAAGGTATAGCAATTGCCTTATCAGAGGCATTCTCAAAAGCATTATTAACTAGAGGTCAGTTAGAGAAAGGTGAACAAATCATCTTTTATTCCGAAAGACTTCAATATGCTTCATGGAATACCAAAGTCCAGGCCATCGAGAAGTTGATGGGCCTTGGCATACTTTCTCTCAACGAATCCAGAGCCTTGCTTGGCTTTGAACCTATTGAGGGTGGTAGTAGACGTTTGCAATCACTCAACTATGTTGATGCTGATAAAGCTAACGAATATCAACTTGATAAATTCTTTAAGAAACCTAAATCCAAGGAGGAAATCGACAAAGATGAATAAAGAAGTTAGATTCTCATCTCTCGAGAGCAGAGCGGATGAAGAAAACAAGAAGATGATAGTGGAAGGCTATGCAATCGTGTTTAATGAGGAAACGCTCATTGGCACTGAAGAACACGGCTTTACCGAAGTCATTGATGCTCAAGCATTAAAAGAAACAAATATGAAAGATGTGCCGTTTAAATATAACCATAACGACAGCACACTCATTATTGCGAGGACCAGAAATGGTTCTCTTTCTTTAGAAGTTGATGAAAAAGGCTTGAAAATCCATGCCGAACTCATCGACACAACCAGCAATAGAGACATCTTCAAATGTATCGAAGCTGGACTATTAGACAAGATGTCATTTGCTTTCACTGTTAAAAGTCAAAGCTGGGATAAAAGCGGTAAGCTTCCAAAAAGAACTATTACAGGCATTGATAGGCTCTTTGATGTAAGTGTTGTGGACTTGCCTGCCTACGACCAAACTTCTATCCAAGCAAGTGCTCGCTCTTTAGAGTTGGCGGATGCTGAACTAAAGGCATTGGATGATGCAGAGAACTTAGAACGTAGAACAGTCTTAGTAAAGAGACTAAAAATCAAAACCAAAATCTAGGAGGAATTCATTTTATGAATCTTGAATTACGTTTAAAGGAAATCAAAGCACGTATTGAAGAAATCCGTGGCTTAGTTGATTCCGAATCCGATGTCGAAAAATTATCTGCTTACGATAAAGAAGTAGACGAACTCACCAACGAACGCAAGGCCATCGAAAAGAAACTCGCTATGAGAGGCAAATTCGATGTCCAAGATGTCGTTGTTGAAACCAAATCCACAGAATCTAATGCTGAATTAGAAGCTCGTGGTCAAGCCTTAAAAGAAGGTAGAACTGTCACCGTTACTGCTGATGGAGTTTTACTCCCAGAGCATGTTGATGACAAAATCACACCATACCCATTTAGAGAAGTTTCCACTTTAGTGGACCAAGTTCACACAGTCAATCTAAAAGGTGGCGAAACCTACAAGAAATCCTTTGTGAAATCTCATGGTACTGGTGGTTTAACTGCTGAAGGTGATCCTTATACCACAGCAGAACCAGAATTTGGCTATTTAACAATCTCCAAAGTCAAAGTTACTGCTTATGCAGAAATCACCGAAGAGTTAGAGAAACTCCCAGCGGCCGATTACCAAGGAGAAGTTTTAAAGGGTGTTAATATCGCTTTAAGAAAGAAAATCTCCGAACAAATCCTTCGTGGTGCAGGAACCACAAACACCTTCAAAGGCATCTTCTCTGCTAACTGTGAAGCCTTAGCTGATGCAGTCGACTTAGAACTCAGTGCAATTGACGAAAATACCTTAGATGAAATCGTCTACGCCTATGGCGGTGATGAAGAAGTCGAAGGTGGCTGTGTTCTCATCCTCAACAAGAATGACTTACGTGCATTCGCTGGTTTAAGAACCGCTGAAGGCAGAAAAGTCTATAACGTTGACTACAAGGCAAAAACCATCGATGGTATCCCATTCATCATCTCCAGTCACTGTAAAGCAATCTCTGCTGAAAGTACTCAAGTCGGTGAATATGGTATCGCTTATGGTCCATTAGCTAACTACGAAGTCCCAATCTTCAGTGGTGTTGAAGTAGCTAAATCCACTGATTACAAATTCAAAGATGGCATCATCTGCTATAAGGCATCTGTCTTCACTGGTGGTAACGTCATCGGCTACAAAGGCTTCTTAAGAGTTAAGAAAGCTGCTGCCCAATCCGAATCAGATTCTGACGAAGAAGAAGGCGAATAGACCTTAGGTCGAAACACGGAGGAGTGCCCGCTAACCTTGATAAGTCGCTAGTCGCAATACGTATGAAATGAGAAATCAATAAGTCCGTATGAAGGCGGGTCCTTCCGTTTAAGAGTAATAGGAAGAATATTCTAACGAGTAGAGGAGGTGTCTAAAATGTCGTGCGAAAACATGCTAGAGAAGATGAAGAAAGCTTTGCTTATCCCTGCAACAGAAAACTACGCTGATGATGAAATCTTGATTCATATTGCCTCGTGCCGCCAGTTGCTAGTCACAGCTGGAGTTCCTCGTGAAACCGCTGAATCAGATGACAATCCTTTAGTGACAGCTCTTATTACCATATTTGTGAAGACACATTTCGGATTCAATAGTAACGGAGAAGTGAAAGAGCTTCCCAAGAGCTTTGACGTCTTACTCAGGCAACTATGCTTGCATAGACCTGAGGTTGGTGGAGGTTCTTCCTCGTGATAGCGTATCCTAATTCCGGCAACATCAACTTATTCCTATTACGTGTTAAAACAGATGCTGATGATTTGGGCAACCAAGTCTTGCGTTTGGTCGGCTCCAAAGAGGTGGTGGGGATGACAGCCTCCATCACTTCTAAGGAACATTACTCTTCAAAAGAGAGCAAAGTTTTACTTGATTTTAAGGTTTCAATTCAAGCGTTCCTTTATGACGGTAGCAAGTACCTTTATGTTCCTAATGAAGACACCATCTACAAAGTAGAGAGGACTTATCAAAACGGAATGTGGATGGAACTCTATGCTAGCGAGACTCAAATCAAAAAGGAGGACATCGCTGGATGGAATCTTTAGAACTTACCGCTCTCACACCAGAGATTGAAAAGGCCGTTAAAAACTATTCTAAAGACGTTGAAGTAGCGATATTACAACGCTTAGATGAAACAGCCGACTTGATCCTGGATTATATAAAAGAACATGCACCTAGAACACCGTGGACACACGAGCATTTAGGCGATTCTTTTATTAAGGAATCATATGGTGAAGGTATAAACAAAACGATTGTTATTTATTCCAAAACCAAAGGTTCCATCGTTCATTTAGTAGAACTTGGCTTTAAGCATCGTAGTGGAAAGCTCGTATCTGCTCGCCCTTTTTTAAGACCTGCTTATGACGAGTTTACCCCGAAGATGCTAGACGATATCAGAAAGATAATTAATGGAGGTGGATGATGCTTAAGAAACTAAGAAGAGTGCTATTAACCGTTCTTCCGACAGTCATCTATGCTCATCTTGATTATGACAATGAGCAAAATGCAGAAGCTCCGTTCATCATTTATCAGGAGATATCGAAAAGACCACCTGAATTTGCAGATGATCGACCAACTTACTACTTAAGTACGATTCAAATTACATTATCAACAAAGAAAAAAGATGAAGCCTTAGAGGAAAAGCTAGAAACTGCTCTTCTAAAAAACGACTACATCTTTTCTTTAACATCTGAATACAAAAACTCAGATGGCTCTATTTATAGAGTTTATGAAATTAGGCTGGAGGATTTTAAACATGCCAAATAACAAAATCACGTTCGGATTACGTAATGTCCATTATTCAATTGCCACTCAAGACAATAATGGTAACTGGAGTTTTGATACTCCAGTCGCATTACCGGGAGCTCAAGAGTTCTCGAGTGAAGTAGTGGGTGGATCTACCAATGTTTATGCTGATGATACTTTATACGCATCCTTAGTCCAAAATGCAGGTAGAACCTTAACACTTAAGTTCACAGAAATCCCTGACAATTTCAAGACCGCAGTATTAGGCTATAAGACACTTGCGAATGGTAACTTAGTGGAAATCGCTAACGCACCAGTAGTGACCTTTGCCTTAGGTTTTGAATTCCAAGGCGATGCTAAGGCAAGAAGAGTCTGGTACTACTTATGTAGTGTCACCCCAATTGCTGAAGCAACCAAATCAAAAGCGGATAGCATTGAAGCTAACTCAGTTACTCTTAACATCACAGCTAGACCAATCGAAGTTGGCGATGATTTAATCACTAACTGTGTCTGTGCTAAAGGCGATAGTAACTACACAAACTTCTTAACTACCGCTCCAGTGATTCCAGAAATCCCTGAATAAGGAGTAGAGTATGGAACGCACAGTTAAACTCAATGGGAAGGAGTTTAGATTAGCTTCTTCACTTTTTACCATCATTTCTTATAGAAACGTCTTTGGCACTGAACTATTTGATGATGTCGAAAAGTTAGATAAAGCGATCAGCGAAAACAAAAATGATGTCGGTAAGTTTATCGATGTCCTTTTTAGATTGGTCTATGTTTTGCATAAGCCTTTCTTCAGTGAATCATATGACCGTTTCCTTCAGCTCTTCGATTTTAGCGTTTTATCTAACGTTGAAGAACTCACAAATCTTGCTAATACCATTGGCGAACTTTTAGGGGAAATGAAGAAAAATTCCGAAGGGACTGATTTAGCCCCAAAACCATAAGGCCAAGAGGAAACATCACGGCAAACATAATTTTCAACTTGGCTCAACTAGGAATCCCGATTCGTGATGCGGAATTCTTTGATATTAGAACCTATCTTGACATAGTCAAATTGCAAAAATCTATCTATGAAGAAGGTGGGTCTAGACAAGCAACTCAGGCAGATATTGATGCCTTTTTAGGTTAAGGAGGTGAGGGTGATGGCAGAAGCAATTAAAGGTCTAAATATTAAGCTCGGTCTTGATACAACGGAACTTGAGTCTTCTATCAAATCCCTCAATTCTGACCTTAAAGAGCAACAAAGAGACCTAGCTGCAATTAATAAAAACTTAAAATACGATTCTTCTAACGTCGACTTGTGGAAACAAAAACAAGATAAACTTAACGGCATCTTAGAGACCACTAAGAAAAAGTTAGAGGAACAAAAGAAGCAACTTGAGCTTGCTAAAGAAGGTGTCAAACTCGGCACAGTCAGTGAGCAAGAATTCAAGAAAATGCAACGTGCTGTCCAATATACTGAGGCAGAAGTAGCAAAACTAAATGAAGAGTTAAAGCAAACTGATAACAAAATATCTGCTTTAGGAAAGATTGATGTTAATAAGTTGTCAGCCATTGGTGGTGCGATGACTAAATACATCACAGCTCCAGTAACCGCAGCTGTTACTGCTTTATCCGCTTTAGCATTAAAGACCACTGAAACAGTCAATCAAATGGCTGATACTGCAAAGCAGTTAGGTGTCGGATTAGAGGCTCTTCAAAAATGGGAATATGCCGCCAAACAACTTGGCAGTGAAACCCAATATCTAGATAAAGCATTCCAAAAAATTAATAACCTTTTAGGACAAATCGCTAATGGAGATGATGTCTCTGAACAGCTATCCAAAATCGGTTTAACAATGGACGATCTCGCTGGTCTAGATGCAGAAGCAGCTTTTAAGAAAATCCGTAATGCCATAGCAGGAGTGGAAGATGCTGCTACTAGAACCGCATTAGCGAATCAATTCTTTGGTGATAAACTTGGAACTCTTTTGAACCCTGTTTTAAGTGCATCGGAAGATGAACTTGAAGCATGGATGGAAGAGGCGGAAAAAGTTGGTATTGTCTCCGAGGAAGATGCAGAGACTACTGGTAAACTTGGTAACGAAATCTACGCACTCAAGCAAGCGTTCCTTTCTTTAAGGACTGAACTTGCTACAGCATTAGCCCCGGTTATCACTAAAATCGTTAACTTCCTTAAGGACACCGTTATTCCTAAGGTTAAAGAGCTCATCCAAAAATGGAAAGAGATGTCATCTGGATTAAAGGTTGTCATAGGCGTTATCGGTGGGGTACTTACTGCAATTGGGCCTGTACTAACCATAGTGGCCAAAGTTATTGGATTAGTTGGAAAACTTAAAGAGGCCGTGTCTGCATTAGGCGGTGCTACCAAAGTATTAGGTGCCGTAGCGAAAGCAGGTCCGTGGGCTCTTATTATTGGCATCATTGCGGTGCTTCTTCTTCAAAATGAAAACTTTAGAGCTTTATTAAAAAGGCTCTTAGATATAGTTAAACAACTCATCGATAAAATCGTGGAGCTTGTCGGTAAGATTATCGAGAAGTTAAAACCTATCCTCGACATATTGATGAATGTTATCAATCAGATCATTGATGTCTTAGTTGAAATCATCGATGGCGTTTTAGATGTGGTCATGATGGTGCTTGATGAAGTAGTAAAACTACTTGAGAGCCTCATCGAACCTATTACTAGAATCCTTGAGATGCTAACGACGGTTTTGATTCCTATTACTCAATTGATCGCTAAGATCTTGCAGGTAGTAGCTAGAATCATTCAACTTGTCATCAAATTAGTGGTTCAAATTATCGATGTCATTATTGAGCTTGTAGATGGAATCTTAAACATCCTTATTGAAATCATTAATGTCATCGTCGATATCTTAAGCGAAGTAATCAAAGTGGTGGTTGTCTTATTAGACATCATCATTGATATCTTGGAGCCAATCCTAGAGATTATTCTCGCAATCCTTGAACCATTAATCGAATTTATCAGCGGAATCATTGAAGTAATTGCGGAATTATTCGAGATTCTTCTTCCATTAATTGAGACGTTCTTAACGCCAATCATGGATATTCTCGATGTCATTTTCACAATTGTTGAAGCGATTTCGCCAATCTTAGTGATTATTGGCAATGTCATCAAAGCAGTCATTGTTCCGGTCTTACAAATCTTATTCCAGATCCTTAAGCCTATCTTAGATATCCTTAACGCGATTATCTCTGCGGTTAAATGGATTCTTGACCATACGGTTGGATGGCTAGTTAAGCTCATTGGAAAGATGTTCGGCACAGGTGACTTTGATGCTGAAAATACTGTCAAATCGACCAGTAATTCATATATGAATGATGACCATTCGACAACCACAAATAATGTCACCATTAACACAAGCGGTGATGTTGATATCGATTCAATCAATACAGCATTAGGAGGTGCCTACTAATGAGACGTAGATTTTATCTTGTTAATGAAGTCGGTAGCACCTTTTACTTCGATTACACACATGCCTGCATCATCGAAGAGCTTGATGGTTTAGGCTTCGAATTCGAAATTGAATATGAAGACTTTGATGCTAGATTTGTAGAAACAAAAAGAAAGATTCCTCAACGATCTATTGATTTCACTTTAGACTTCCTTGATGGCTATCAGGGTTTTACTCGCTGGAGAGAGTATCTTACTAAAAGTAAAGAGCTACGACTTTTCTATGAAACTGATGCTGGGAAGAAGTACTGCTACGTGAACATAAAAGCATCTAGTAAAACTCAACTTGAGCAGGGTGTTCTTAAGAGCCAAGTCAAAATTGATTGTTTATCGCTATGGCTTGTTAACAAATCAGCTTATATCGAAGTTACTGACTCTGGTGGCGGAAAAATCTATACATATGATTATCCATACGTCTATGCCGTTTCTTTTAATGGAAAGGTGACGGTGGTGAATGATTCGCCTCGAAATGTTCCTTTGCTCATTCGATTAATTGGTAATTGTTATAACCCTAGAGTCATCATTAGACAAAATGGTGTCGATGTTCAAACCTTACGATTAATCGTAGATGAACGAGATGAACCTGTAATTGAAATAAATTCTGAACCAACGGATCAATACATCAAATGGACCCTCGGGGCAGAGATTGAGGACTATTACGATAAGCAGGATTTCTCATACGACAACTTCTTATTTCTTCCTCCGGGTGAAAGCGAGATCTTTTTTGATCCTGGTGTTAGAGAAGAAGCGACTTGCGAGATTTTCTATAAAGAAGAATACATCGCTCATTAGGAGGCCATTATGCATTTAATCTTTTTAAGTGAACAAGATTTGTCTGTTTTAGATTATGGCTATGCCACTGATGATTTCGATATTATTCTCGATGCTCTTATTCCTCAAAAGAGCAAATTCACGGTAAATAAACAGAGTTTAAAAGCTAAAATAGGTGACCTTCTTATCGTTAAGGATAATGGCTATCCATACGTGGGAATCATTACCTCAATCAAAACCGACGATAAGAATCAAACCAAAGTTGAAACAATGGACTATTTATCCCTTTTGGATGTTGATGTTCCGCTGCCAAATAGCTTTAGTGGTAACTCCGCTCAGTTTATCGTGAATCTTATTAACAACACATTTAAATACTCCGGTGACACTTATCAAAATGTCTCTTATTTAGAAACCGCCATAGAAGTAGTGAAAAACTGCTCCTTAACATATGAAGCGGATACTAAAGAGAACATCTTAGATTTGGTTGAGGAGTTTTCTAAAACTTATGGAATACGACTTGAATATGAAGTGGTGCTTCGAAATGGTAAGTTCTATAGGATTCGAATTAAAGTGGTTTCTGCAAAGATTGGAATCACGATGAAATCGACTCTAGGGACCATTACTGAGCTTAATGTAAATGACACCAATGAGATTAGCTTAAACAAAGTTTACTACATCCCAAAGGCCGAAAATACACAGCATACCAGTCAGGTCGTTTATTACTTAACTAATGACGGCCAAGTGGTAACAACCGCACCTGCGTTAAAGCGTATCCCAAAAGTCAAAATGAAGTATGAGTTCTATGGTGATAAGGACTACGCCTCATTATTAACAAAAGCCACAAAAGCATTAGTGGACTCTTCTTTAGAACACACGATCACTTTTAACTTTTCATTCCTCGCTAATAAGGTTGAGGCACTTAAAGATTTAAAGGTCGGTGCAATAGTGGTTTTTATCACCGAAAACAAAACCTATGAAACCATTGTCTCAAAAATGGAA
>DFJP01000018.1 GCA_002373085.1 Caryophanales bacterium UBA3668 | reverse complement strand
ATGGCCAAATATGAGCTTCTGGATAGATGAGAATATGCTGTTTCTTTTTGATATAAAATTCCATCGCATCCATTAAAGCAATTGCGTTTTTAAGATCTCCTTTTAAAGGAAGGGGGAGATAGCCTAACGCTCTAGTAAGATTTCTCACTATCGGCATGCTTAATGAATCACTATATCCAAGGATATTAATTCTTCTAGCAAAGAAGAACACTAATGTTTGGAATTTAAATACATCACTAATAGAGACATGGTTAGAATAAAAGAAAGCTCCTTGACCTTTAATAGCTTTTAAATTCTTTCTATTTTTGATACGTATTCCATGGAATATACAGAAAAGCGCAAATATTGGTTTAGCAATTCCATGATAGAAAATACCTGAGATGATGTTATTAAAGAAATTGGTTCTTTTATATTTATATCCTTCTGGTACAGGAGGACGAGATAAACCAACTTCATTAAAATCATCACGAAGTTCGTCTTTATAGTAAGCAATTTTTGTCTTTTTAACTTCTCTGAAGTTCATAGTTATTTCTTAAGCAAGTCCTTATTTGTGATTTGTCCAGTGTGTTTAATTCTTGTCCAAGTTGTTCTCTTCTTTGGATGGAATGCTCCGTCAAAGAAAGAGAGAACAAATTCATAGAAGAAGAACATGTAAGTAAGAACACCAATAATCTTGTTTTTGGTTGTTAAATTAATTCTGTCGTTAGCGCGAAGTATGGTAATAAATGCTGGCAAAGCAAAGCTGACATAAATAAGTAAGAATTGGAATGCAGCAATACCAAATAAGAAACCATAATGTTCTGGTCCGACATAGAAAGTTGCGATAGATCCAAAGACTAAATTAATGATTGCAGAAATACCCATAACACAGTTAAAGATAACAAATGGGATAAGTCCAACATTGAATTCAAATCTCATGAAGGATTGCATTTGTGAAGAATGGTAGTCATGTTGCACTCCCACTCCTTTTAAGAAATCTCTTCTTTGGAAATATCCATATAACCATCTTACGTGTTGAGCGTGGACAGTCTTAAATTCTGGAGATTGTTCGTCGTAGAAACACACAAGTGGGTAATAACGCATATAAATGTCATGATAATAGCAATATGTGGTGAGTTGGATATCTTCAGTCATACCAGTGAAAATCCATCCACCAGCATCTCTAATAATATCATCATCAACAAAGTAACCTGTTCCCATTAATGTTGCTTTGTGGAAAAGGAATGTTCTTCCTTTGGAAGTAACATCATTCATATAGGCAAACATGACACTTGATCCAACTGTTAACCAGTTAGTGTTCGCGTTAGTGAAGTTTCTAAATCCTAAGCCAACTTTAACACCTGTTTGTCTAAGGTCGTTCATGATTTCTAAATATGTAGGCGCTAAGATGTTATCCGCGTCAAAAATCATATAGGAATCATATTGAATGTTATTTCTCCAGAAATAATCAATACACTCTTGGATAGCGAAGCCTTTTGTTCTTCTTCCATCCATTAAGCGATCTCTCACGAAATATTTGAAACCATATTTTTGAACGATTTCAACTGTTGGATCATTTTCTTTTTCAACGATTGCATAAACTTCAAAACTATCGCGTGGATATGTTTGGTTTTTTAAACTCTCTAAAATATGATCAATAACTTTGCTTTCGTTTCTTGCTGCAATTAAAACTGCAAATTTTGTTAATTTATCACTATGAGGAACTGGTTCAACCTTTTTAGCGGAAACGCTCCAGAAGCATAAGTAATAAATAGATAGGCATAAAACAAAAACAATCATTACCGCAGTAAGTGCTGTCATTATTAGTGTGATTAAATCATAGTTAATATTCATATATTAAATAGTATACCAAATTGAATTTTTAATTCAATTAATCTTTTTTAGGGTGCTTGAAAAAGTCACGGTAAATAACCGCATATAAAGAAGTAACAAATCCTGCTAATAAGTAGCCAGCAATGATATCGCTTAACCAATGTCTTCCGCTTAAGAATCTAACAAATCCCACTAAAAGGACTAAGAATACAATTAAAACAATTGTCAAAATTCTAAGAGGTCTCTTTTCAATTGGAATCATATCGATAGCGGTTAATGTACTACAAATATAGAAAACTGTAGCGACAAACACGTGAGTGGATGGATAAGATGGTTTTAATTTATCTTCCACCATAGGTGAATAGTTAATTCTTACTACTTCAAAAGCGAAATATAAAATAACTACCGCAACATATGTTGCAAAAAGAATGTAATATCTTCTATCAACTGCTTTAAAGGATTTGTTTTTGATGATTTGGAAAATTGTAACTCCAGTAAAACCAATAACAAATGCGAAAGAGAGATATAAAACAATATCGCTGAGTGTTTTTGCAAAATCAGATTTATTAAGTGATTCTGCCCAATCACGAGCAACACTATTCATTGAATAGAAGCCAATATAGTAATTGAGTTCAGAAGTTCCAACTGAAATATATCGAACATCAACGGTCTTAACTAAGACTGTAAAGATAACAAATAATATGAGAATCGAGATTGGTGCTAACCAATATAAGTATTTTTTCATAAAAGAAAACCCTAATATATTTACTCACATAACGCGTTTGTGCGCAAGAGTTATATTAGGGTTGATTAATTATTTAATCAAAATTAAGGTCTGCATGTATAGCAATCAAGCTTATCAAGCATATTCTTTCCACTTGGGAAGACATAACTATTAATCTTGTTAAATGCTGTCTTAATAGAGTTATCCCAATCGGTCTTATTTGGATCGATATCAAGGACTCTAATATCAGCTTTGACTCCAAGATGAATCTTTAAGTCAATGTCAAGATTGGCGTAAAGTCTAGTTAAATATGTGACTCCACCCACTTCAGAAGCGTAAATGCTTGCTTCTAAAGTGTTGAGTTGAGAAATACCAGTAATAGCCTTTAAGTTAAGACCGATATCCCATCTATTAGCGGATTCGGAGTATTTAAAGCCAGTCGATGTTAATGCATTTGGATAATCGCCTGGTTTCTTCTCTTCACCTTGTTGATCAAATCCACCGAGGTCACCAGTGATATAGGACTTCTTAATGTCGAGCATACCATTTAATAAGTAATAGAGTAAGTTATCAGCTTTAATGAAGTTCTTACTTGTGGAACGATATGTGTGGATTTTGGTATAACCAATCCATGGATCAGTGGTCTTTCTAATTGTGAAGTAACCACCGACATCATTGGTTTTATTTGGGTCACCATCTTTATATGTCTCAAATGTTAACTCGCTCTTAATGTCGGTAGTTAATAAACTATCTTGGACAAATACAGAGAAGTTAGGGACATCTTCGATAACTCCATATACTTTGACATAAGAATTCTTAACAACTATGTGGAACATAATTGGGAATGTATCAATGTTAAGTGAACCAATAGATAAGGAGATATCTGCTTTTAACTTGTAGTAACCAAGTTTTGTAGTGTTAAGACCAAATTGTAATAAAGTCTTAATAGAGGCTAAAGAGATAAAGTCTTTACTAGTTAAGCTTGAAGGAATTGGGGATTTCGCGTTTTCGTTAAAGTCTTGTAATGTGAGTTTAAGATTTAACCTTTTTCTACTATCTTCTTTTCCTGCTTCTGGAGAATCACCTAAGATTAAGTCTTTGAGTTCGATAGAATCGATAACTTTGTTATCAAGAGAAGCAAAGTTCACTCTTAATTCAATATCACTCTCTAAGGAGAAGATATCTCCAGCAACAACAATCTTAATCATCTTGCCGTTATCATATTGTTTGATTTCTTTAAGTAAATCGTTAGCGGTAAGTCTTAAGTAATTCTTATCTTCGATTGCCTTAGCAATTGTGCCAAAACCAAGGAGCTCTAAGATTGGATCAATAAACTTAGAATATCTTTCGTCATCTTTATTATCTTTGATAAATGTTTTAATAACATCAACGATATCTAAGACTGATTGAATATCAATTGTGCCTTTGATGTTTTCACTTGCGTTAACATCACCATAGATGAATTTCGCATTATTTTGTGTTCTATCTTCGGATTTGTCATCAACATCAAGAGCAATCTTGTGGCTGTACCACACTTGATCAGCGTGATATTTATATTGATCAATTGTTAAGTTACCAAAACCAAATTTAGTGTTGTAATCAAATTGACCTTGTCCGTTGATATGTAAGCCAAGGTTCTTATAATCACGTAAATCACCAGTTAAGGCAAATCCGGATTGTTTGGTCTTTAAGATGTTACTTACTTGATCAAACACAGTTGGTAAGAAATCAAGTGAATCATAAGTTGCAGCCTCTTCTTCAGACATAACGACATCTTGATAGGTATCATTTGTTAAGTCAAAGTCGATATTAAGACCACCAACTTGAACATCTTTCACGGAAAGGGCTAACACTTTGTGTTCTTCTGGATGATTTGGGTCAAGATTCTCATCAAAATAAGAATCATAAGAATCAAGCACTAAATCAACTTTCGCGTCATCTCCTAAACCTAAAGATGAGAGGTTTAATCCAACATAGATTTTTTCTCCATCATTTTTAAGAGTTTCAAGAACATCTAAGATTCCAGAATAATCTCCTTCTTTGATGCTTGTGATGAGTTCACTATCGGTAATCGCGTTGAATGTACTAGTCAAACTAGACATATCGACATCATCACCTAATGATTTGATTTCATTTGGTAATTCATCAAGAATCCAGTTAAAGGTTTCAGTTTCAACTTTAGCCTTTAAAACAGACTTCTTAACGTTGTTATTATCTTCTTGTTCATTGAATTTGATATAACCACTATTATTGAGATATTTAACATCTAAATTAGAGTATTCAACATTGTTTTGACCGATGATTTTAAGATTCATTCCAAGTTTGATACCATTGAGTACCTTTCTTAAGAAAGTCTCTTCTTTTTCATCGTTTTCAGTGTCGTTTCTTCTAACTCTATTAGAGATTTCATCAAAGTTTGGTTGATCTTCTTGGTTATATGGATCAGGAATTTCCACTGCCCATGAAGATAAATCAATTAATTCAGAAGCATCTAAGTTGATGTCTCCTTTAATTGAACCGATTTCAGTAACTGCACTCTTAAGGCCAGTGTTTTCATCAACTCTTCCACCATTAGATAAATCTAAGTTGAAAGATAATGACATCTTTTGATTTTCATCTGCTAATAAGTTAGCAAGTTTTTTAATCCATCCTTTATAACTGACGATTTCAACGTAATTAACGTTAGCGTCGTAATGCCTATATAAAGGATCGTCTGGTTTATAAACAGTTAATGGCTTAACTTCAAAATCAATTGCACCAGAAATAGTAAAGTTATCAAAAGAGATCGTTCCTAAATCCACACGCTTTAAATCATAGTTTTCAGCAGTCACGATTGTGATGTTAATGAAGTTATCTTGTTCTTCAGTAACTGCTGGAGTGGTTTCTGTAGCAGGAGTCACAACGACTTCCTTTTTCATGTTGATTTCTAAATCAAACTTCCAGTCACCATTAGGCAATTGTTCTTCTTCAGAATTGATTGTTGGAGCACTACCACCAGTGAATTTACTAAGGATAGAGCTAATGTCCATCTTTCCAACAAATTCATTACAAACGCTTTCAAATTTAGCGATTGGGTCAATTCCTAATCCTCCTTCTTCAACGGAAGCAAGGAATAAGTTTTCAATAACTTCTCCTAATTCGTCAAATCCAGTTGAACTGCATTTAAGCCTTAAATCTTTTAATCCAAAATAAGCAGTTTTATCAGTGTAAGTGACGAGTAATGGTAATTTTCTACCGTTATAGTCAATGTTTGCGTCTAGACTTAAGTCTAAATCAGATAAACTTCTTATAACTAAGTCTAATTCTGCATCAAGGTTGATGTTATTTGTTCTTGTTGCTTCATCTGATGTTTTAAAACTAATGTTGAAGTTATCAAAATCAGCATGAATTCCATTACAACCTTGTTCTGGATATGAAGAGATTCTGTTAACGAATTGTTGGAAGTGTGTTTCTTCAAAGTCATCATCGTTTTGTCTAAAAGATAAATTAACGGTTCTAACTTTGTTAGGTGTTAAGACATATCCACCTACTAATGTGCCTGCGAAAGCGACAAAGCCAGTTCCGATTTTGGCACATAATTTTCCAAATTTCTTTTTGTCCATTTTAGTTTTCTCCTTTCAATGAATAATTAAGTGGGATGTTGTATTCAGGGATTTCCATATATTCGTTCGCGTAGTAACTATAGTTAATCGTGTTATGAATATTGACGGTAATTCCCATTGATGCGGAATATTCCTCATCCACAAGTGCGTGTTTAAGCATCATATTTTTATCGAATGTATATATATGCTTTAAGTACTTGAAGGATGGCAACCTATCAAGGCCAGAAATGTTTTTCATTTGTACCTTATAGTAATAAGTTGCGATATCAGGGTTGAGATTGAGTGTTACTTCGATCTTGTCACTACTCTTTTTGACTTCAGTTCCATCTGCTAATACTGAATTATTTGAAATTAAGTAGATAAACATCTCATCAAGCGTTTTTCCAAGATAATTTTTGTAGTCCTCTTTGATGTAGACTTTTCCATTCTCTGGATAATTCGCTACTTCAGCACTAGTTGGTTTGCCAAGATAAAGGGTGATATCACCATCTTTCCCATCTTGAATAGCTCTATTAGCAACGCCAACCATGTCGGATTTAGATATTGATTCTTCAAAATATCGATCTCCGTTTTTGATTTGGTAGTTTCTAATTGTTTGAGCAACAACAGTAGACGCTAATCCGATGCCGATAGAATAAGAATTTTCACAACTTCT
This sequence comes from Caryophanales bacterium UBA3668, assembly GCA_002373085.1. Next base: position 174 of record DFJP01000018.1, on the reverse strand, counting down.
ATATTTCTCAAGTCCAATAGCAACTAATTCAGCAGCTGAATATTTACCATTTGGATTTTGATTATATTGTTGTAAAAGAGCTGCTCCATCAGCGCGGAACTCTTCTGGATTAAAGCCGGTATAGTCAATTACTTCTTGCCCGAAGATTGATTTACCGATTACCCCAGTTGTCGT
>DFJP01000049.1 GCA_002373085.1 Caryophanales bacterium UBA3668 | reverse complement strand
CTTTTTTAACGTGGTTTTGGACACAAGCGGTAATGACGTTATCTGAACCAATAACGTTAGTTCTAACAGCCTCCATTGGGTAGAATTCACAGGATGGGACTTGTTTAAGTGCGGCAGCACTAAAGACATAGTCTACGCCTTTAAAGGCGTCGACAATACTTGGAAGGTTACGGACATCTCCAATATAGAATTTAAGTTTATCGTTATGATAGGCTTTACGCATATCGTCTTGTTTCTTTTCGTCTCTTGATAGAATACGGATTTCTTTAATATCAGTATCTAAGAAACGATCAACAACAGCGTGACCAAAGGAACCTGTTCCTCCAGTAATAAGAAGAATCTTATCTTTTAAGATAGATGTATCTTTAGCAGCAGCTTCATCAAGAACTTGTTTCATTCTTTCTAGTTTAAGTTGGTCAGCTTTTTCTTCATCCTTTTCATAGCTAACATAAGTACGAAGAGAGACACCACAAAGCTTAGCGGCTTCTTCTTGGGTTAATTTGCAATTTTTGCGAGTTTCACGTAATGACATAGTTTGAACCTCTTTCGTTGATACTATAGTATAAACAAAACTACCTTGTCAAAGGAAATATGCAAATATTACATTTATGTGCAAATTTATTTATATTTGATTGTGATAATTATTCCGAGTGCATCACACATCTTTTTTAAATAATCTAATGTTGGCGAAACACTTCTGTTCTCAACTCGGGAGATAGATGATTGTGGGCATGTCATGATTTTTGCTAATTCTTCTTGGGTGAGTTTTCTGCCTTTTCTCACGTCAACAATCTGATCAATCAAATCTCTATTATTTTCTTTTGTATTCTTACTTGACTTACTCATATTTTTTTAGTTTAATATTGTTACCGCAACCGGTACGCAGGACTTAATAGGTCGATCGGGGCGGATTTTTTTATCTCTTTTTCCTTGGTCTTAGTGAACGACTCAATTGTTTTTTATTTTTAGACACTTTTATGATTTTTGGCATATCATCCTGATGAATAAACAAATCTGGGAGAACAATACCAATATCTTTTCTTTTACATAGCATTGGTCGATTACGAATATAAGATCGTTCAACATTTTTGCTTATTTTATGCTTTAACTCAGTAATATGTTTTAAGCCTCGTTCTTTTTTTGATTTCTCACCTTTTTTATCGCTATCGGTTCTTACAACAAGATAGCGATTTAATTCATCATTTTTCCATACAATAAAACCAGGATGACCTTTAATTTAAGCCTTTTTATAAAAAGCCTCCCACATAAGTGAGAGGCCATTGAATAAATTAATGCAGTGATTTAATCAATTATTTTGTGATTAAAGATTTACGACGTTTAAGTCCAATGACAACTCCAATTGCGGTCACTGCAGCAATACTACTTGCCACAATCACAATAATTGGAAGGATGCTTGATGAAGTTTCTTGTGTTGAAACAAGAGCGTTCACTTGACGTCCTTCAATGAACTTAGTTAAGCCGTATTTCTTACAAGCGTAGTTATAGAAAGCCATTGCTTTTTCGAGGTCAGTACCATCGACTTTCGCACTAGCTTCAATCACTTTTGCTTTTTCTTCACCAGAGAGTGAAGCATAACGTTGAGACATTGTCTCCCAAACTGTGCGTAAGGCAAGTTTGTTATTGGTTTTACCATCGTAATTTGCACAAATTGGTGCGACCGCATCGAGTAAATCACGGGCAAATTGATTTGCATCATATCCATCAGAGACACTGACAGCGTATGCAAATGGAGCACTAGTAACGTCACCTAAAGAAGCAGTTACAGAAACCGATTCAACTTCTTTAGCTGTTTCGGCTGGATCAAATGTCCATGTAACTTGATTGGTGACATCAGCAGTTGTTCCATTGTTATAAGTTGCGGTAACAACTAATCCTTCTGGATTCCACTCTTCACCGACTTTGTATTCGGTGACACTTGGAGTTCCACTAACTTCCAAAGAAGTTAAGGCAACTGCAGTGACAGTGACTTGATATTTAACAGTGTAGACGCCAGCTACATCAAGAGTAACTGTTGCAGTACCAGCGGCATCAAATGTTGTGATATCTGGAGTGCAATAACTAATTGGCACAACAAATGGTGCGGAATGAATCCAAGTTCCATCAAGTAAAGCGAAGTGGACAACTACACCACTGATATCAATTGTGTCTCCAACAAAATATTCAAGTTTTGCATCTGTTGTGTCAGCAGAGATACTACCAACAACTTCAAATGTAACACCACTGTGAATTTCTGTTTCAGTAGCCTGGTATGCGTAGACAACTGCATATGCAGTTAAAGTTTTCTCCACATAGACATAACCAACGCCTTGTTCTAATTTACCGACATATTGCCAATCAGCGCTGTTATATAACGCATCATCGATTGCATTGAAAATAGCTAAATCGGAGCCGTCAACAACGTCAATATCAGCATATGGATAACTTGTATGCCAACTTACATTTGCGTCACTAGAAAGTTCTGCTCCAAGGAATGGAGGTAAGGCGGCAATCTGGCTATCGCCACTAACAAATCTTTCATTCCAAGTTGCTTTGAATGTATCACTCCAATCAGTTTGAACTGGAGCGGCATTAAATTGGAAGATAACATAAGTGTTACTACCATCTAATGAAGCGTAAGCCATAATCGAACCATTTGAGGTTTCTAATGTGTAACTGCCATCATCTTCAGCAGTCCAATCACTTCCAAGTTTTGTAGCAAAATCAGCTGTGATGTCACCACTGACAGTGAAATTAACGGTGTTTTCACCAACAGTTAAATCACCAACAAGCGTACCAAAGAATGGTGGAACATAACCATCTAATTTACCAGAGAAGGTAGTTTGTTGATCTTCAGTCCAATCAGTAACTGGGACAACAATGTCTTTGTAGACTGCAGTAAAGTAGGCTGAACCAGTAACGGTGTATTTATCACCTTCGGCATAATGATCACCAGTTTCCTTGTGCTCCCAGTAATCTAATTCTTTTCCTTCAGGAGCTGGATAAGTTAAGCCTGGCATTGTGATCTCAGTATTAGGATCATAATGTCCAACATGTCCACCTTGATATTCAGCGAATGTAACTTCTACTTGATCATCATAAAAACGTGATTGGCTCTTAATGTTGTTAACAATCTCATAGGTGTGCACATTACTCTTAACATAATTTTGAATGTTTCCAACTACACGAATTCTCGAATTAACGATTACTTTAGCTGCTTCTTCTTCACTACAAGCGAATTTATAGACAGTAACAGTATCTGTGCCACCTTGAGTATCAGCCATTGTGAATGACATTGTGCCAGCTGCGTAAGGATAGGTAATTGCGACAACATATCCTGTAACTCGATAATATTC
>DFJP01000060.1 GCA_002373085.1 Caryophanales bacterium UBA3668 | reverse complement strand
GAAATCAAAAACTGGACATTTGATCCATATGAAGGATTTGAAGATGATGTCCATCTTGGAGGAAGAGGTGCTTCTGATCAAGAAGGTGGTATGGCCTCAATGGTCTACGCTGCTAAAATCATTAAAGATTTACATTTAGAAGATGACTACACTTTAGTGATTACCGGAACAGTCCAAGAAGAAGACTGTGATGGATTATGTTGGCAATACATTATTGAAGAAGATAAAGTCAAACCAGAATTCGTCCTTATTACCGAACCAACAAGCTGTCGAATCTATCGTGGACATAGAGGAAGAATGGAAATTAAAGTTGCCACTCGTGGTATCTCTTGCCATGGTAGTGCTCCTGAAAGAGGAGATAACGCTATTTACAAGATGGCAGACATCATCAAAGATGTTGAAAAACTTAATGATAGACTCAAAAACGATGACTTCCTTGGAAAAGGTACAGTCACAGTTAGCCAAATCTTCCACAAATCACCATCTAGATGCGCAGTTGCAGATGGATGCTGGATTTCATTAGATAGAAGATTAACTGATGGAGAAACATATAAATCCGCTTTAGCAGAAATTGAAGCACTCCCAAGTGTTAAGGCCGCTAAAGCAGAAGTCACAATGTATGACTACGAAAGAGCGTCATACACCGGACTTGTTTATCCAACTCAAGCCTATTTCCCAACCTGGGTTATCCCAGAAGATCATATTCTTTGTAGAAGTATGAAAGAAGGATATGAAGGCTTATTCAACAAGGCACCAATCATCGACAAATGGACATTCTCCACTAATGGTGTTTCCATTATGGGAAGATATGGAATCGAATGCATTGGCTTTGGTCCTGGTGATGAAAAAGAAGCTCACGCACCAAATGAAAAGACAAGAAAAGAAGACCTTGTTATCTGTGCAGCTTTATACGCTGTTATGCCATTAATGTATTTGGAAAATCTTAGAAAATAACTGCAAAAAAGGAGTAAAACGTAAATATTATGGAAAAAATTCAACCAAGATTTGCTGGTCGACACCTCATCACTTTAGAAGATTTTACTAAAGAAGAAATCGACTATATGCTTAAAGTATCTCGTGACTTAAAAGATGCTTTCTATAGAAACGAACCAACTGATTGGCTCACAAATAAAACTGGATTCTTAATGTTCTTTGAGCAATCCACAAGAACCAGAAACTCATTTGAAAGTGGTATGGCTCAACTTGGTGGCCATGCAACATTCTTAGACACCTCCATGATGCAAATTGCTCATGGTGAAAGTGCAAAAGACACCGCAGTCATCCTTTCAAGTTTTGGTCATATGATTGCTTGCCGTTACTGTAACTGGGGATTAGGAAATAAATACATTAGAGAAATGGCCAAATGGTCAACAGTCCCAATCATCAACTTACAATGTGACTTATATCACCCAATGCAAGCTTTAGCGGACTTAATGACCATTGAAGATGAATTTGGACACACCGAACACTTAAAGGTTTCAGTTATCTGGGCAATGGCTACAACACACAAGAAACCAATCTCAGTTCCAGTTTCTCAAGTCTTATTATTCCCAAGATATGGAATCGATGTTACTCTTGCTTACCCAGAAGGATATGATTTACCAGATTGGGTTATTGAAAAAGCAAGAAAGAACGCTGCTGAACATGGTGGATCTTTAACTATTACACATGATATGGATGCCGCTTATAAAGACGCAGACGTTGTCTTCCCAAAGAACTGGGGTAGCTGGGTTACTAACCAATCCACAACAGTCGTTGATGATGCCTTATTAGCGCTTAAAGCATGGAAATGTACACCAGATAAGATGGCGTTAGCAAAACCAACATGTAGATATATGCATGCTCTTCCTGCTGATAGAGTTAACGAAGTCGTTGATGAAGTCATTGATGGACCACAATCAGTCGTCTATCAAGAAGCTGAAAACAGAATCCATACTGCTAAAGCAGTCATGGCCCTCTTTGTTCACGACAAACTCCCAAGTGATAGAAGATAAAATAAATTAATAGCATTAAAGAACTGGTATATCCGGTTCTTTTTTGTTTTAACATTATTTTGACTATTTCATATGGCAATGAAATAATTTATTTGTTGGTAAACGTTGCATGCCAAAAGATGAATTTAACTCTGTAGAAGTACATAACGACTCTAGCTATACCGTTTTTGAATTTGGTAGTACGCCTAAGACAGGTATTTTTAATCAACGCGAAAATAAATCTACAGTTGGTAGAGACGAAGTCAATGATAGCGCGACTAAAAACCACGAGAACTTTAGCAGCGAAGAAGGCGCTGACCAAAATAACTTTAAGCAACAAAAAGATCTCATTGATAAATTAAACACTAACGAAGGTAATACTGTTGTTGATTCTTCATCAAGCAGTAGCACTTCAACCGCAAGCGAAGCTAGCGCTGCTAGTGGAGGAACTTCTGCAGCTGCAGGTGGAGCTAGTTCCGCTGCTGCCGGAACTGCTGCTGGAGTAGCAACTGTTGTTGTTACCGCTATCGCGGCTACTGTTGGTATTACTACAATTTCTAATAACAATGCATATTGTAAATTCCAAGGACTAGAAGTAGGAATTACTGAAGTTACTTACTATCTAGAGCTTTTTGATACTGAAGAAACCCCATTTAGACTCATTATTGAGAATCAATCCTATAGTGGATATCGTGACCTTTATGAAGGAATGAATGAAGGCACATTTGAACAACTAAGTGGTGGTCAAACGTACCGAATTTACGTTCAAGAACAAAGCGATTCTAAGAAAATCATTTATGATTCGAGTTTCACAACGATGAAAGATAGCCAAGTTCCAAATCAATTTAATGGAATTAACTTCTTAGACGCTAGTTTTGCGAATAACACTTTCAATGTTCAACTCGATTACACGGAAAATGAAGAAGGATACTTCCATGATTTCATGCTTGTTTTGATTTTAGACAATAATGAAATTCCATTTAGAACTAGTTTTAATCTTGAAGCGACTACTGAACCTCAGACAATGTCTGCACTAAACACTGATGGCTCTACAAAAGTTGATCTTAGAAAAGGCAGTTATACATATGAGTTATATTACGGTGAAGGACAAGAAAGTCGTTCTTACACTGATGGAAGTATAGTAGAGTTTAATGATCCATCTGGAGTGATTGTTGATTTTGGTATACCTACTGTTAGTAGTGAAGCTAACTTCATCACCTATGAATTTACAGTGACACTAGATTATCAAGATGATTTAGATGAGATACATGATATTGAACTTGAACTTAGAGATTTCTACCAAGACTATCCAGCGGTCACAATTTCATTAGAAAAGACTCTTGAACCACAAGTGATTAATTATTCAGAATACAACACCACAAATCCTGAAATCTTAAGAACTCTAACATTTAAACCGTTATTTAACTATTACGAAGGAAATACATCAAAGGCTTTAGAAATCGGAGCAGTCAAATTTACTGATAATAGTGGCACTGTTCCAACAGTTAACGCTCCTACGATTAGTGAAACCGCTAACTTTGTTGACTATACATTTACTATCAAACTCAATTATATTGATGAATTAAATCAAATCACTAACTTCTATTTAGACTGTACTGAACCAGTAGTTGTGATTGGAGATTCACCAAACGCTGATAGTACTCGTACAGTGAGAGTGCCTTTAACTATTTCTAAAGAAGTTCAAACAGTGGATTTAACTAGATATAGTGAAGTTCCTATCGATATTAGACATAACGAAATTACTTTCACAGTAGTTTATGTATACGATAGTGGAACTGAAGCGAGTGCTACTCCAGTTACTAGAATATTTACTGATAGTAGCAGCGGTGTTTCTCAAGTTAATGGAGTCACTGTTAGCGATGAAATCAGCTTTGAAACATATGAGATGAGTGTCACCTTAGATTATCGAGATGACTATAATTATTACTCAAACTTCAACCTTGTGATGACTGACAATTGGAATAACACAACATATAATATTCCGTTAACAAAAACTACCAGTTCTCAAACAGTTAGTTTAGCTAACTATATTGATGATTTAGAGCTTGTGAGAAAAAGAGACTTCAAGATTGGCTTATCTTGGACTGATTCTGAACGAGGTAGTCAATCAATAAGCGAAATCTATCCAGAATTTAGTTTCTCTGACAGCAGTGGTCTGTATGACCAAACTGAAATATCAGGAATAACTTTCTCTATGGACGCAAATTATGCGACTGGTGAATTCACTGTTACATTAAACTATAACGACCCACTAAATCTCATTACCAATATCTCTTTATACATGTCCGGTAATGGAACTAGAACATATCAATTAGAAAAAACTACAGAGCCTCAAACTCTTAGTAACTCTACTGAAGGAGAAGGAACGTTATTCTTTGAAGCAGGAAATATCTATAGTTATCAACTTTCGTATTACAAAGACGGCGATTTAGATCAATCAATAAGTGGACAACAAACATTTACTGATAACTATTTACCAACATATATCACTGGATGTGTTGTTGATGAAAAGACAAACTTTGGTGAACCAACCCACGATGTCAGTATTGATTTAACTGTTGATGACTATTATCAAACAATCACTAGTGCTTCGATTACGTTCACTAATCCAAACGCTCCTGCTACTCCAACTGGAGATGAACATTACTCTCAAACTGTCTCAATTAATCCAGTAAGTGGAAGCCAATATATCCAACTAGATGAACTTGATTTAACCACTAACATTGAGTGGAATTACGCGGTTTCTTATACGGTTAATGGCACTACTTATAACGGTCCAACAGGCACAGTTACATTTATAGATTCACAACCTTCTTCAGTAAATGGATATCAAAGTGATTGGTGTTTATATCAACTTGATGAGAACTACGATGACTTAACTTTAGCTCTTTACATCGACATGGAAAATCCACGTGAAGATATTAGTAATATGTCTATTATTCTTGGACAACACGAATATACGATTATGCCTATGAGTGGATGGCAATTTATTCCAGTTGGCACTGATTTTGGTGCTATGGATGCTTCTCAAGAAGTGGCCTTCCAATTAAATGGCACTCAACATAACTATTTAACTAAACAAGATGAAAGTGTGAATTACTTCTCTGAGATGGTGACCTTAACTAAGGGAACAACCTCAAAAGTATTAGGCGCAGATGTTAGTCCTTATGTTTCTGGTGGTTCAATTGATCTATCCACTGCGATAATTGAATTAGATCCTAACCAAGAATCATTCACTAATTTTAAATTAGTGTTCACTGGCACTGATGGTGAAGAATCAGTAGATTTTGAACCAATTTATAACAACAGTACTGAAATGACTAACATCGATATTTCCGGTAACGCTAATTATGAAGCAATAGTGGCATTACTTAGTAATGGTCCAGTTAGTGTTTCAATTAGATATTATTCAAATCTTACAAATCAAACCGAAACGGTTTTGATAAAGTCAAACATGCAGTTTGATATACAAGTATAAAACGACACACAGGAGGTATAACGTTTTATGGAAAAGAATGAAAAAACCAGAAAGATTGTCTTATGGTCACTATTTGGCGTATTAGTGGTCATCACAATCATTGGATTTATCTTCGCAAAGGAAATCTATGGTTGGAGTGAAACAAATGATATGGGAGATATTATTTGGCATGGCTTCTTCAGAGAATTACAAATCAACTCTGATAATGAAGCAGTCAGATACATCTGCGTTGAACTTGTCCCACACTTAATGAAGACAATTCAAATCATTACTATTGCTATTGCATTAGCAATTGGAATTCATTACGCTGCTAGACTTACATTTAGATCTAGAAAAGGAATGACTATTTCTCGTTTAATGGTTAACTTTGTTAAATGGGTTATCGCGATTGCGACAGTCTTCTTTATCTTAGATGCCTGGGGTGCCCCTGCTACTGCAATGCTTGCTAGTGCTGGAGTTGTTACTCTTATCATAGGTCTTGGTTCACAATCACTTGTCGCTGACATTTTAGCGGGTGTCTTCATCGTCTTTGAAGGCGATTTCCAAGTTGGAGATATCATCATCGTTGATGGCTGGAGAGGTGAAGTTCAAGCGATTGGAATTAGAACTACAAAGTTAATTGATGCAGGCGGAAACGTGAAGATTGTTAACAATAGCCAAATTAAATCAATTATTAACCAAACCAAAGAATTATCTATCGCTAAATGTTATGTTGCAATTGGTTATGAAGCACGTATTGAAAATGTTGAGGCTGTTATCGCTGATAACATTGATAAATTAAAAGAAAAGATTCCAGGAATTGTTGAAGGACCATATTACAAAGGTGTTTCAGAACTCGCTGAAAGTTCGGTTAACTTATTATTCGTTGCTAAATGTAAAGAAAATGATATCTATCAAGTCCAAAGAGATTTGAATAGAGAAATTAAGATTATGTTTGATGACAATAATATCAACATTCCATTCAATCAAGTCGTTGTTCATATGGGTGAAGAAGATAAACCAAAAGAAATCGTCACCAAGAAGACTGAAAAGAAGGTTCAAGAATTCACCGAAGAACAAAAAGAACTATCAAAAGACATTGAGATTAAGAAATAAATTTATACCTCTTACTATAATTAGGCCACTTTCAAAGTGGTCTTTTTTATTGATAAAATAGCGAAATAATTGCAAATCATTATTAAAAAGTAACCAGTAGCGTCATTTGTTGGAAATAGAGTTCCTTTTTCGCTATAATTTTCTTAGATAAGAAGAGGCTATAATTATGATTGCTATCGGCGTTGATATTGGCGGAACATCCATCAAGGGTGCTTTTATTAATGATAAAGGTGAGATTCTTAATCGTTTCTCAATGAAAGTAGAAAAAGAAGTTTCTGCGGAAGACTCTGTTGGAAAACTATGTGACATTATTGCTAAAGCAATGGATGAAGGTGGATATAAAGGCAAAGTCAAAGGCATTGGAATTGGATGTCCTGGCATACTTGATATCGATAACGGAATTATCATTAATTCTCCTAACTTACCAATGTGGTCAAAATTTCCATTAAAAGAATTTGTAGAGAAAAGGTTAGGCTTAGAAGTTGTTATTAATAACGATGCGAATGTTGCTGCTCTAGGAGAAGCTAAATTCGGAAGCGGTAGCAAATATCAAAACTCCATTATGATTACTTTAGGAACCGGTATTGGTGGAGGAGTAATTATTAACGGCAAACTCTATGACGGTTACAAACATCAAGGTGGAGAACTCGGACACATGGTAATCCACGTGAATGGAAGAGCCTGTGGCTGTGGAAGAAAAGGATGCTTTGAAGCATATGCTTCCGCAAGTGCGTTAATTAAAGACACACGTGCAATGATGAAAAAACACCCAGAGAGCCTCTTAACTCAAATTGAAAAAGAATTAGTGGGTGTTGATGGTAGAAACGCTTTCTTAGCCGCTAAAAGAGGCGATAAATATGGAATGAAGTTAGTAAATGACTATGTCATGTACCTTTCTGAAGGATTACTTAACTTCTGTAACATCTTTAGACCTGAAGTTATTATTCTTTCTGGTGGTATCGCTAACGAAAAAGAATACTTAATTGATAAAGTCGCTGATTATCTTGAAAAGAATCATTATGGATTTATCGGATCTCCAAAAGTTGAAGTAGTTAATGGCACTCTTGGATACGATTCAGGTAAAATTGGAGCAGCCTGCTTAATTTTATTTAAATAAGGGATTCTAAAACAATTTATACAAAAGGGCTAAAAGGGAAAATCTTTTAGCTTTTTATATTATTTAAGATACTTTGTATGTTAAAATACTCAATATTGAGAGGAATTTTATATGGATTCAGGAAAGAAAAGAATTTTTCGAATTGTTAGTGGATTAGTTGCCTTAGTCGCAGTAGTTGCGGGATTCGCTTTAATTGCCTTAATGCCTGTTTTAAAAATTACAGATGGCGATTCATTAACACTTCAATATTTTATTGGAAAAGTTATTCCATTACTTAGTGGTCCTAGTGATCTGGACGCTTTAAAAGCTGGATTTTTCCCAATGTTTGTCTTTCTCACTTATGGAGTGACATACATTTTTGGATTAATTTATATTATTAAACTCATCGTCGATCTCTTTAGCAAAAAAGAAGACGCTGATAGAAAGATTAGATTTGATACAGCAAGCTTATCATTTGTCTTGCTTGGCTTCTTTGCTTTCTTATCGTTCATTATGCTTCAAAAGAACGATCCAACTGAAGAAATTAGATTAGGACTCGGATCTTTCCTTGCTTTAGGTTTAGGCGGTGTTGGTGCTTTAGCATCAGCATGCGGATATTTCATGACTAGTGAAAAACCAGTTGTTAATAAAGTGTTAAGAATGTGCTTAATGGCAGTTAGCTTTGCCGCTGCTATTCTTGTCTTTATGCAAATCTTTGTGGTCGAAGGCCAATTAATGTCACCATTCCACTTAGTATTAATAATGGGAGTAAACTCATTTAATGGCGGTACACCAAGCATGAATCTTGTGATGATTGCCACTGGACTTTCCACTGCATTAATTATCGCTTTTGCGTTTATGAACTCCGTTGGAGTTACTGCTTTAGAAACTAGAAAAGAAAAAGTTGAAAAAGCAGTCAAAGCACATAACATTACAATGATTGTTTTATCTGCTATCGCAGTAATTCTTACTGCTGCAGTTATCTTCGTTGGTCCAATTGTTGTTAAAGATCCTGAAGTATTATCAGCAGACCCATTACACGCTTATTTAGCCTTAGGCGCAGTTGTTCTTGCTTTAGTTTTAGCAATTCTTGTTGTTGCTGTTCCTGAAAAAGCAGCCCAAGAAGGCGTTACATATGAACCTTCAGAAGAACCTGTTGAAGAAGTAGAAGAACCTGTTGAAGAACCAGTTCAAGAAGAAAAACCAATCGAAGAAAAAGCGGAAGTTGCTGAAGCTGTTATTATCGCTGACGCCGTTAGTGAAGAACCAGTAGAAGAAGTAAAGGTTGAAGAAGCTAAGGAAGAACCAAAAGAGGAAGAAAAACCTCAAGAAGTCGCTCCAAAAGAAGAAAAACCAGCCCCAGCAAAGAAGGCTGCTAAGAAAGAAAAAGCTCCTGCTAAAGAAGAAAAGAAGGAAGCTCCTAAAAAGGAAGCTGCCCCTAAAAAAGCAGAAGCTAAAAAAGAACCTGCCAAAAAGGAAGAAGCCCCTAAGAAAGTAGAAGAGAAGAAGACTCCTGCTAAGAAGGCTACTCCAAAGAAGACAGAAGAAAAGAAAGAAAAAGCTGCCAAGGAGCCAGAAGAGAAAAAAGACGCTCCTAAGAAGAACACTGCTTCCTATCACGTCTCTAAGAGAGCAAGTGATAATAAGTGGCAAGTCTTTAGAGCCGGTAGTGATAAAGTTATTAAATTATTCGACACTAAAGTTGAGGCCGAAGAATACACAAAACGTATGGCGGAAAACCAAGGTGTTAGTTATCTCTCCCATGCTTCCAAAGGAAAGAACAAGGGAAGAATTCAAAAGAAATAATCTAACTAATAAGAAGCGCTTATTGAAACGAGGCGCTTCTTTTTTTATAATTCTCATACAAGTATGAAAATCTATTCTTATATCAAATTAGTTATCTTCATTACTTTCTCGGTTCTCATCTTTTTCTTTACCCACGAATTAGTGGAGAACGTTAAGTACCTTATTCCTGCTTTGCTCGGTACTTATGGTTTAGAAAGTATTATTATCATTGCTATCAAAAGCAAGAAGAACTGTTTTAAGAGTACGAAATTTATTTATGGCTTCGCTGAGATCACTTTAGCGTTAACGGTCTTATTTGGTGTTACTGAATTTGAAAGTATCTGCGCAATCTGGGCAGTGTGGGCAATTATTAGAGAATTATTTGAACTACAAGAAATTGCAATTGGTAGAGCTAAAGGAATAGTGGCAATTTTAATTGCCGCAGAGTCTGCAGTTTCTATCACTTTCTCCATTATGTTACTAATTAACTCTACTGAACATCATGTCTTAATACATATGTATTTGCTTGTTGTAGAACTTGTTTTAAATGCTTTAGTGCCAATACTAGAATCAGTGTTAGATATCGTTCAAACAAAAAAATAATTAACATATTTTTTAGTGTTGGTTTATAATATTCTCTTCTTGTTTTTTATCAAGTTGGAGAAAAGAGGAGATTACTTCAAATGAAAAATGAAAAATTAGTCCAAATCCTTGAAGGCTTATTAATCCTAGTCGTAGGTATATTAATTGCCGTCTTCGGAATTCAAACAGTAGTTGACACTTACTTCGGCATCTTATTCTTAGTTGGCGGAGTAGCGTTATTTATTGTTGAACTTGTTAACTTGGTTAAAGTTGGCAAATTAACTTTTGCTGGTTTATTTAGCGGCGCGGCAGCTTCTGCTCTTGGCGCTTGCTTACTCGCTGGTTACATCTCCTTTGGTGTACTAGTGAACATCATTGTTGTTCTTATTATCGCCTTCGGCTTTGCTTTATTAGTCTATGGCGTATATGCAGTAGTTAAAGTTAACAAAGGATACGGAATTGGACAAATTATCATTGGCGCTTTAGCAGCCCTCATGGGAGTGTTATACATAACACTTCCAGGGTTCAGAACTGCTTTCTGGATTGTCGTAGGAATACTCATTGCTCTATATGGTGGATTTGTGTTCTTCTACGCTTTATTATCTAAGAAAAAATAGTAGTCGTGATCAAAACGAGAAGGGCTTCCTACTAGGGAGCCTTTTTTCTTTATTTAAAAACATATGCGCGCATCAAATTAATAAAAATATTTTATGTTTATACTTGCCAATAAGGCTCAAAATGTGGAAAATATAGTTGTTAGGGTAAGCGCTTACCTAAATACGTTGTGAAAGGCGCTTTAAGGTGAACAGAATGAAAAAACAAAATTATTTGGCATTTTTGGCAGCGACAATTTTTTCGCTTGGAGTCGTAGTCCCAATTGGATACAAAATTGGCAAAGATATCGTTGAGAAAAATATTGAAGCACATGCGGATGGCGGAGAAGAAATGAAAAAGATTACTATCTCATATCCTCAAGATGGACAAAATGTCACAATCTTAAGAAGAGAAGTTACTGAATACATTAAAGCAATGTATACGCAAGCAGAAGCAATCGAAAACGATTACATTCTTCATGATTTCTATGTTCACGCAGATCCAACTGGATCTAGACCAGGTTATGGCACCGTTTTATCTAACGACACTGATTTAGTAAGAATTGACGACTATTGGGGTAATAGCGGTGAATATGGAAGAAGTAAATCAGTATATTTAGTTTTTGATTCAGAAGGATTAGAAGAAAACGCTGAATATACAGTTAAATACAGTTTAAATAATGACCTTAGTGAAGCAACTACACTAGTGACTACAGATAAATTCGTTATCTTAGAAAACTTATTTGCGGATCAAACATATTATTGGAGTGTTACTTCAGGCGAAGTGAGTACAGGCATTAAATCATTTAAGACAAATGATGGTTTTAGAATGATTTCTAGTGGCCAAGTTACTAACGTTAGAGATATGGGCGGTAGAAGAGTCGCTGGCGGAAAACACATCAAGCAAGGCCTTATTTACCGTGGTAGTGAATTCGTTAGAGCAGATTATGTTGATACAAAATCTGGTTCCACACACTACAAATCTTTAGATGAGAAAGCACTCAATGTTTTACAAAACCAATTACACATTGGATATGAATTTGACTTTAGAGGAGATGAAGAATCTGGTTTATTAACCGAATCTCCACTTAAGGATGAGAATTACACCGATGTTTTATATGAAAGAATTCCAAACATGTCTGGCTATGATGGTTGGTTCAGTATGAACGACACCATGAAAGAACAATTTGCTAACATGCTAAGAGCCTTTGGTAGAGCTGAAGAAGATAATAGAGTTTGTTATTTCCACTGCTGGGGTGGCGCAGATAGAACTGGTACTGCTGGATTTATTCTTGGTGGTTTATTAGGAATGAGCTACACCGATTTAATTATCGACTTTGAGCTTACCTCTTTTGCAGGCAACTATCGTCCACATTATAAGATGGATAGCAAAAAGATTTATTGCTTCCCAGCTTTGATTTGGAAGTTTATGAATCGCGCTGAATATAAAGCAAATCCAAACATTACAATAAGTGAACTTATTGAAGATGTTTTAGTGGATAAATTCAATATGACACATGAAGAGATTGCTCAAATTAAGAACAATCTTTTAGAAGACTAATGGAGGAGGGTAGTGATTATGAAAATCAGTAAATTTGGTGTTGTCGCTATTACTACTATTACCTCAGTTGGTTTAGGAGTATCCGTTATCGTTGGTAATGGAATTAACAAATACATTAATTCAAGCGCTGAAGATCGATTAAATTCTTATGTTGAGTTTAATAGAACAAGTGGAAACTTCACTAAACTTGGAAATGAAAAATATTCCATTTCTGGTATGACTCCTAATGGAACAGTGATGTATTTAATTTCTAATGTTCCTAATGATATTAGCGCCACTAACTACGTCGCTTCCTTTAACGATAATAGTGGTGACTATTCTTTAACATTTGCTAGTACTCCTAATGGTTCTTTAATTCAAAGATTCCAAGGAATTACTAAAGTAACCTTATCTACAAGTGAAACTGAAGAAAGAACATATCGTTTGTATTATTCTTCTGAAGACGGAAATACATATAACACGGATAAGTATTATGAAGTCACTACTTCATCAGTAGATGGTGAATATGTCTTTACTTCTCCAATTCATTATTTAAAAGTCGTTTTAGCGACAAATGGAGCAAGTAATTTAACTAGAGTTAAACTTAACTTCTCATGTTCATATTCTGGAGAAGACGCTCCTGATTTAGCGACCGCTAAAAATGAAGCAATTCAAGAAGTCACTGAAGCTTTTGATACCTTAGACTTAGATGAATATTCATCTAATAAGAGAGTGCAAATTATTGATAAACTCAATAGCACAGTAAAAGGTATTAGAAACGCAACTACTCTAGAAGATGTCACTAACTTAAAAGCGGATTGTCTTAACTTCTTTAACACTGCTGTTAGAGCAAAAGATATCACAAAAGGCACATGGTTTGATGTTAAGAGTGCGGATGGCCAATATGAACTCGACCGTGATGAACAAAATAGATTAGTTATTACCTATAACGGTAGACCAGGACACTGGGTCTATTTAGGAACTAGATCCCTTTCTACAAACTTAAATAGAAATAATTACGCAACTATTACATTCAGCAACGATATCAGCGAGACAATTGAAGTCTGTGTTCAATTAACTGGACAAAATGATTATAAAGTTGATTCTCATGTCTTTACTGTTGCTGGAAATACGACCAAAACACTTAGACTTGATTATTATCAAGAAGTTACAAACTTCTATTTCTTCCTTGATTCTTGTAATGACCATAATAGAAACGGTCACGTTACTATTATTGAAACTTCATTAGGTTATGAAGAAAGACCAGAAGAAACAATCCCAGAATCTAAGACCGTTGAAATCAATCAAGGTTTAGTCGCTGGTGATGATGGTTCCGCTACTTCATATACCTTAACTCAAGAAGATCAACCATTATATATCTCTAGAGTTGACGCTTTAGTGATGGTGGATTATCACGGTAATGGTGATAGCAAGAAATACTTTGGTTTACATGTCTTTACAGGTAGTAAACACGCTTCCTATTCTGATAGCCAAGTCCACGCTCAAGAAATTGCCATTGATGGAGTTGCTAAAGCTGGAAGTAATTTATATATCCAAACTCCAATTGATAGTGCAAGTAAATTAAACGCCGGCAATAAAGTATACATGGATGTTTCTTACGCTGCTGAAGGATTAACATTCACAGTTATTAGTTATACCTTCTACTATTCCTATTGGAGAGAAACCACAACCGAAAGAGTGGAAGTCAATTCTCCAGTTCAAGTTGACGGAAAATATAAAGACGCTAGCGATAATAACTATACTGCTACTATTCCATATTCTTCATTCACAAAGACCGGAAAAGTTATCAGTATGGAAGTTGGATTTACATCAATTAACGCGGCCTCTTACGGCAAATCTCAAATTTATGTCAGTGGATTTAACTTCACAAACTTCCGTAGTGGCAACAATAATGTTTTAAATATTGGCGCTCAAATGAATAAGAATGATACCACGCCAAAGAGTGGTTCTATGATCTTATATCCAACAAGCAATATCGACTTAACTACTGGTGGAGAAATTAATATCGTCTGCTGGTGGGCAAGTTCCTTAAATATCACAATTGACTATGTCATTATGACCACTGAAAGCGTTGAAGCTCCAAGTCCAGTTAGTGGATTAGAAGTTCATCCAATCGATAGCGGTGTTGTTCTAACCTGGTTAGGCGCAGAACACGCTAGCTCATACGTTATTTATAACGGTGACACTTTAGTAAATGAAGTTACAACAACATACATCACCATTAACGAATTAGTTAATGGCCAAACATATACATTCAAAGTTATCGCTAAGAATTCTTCTGGTTCTTCTGAACCATCAGAAGTGGAGGGAACACCTGTGGCAGGAGCAACTTATGATACATTTATCGAAGGTTTAAACACTAACTTAGAAGAAACCTTAGGTAATGATAATATTCAAAAAATCTTTAATGCATCTTCTTACTATGCTAGTAAAGCAAATAACTATCGTTTAAAGAAAGTTATTGAAAAGATGCTTAACGGTGAAGAAACCACAATTGGATTCTTTGGAGGATCTATTACTGTTGGAGAAACCGCTCAACTTAAAGATGAACATAACCACGCTAAAGGATATGCCTATTACACATATCAATGGTTAAAGAGAAACTATGATGTTCAAAACAAATCTAGATTTGTTAATGCCTCCATCTGTGGTACTGGTAGTGAAATCGGTATCGTTAGAGCACAAAAAGATTTATTAGATTACAATCCTGATATCGTCTTTATTGAATTTGCTGGTAATAACGGTACATCTAATTACCATAAAACATCTTATGAATCCTTGATTAGAAAATGCCAAGCTTTACCAAGCGATCCTGCAATCGTCTTAGTGTACTGTGTTACTTATTACACTGGTCTAGCAACTGGTTCAACTGAAACATATATGTCTGAAATTGGTGAATATTATGGTTTACCAATGTATTCAATCCATAGAGGATTAGCGGCAGTAGTCGACCACTTTGATAAAGATAGAACAGACCCAATCTTTGCCTTATATTCAAGTGATGGCACTCACCCAACTGATGAAGGACATCAACTTATGAGTAAAGCATTATGCTATTTCTTAAGAAATCAAATTAGTAGAAGCACTGATGAGAAGAACACCTATAAAGTCGCTCCATCTACTTCACATTATGATAAATTTGAAGGTCTTGTTACTGTTGATAACGAATCTAACAATGAAGTTATCACTTCATTAGGTAGTTTTGTTGCTACTAATACCGCAACCCCATCAACTAGAGACCAGTCTGATGTTACTGCTTTCCATCATGGATGGAAAAAGACTGATACAACTGTAAATGAAGCGATGACTGTTGAAGTTAACGCGAAAAACTTCATCGTCATTTATGAAGCTGGTAATCCTGCTATTCAAGGTGATCCAACTGGCAACATCGTTGTCACTTACACAAACAAAAATGATGCTACTGATACTGGAACTTTAACTTGGGATGTCTCTAAGACTTGTAACCAAAAGAGCAGTGTTGATTTATCTGATATCACTGCTGGCGGTAATGGATGGCAAAACCCAGTTGGAATTCTTATCTTTGATAAAGATACAGCGTCAAACTATACTATAACTATTAGTATGTCCACAAGTAGTGGAATATGCACAATTATGGCACTCGGTTATACCCGATAAGGATGGTTTTATGGCGTGTACAATTTACGACATCGCAAAAAGATGCAACTGCTCAACTACAACGGTGAGTAAAGTTTTAAACAACTCAGGAAATATTTCTCCTTCAAAAGCAAAAGAGATTTTAGAAGCTGCTCAAGAATTAGGATATGTAAGAAGTCATTCCGCAATGTCTTTAGCGAGCAGTAGTAAGTCTTCTAAATTAATTGGAGTTTACCTCCACATTAATGAAGATAGATCTATTTCCCACGAACTCTTCTCTCGTATCATGAACTCTTTTAGAAAAGAGGTTGAGAAAAAAGGATTTGATTTATGTTTCATAAGAAACATGGATGATAAAGAAAAGTATGGATATGATGAATTACTTTTCTCTCGTGGCATTGATGGAGTCTTAGTCCTTTCTGATAATAACTATTCAGATAAATTCTCTGATTTCATTTCAAATAGCAAAGTTCCAACCGTGACCTTTGATATCGCTAGATCAAAATACATGGTCAGCTCCAATAACGTTGAAAGCGTTGCCACTTTAGTGGATTACCTTTCTTCAAAAGGACATAAGAGAATTTGCTATGTCTATCCAGAAGAAGCAGGAGTGTCTGAACAAAGAAAAGAAGGATTCTTACTCGGATTAAAAAGAAACAACATTCCATTTGATAAGAG
The DNA here is from genome assembly GCA_002373085.1 of Caryophanales bacterium UBA3668. The sequence goes on along the minus strand of DFJP01000060.1, from coordinate 15,123 downwards.
AATGCTTGTCTATGGTCCATATTATGGAGAAGAATCCGCAAAAATCGCGACTGATAATGCATTAAAAAGTGGAATTAATCCAACTGTCATTATGTATCCAGATGACTACACCGCAATCGCAGCCATTCCATATCTTAGAAGTTTAGGATATCACGTTCCTGGAGATATCTCTGTGACTGGATTCGATGGAGTTGAAATTGCCACTGTGATGAGACCATCAATTGTCACTATCAAACAAGATTCTGACTCTTTAGGAAGTAAAGCAGCAGAATTATTACTCTCTTTAATTAATAGAGAAGAGATTGAAGAAAAACATATAACTATTCCGACCACTTTATTTAAAGGTGAATCGGTTAAATTCATAGAATAGGGGGTTTCTTACATGAAATTTAAAAAACTTATTGCCTTAGAAGCATTAGGATTATTATCTCTTTCATCATTACTTGGATGTAATAAAAACAAAGATTTAATTACTGTTTGGACATTCTCCAACGAATTAAAAGAAATCGTGAAAAACTATTATGGCGGCAACGCGAACGTTGTTGTTAAAAGTAGTGTTTCCCAAGTCCAACAAGATTTAAACAATGCGATTAGAAGCGGAAAGAAGATTCCTGATATCGTTGCTTTAGAAGCAGCAGTTATTGCAAACTTCACAAGTAAATCTGCATCTGAATCAATCTTAGAGTCCTTAGATGATATCGAAGGCACTGAAGATATGTATTCATACACAAAATCTGTCGCGACTTCTACAGACGGTAAACTCCTTGGTTTATCTTGGCAAGCTACTCCAGGTGGATTCTTTTATAAAGAAAGTGTCGCTAAAAAGGTTGGCATTACTTCATTAGAACAAATGGAAGCAAAAATTTCTACTTGGGAAGGCTATCTTGATTTAGCAGAAACTTGCCACAACACAAAAGTGGGAAATTCCACAATCGCAATTTGTTCTTCTATCGTTGACCCAGTTAAGGTCTTCTTAAGCGCTAGAGAAAACGCTTGGGTTGTAAATAACACTCTCCAAACTGAAGAAGTGATGTTTGGTGGTGGAACTAAAGACAACTGTTTTGATGTTGTTAGAGAATTACAACTTAAAGGCTATACACACGAATCTCAAGATCGTGGACCAGGTTGGTTCAACGACATTGATAGTGAAGATACGCTTGGCTATTTCTGTTCTTCTTGGGGTTTAAACTTTGACTTAATGCCAAACGCAAAGTCAACTTTTGGTGACTGGAAAATGTGTAAAGCACCAGTGGACTACTTTAAAGGTGGTACTTGGCTTGCTGTTCCTAAAGGATGCTCACATTTAAAAGAAGCAAAAGACTTTATTAAATTCATTACCACTGATAAGACTTTCTTAAAACAAAGAGGTCAAACCACTGGTGACTTTATGAACTCTAAGAGTGTCATGCAAGAATTAAGTGCAAGTTATTCTTGTAGTTTCTTAGGTGGACAAAACCACTTAGCTAAACTCTATGAGATTGCTCAAAACATCAACGGTGAATTAATTTCTCCTTACGATGCAAATATCGACGCTGAATTCACTAACGCAGTTGCGGATTTTGCGCGTGATGAAAATCCAGTCGAAGAAGCTAGACTCAATCAAAAGGCGAACTTTGTTACTGGTGTTCGTTCTAAATATCCATCAATCATCTATAACGAAAACTAATTTATGGCAAAAGGAACAATTAAAAGATACAGAAATCCAAATCAAAGACTCAATAAATGGGCGTATTTATTTATTGCTCCTTTTATCGTTACCTTTTTAATCTTTTCTCTTTATCCAATGATTTCATCTATCGCGCTTAGTTTTACTAACGATAATGCGACAACGATGATTGAAGACTTTACAGTTTTCTCTAACTATCAACTTATTTTTAAAGAGAAAGCTTTCTGGCATTCATTTATCAATACCTTTATCATCTTTGCGATGAACTTCATCCCTCAACTTATAAGCGCTTTATTCTTTGCCGCTTTATTTACAAGCAAGAGAATTAGGATGAAAGGAAAGGGTTTCTTCCAATTCGTTTATTTCTTACCAAATATCTTAACTGCAACTAGTGTTGCTGCTTTATTCATCTTCTTGTTTGGTTATACCGGATTAAGAGAAGGCGCATATCATGGTGGTCCAATTTATGAATTATTAGTGTTTATGGGTATGGATCCTAAATTCCATTTATTAGAAAACCCATGGTCCACTAGAATTATCATTGCCTTTATCCAATTCTGGATGTGGTTTGGTAACTCCATGATTGTCTATATCGCTGGTATCAAAGGTATCTCTGATGAAATTTATGAGGCTGCTGATTTAGATGGCGCTTCTCCTTTTAGAGTCTTCTTTAGTATTACCCTTCCAATCTTAAAGCCAATCATGCTTTATTCATTAATTACTTCCTTAATCGGTGGGCTTCAAATGTTTGATATCCCATACATGATTCAAGGAAATGATTTCCAAAGCGGAGCCTTCCAAGGATTAAATGGCACGAAGACTATCACTATTTATATTTACGAATTTATGAAAGACAACATGGACTATGGAGTTGCTAGTGCAGCCTCTGTTATTCTATTTGTTCTTTCATTATCATTATCAATATTGATGTATTTCCTTTTCTTTAAAGAAAAGAATCACGATAAGAAAACATGGAGGAAGATAAAACGTTATGGCGTCTAGTAGATATTTATCTCCTCAAGAACAAAACCGCAAAGCAAGATTTGCAGGTAAAGTCTGCTTATATATCTTGTGTATCTTTACTGCGGTTATTTGTATTTTCCCATTCATTGCTTTACTTATTACTACCACTAGAGATACATCTCAAATTCTTTCTGGTTTCTCTTTCCAACCTGGTTCATCATTCTTTGATAACTTTAGAGCCTTATTTAAAACATTAGAAGATTATGATTATTCAGTCGTAAGAGCGTTCTTTAACTCTTGCATTATTTCTATTGCTTCTACTTCTTTATGTGTCTATTTCTCTGCTTTAACTGCTTATGCTTGTCACGTTTATGATTTCAAAGGAAAGAAATTTTTCGAAAAATTTATTCTCTTTTTAATCATCATCCCTGGTCAATTAGGGGCAGTTGGATTCTTTAGAATCGTTATGGAATTAGGTTTTGATAATACTTATATTCCATTTATTGTTCCTGCAATCGCAAGTGCGTCTACAGTTTATTTCTTAAGACAATATCTTAAGAGTAACTTCTCTAAAGAATATGTTGATGCGGCAAGAATGGATGGAGCGAACGAATTTGTTATCTTTAATACGATTTGTCTTCCATATATCAAGGCTGGTATTGCCACGATGGCCTTATTTGGAATTATTTCTAGCTGGAATAACTTCATGGGTCCAATGACTTTCTTAACTGATTCAGAAAGATATACCTTACCTCAAATTATCTATTATTTAACAACCGCTAATATACCGAATTATGGTGCTTACTACGCAGGTATTTTATTAACAATGCTTCCAATGCTTGTTATCTATTTCTTCATGAGTAAGACCATCATGAAAGGTACTTCCGCTGGAGGATTAAAATAATGAAAAGAAATTTTTTATCATTACTTTTTCTCCCTTTGGTGACTTTAGGTTCTTGTTCTAGTGGAGTCTCTAGAAGAAGTGATATGTTACTAAAGGATGTCTATAAGGACTATTTCACAATTGGGGGAACTTATAACGAATTCTCTTTTGATAGCAAACTAACATCTCACTTCAATTCAATGACTTGTGAAAATGCGATGAAGTGGATTTCTGTTCACCCAAACGTTTCTACTTATAACTATCAAGAAGCTGATCGATATGTTGATTTTGCTAAAGCACACAACTTAAAGATTAGAGGTCACGCTTTAGTGTGGCATAACGAAAAGAGCATCTCTAGTGATGTTTTTGCTTCTAATGATAAAGAAACAGTTATCTCTATTGAAAAAGATCACGTTAACAAAGTAGTCACTCACTTTAAAGATGATGTCTATTGTTGGGATGTTTGTAACGAAGTCGTAGATGATGGCACTTCCCCGCTTGCGGAAGATGGAAGTAACATCTATCGTCAATCTAATTGGTACAGCATCTGTGGTCGTGACTTCATTAAAGAAGCATATATCGAGGCTGATAGAACATTAAAAGAATTAGGTTTAAGAGATAAAGTAAAACTTTATTATAACGATTATGACAACACTAAACCTGCAAAAAGAAGTAAGACAATCGCGATGCTAAACTGGCTACTTGAAGAGAATGTTCCTATTGATGGAATAGGGATGCAGTGCCATTACCATTTAGGTAGTTTTGATCCAGCTCAATTAGAAGAATCTATTATCGCTTACTCTAACTTAGGATTAGATGTTCAAATCACTGAATTTGATGTGGATATCTACGATAGAACTAAATCAAATTTAACAAACTATGCATCTTATGAAGATGTCCCTAAAGAAGTTATCGATATTCAAGCGACAATCTATGATCGTGCGTTTGAAATCTTTAGACGTCATAGTGACAAGATTAGTAATGTCACTTTCTGGGGAGTAAGTGATAACAACACTTATATGAATGACAATCCAGATTATGGATACTTAACAAACTATCCATACATCTTTGATGTATTTGAAGAGAAGAAACCTGCTTTCTATCTCATCACAGATTATCAGGAGGAAAAGTAAGATGAAAAAATCACTCGTACTACTTTTTGCGTCTACTTTAATCCTGTCTAGCTGTGCAAAGTCAAATTTTTCAAAAGGATATGACCCATATGAAGAAAGAAGAGAGCAGGAAATCCTTAATACCTACGAAGGTGGAGAAAATGAATATCATCTTTCTAGTTGGTACTCAAGTGACTTTGGCCCAATTGAAGTTGATGAAACCTCCGAAGAAACAAATGTTACATATTCTAAAACATACGGATATGAATATTGTTCAGTGTACACCACTGTGATGGGTCGATTCGCGGACTTCACTTATATTAACTTCCTTGCTAAAGGAACTGCCGGTAGAGGTATCTCTTTTAGATTATATTATGGAGACGAGGAAGATGAAGAACATAACGCTTTAGGCGGAGATACTTCGTTCTCTTTAACCGATACTTATGAGCTCCATTCTTTAAAAGTTAAAGGTGTTTTACATTCAAGAATGGATCTTTTAACTAAAGTCTCTATTTATCCAGAGATTGGATTAAGTGGTTCCTCTATTAGAGGTTCCTTCTCCTTTAAAGATGTTTATTTTTCTAAAGAATTACCAGAGAATTCAACCTTAGAAAATCCAGGTGTTGATACTGGAGATGCCTCCGTTAGAGTTAACGGTTGGAGAACTGAAGGCTGGACTTTGTACACTTTATATAACGATAACGGCAACACTGGAGTAAGTTACTCTAAGGCTGCTGATTGGGGATTCATTGAAAAAGAAATCGACATTAAAGGAAATGATAACGCGTTACGTTTCTCCTTTAAGAATATCGTAGAAGGAAATAACCCAAGCGTTACTTGCATTCACTTTATGTTAAGAGGAGATGTCTCTAGACATGTCTCCGAAGGAGTGGAATATGAATATGATGAATATTATGAAGCTCCTATTTATACATATGACTTAACTAAAGAAGATGAAGTTCAACCAGATAGTAAAGGTGTCACAACTTTAGAGATGTCTTTAGAAACACCTTTATTAACTATTGGTGAACATCACGAAAACGGATATCGCTTAACAGTGATGATTGAATCTCATCCAAGTGACACTGCGAAATATAGATTTAATAAAAATGGTCACATGCTTATTACTGGTCTTGAGTTATATCATGGTGATTTTGATATCGATTTATATTCCAAAACTGGAGATCCTGCAGTTGGAAGTATCGAATTAAAAGACAAAGAAGGTGTTGAAAAGAACATCGTTTATAACGGAGTCAGTGGTAGTGCTTATTGGCCAAGAGTTAACCGTCAAGTATTAGACGCAACTCATGATAGTGTTATTAAAATCACCATTAGAAATAATGGAGAAAACACTGTTAGAGTCGGCATCCATGCGGGTAATCCAAACGATAGTAGAAGCGATGCGCTTAACAATAACTTCTATCCACTTTGGAAAAACCAAGGTAAGTCAGGCGATTATTTCGCGGATGGAGAAGATGTTGATATCGCTGCTGGAGCTAGTGTTATTGTCTCCGTTAGCGTCGACACTGATAATCCACTTATTACAAGCGAAGATAAGATTACTCTTATCCAATTCTTAGTGGATAACAACTATGGTGACTCCACTTTAAGAAGCGGAAATATTGATATTGTAAGTGTGGTTATTGAATAGCTATGAAATACGGACACTTTGATTTAGAAAATAAAGAATATGTGATAGAGACTTATAACACTCCTCTACCATGGATTAACTATCTCACTAACGGGGAGATGTTTTCTCTCATCTCTAATTTAGGAGGAGGCTATTCCTACTATAAGGACGCAAAGCTTAGAAGAATCACAAGATTCACCTATAACACCCCTAGTAGAGATAATAACGGAAGGATGTATTACATCGATGATGGAAAAGAAATCTTCTCTCCAACATTCTTCCCATCTAAAGTTGAATTAGATTCATATGAATGTCATGTTGGACTTAATTACACAAGGTTTGTTTCTTCTAAAAACCATATAAGAAGTGACTTATTATGTTTCATTCCTAATGATGCGAATGTTGAGATTAATAGATTAGTGATCACAAATGATAGTGATACCACTAAAGAGTTACTCATTTATGGAGGAATGGAATTCTGTTCCTTTAACGCTTTAGATGATATGACTAACTTCCAAAGAAATTTCTCTACTGGAGAAGTGGAAGTTAATCCAAGTGTTATCTATTACAAAACAGAATACCGTGAAAGAAGAAATCATTATTCCTTTTATAGTGTGAACCATAAGACTAATTCATTTAACACGGATAGAGATTCTTTTGTCGGACTTCATGGAGATTATGTCTTACCAAAAGAAGTCAAAGAAAAGAAATTATCCAATAAGATTGCAAGTGGATGGTCACCAGTTGGGTTCCATCAAGTGAAGTTAACTTTAAAACCACATGAATCTCAAACTTTAATATTCTTGTTAGGTTACGCAGAAAACGAACAAGATAATAAATTTGATAAAGACGGTTTGATTAATAAAGAAAAAGCAGAACGCTTAATAACTCGTTTTAGTGATAATAACGCGGTAGAAGAGGCGTTTAAGGCCTTAAAAAAGAAATGGGAAGATCTCTTATCGATTTACCAAATCAAATCTTCTTCTAAAGAGTTAGAAAATGAAGTTAATATTTGGCATCAATATCAATGCATGATGACTTATTACCTCTCTAGAAGCGCTTCATACTATGAAAGCGGTATTGGTAGAGGAATGGGATTTAGAGATTCTTGCCAAGACTTATTAGGATTTGTCCATCTATCTTCTAAACTCGCTAAAGAGAGAATTATTGATATTGCCTCAATTATGAAAAGAGATGGCTCTACCTGGCATCAATATCAACCATTAGACAAAAAAGGGAATAGTGAAATCGGAGGAGGATTTAATGATGATCCTCTTTGGATTATCGCTTCTACCTATGCATATATTGCAGAGACTGGAGATAAAGATATTTTAAATATCGAAGTTCCATATAACTCTGACCCTAACGATAAGGGAACTTTATTAGAACATTTAGATAATGCGATTAGATATACGATTAACCATAAAGGCCCTCATGGATTACCTTTAATTGGACACGCGGACTGGAATGATTGTTTAAATCTCAACTGCTTCTCTTCTAATCCCGGAGAATCTTTCCAATGTTTTGAAGGAAAAGACACTGGAGTAGCAGAAAGTATCTTTATCGCGGGTATGTTTGTGAAATACGGACAAGAATATATCGAAATTCTTAAGCTTATTGGTAAAGATTATTCCTTCTATTTAGAAGAAGTCGAAAAGATGAAAAAGGCCGTCTATGAATATGGATATGATGTCGACCATTTCTTAAGAGCGTATGACGCCTATGGTCATAAAGTTGGCTCTTATGAAAACGAAGAAGGTCAAGTTTATATCGAGCCACAAGGGATGTGCGTTATGGCAGGTCTTGGTTTAGAAAACGGACTAGCCTCTAAAGCGTTACAAACTACCTACGATAAATTAAACACAAAATACGGTATTTGTTTATTAACTCCTTGCTACTCTACTTATCACTTAGAGTTAGGAGAAATATCTTCTTACCCAAAAGGATATAAAGAGAATGGCGGTATCTTCTGTCACAATAACCCTTGGGTTATTATCGCGGAATGCATGAATAATAACGGGAAAAGAGCCTTTGAATACTATAAGGAAATTACTCCTGCGTATATTGAAAATATTTCAGATATTCATAGAACCGAACCATATGTTTTCTCTCAAATGGTCGCGGGTAAAGAAGCAATCAACTTTGGAGAAGCAAAGAACTCTTGGTTAACCGGTACAGCCGCATGGACATTTGTCGCGATTAGTCAATATCTATTAGGCATTAGACCAACTTTAGAAGGTTTAGTAATCGATCCAAAAATCGATGATGAATTTGAACTTACTAGAAAGTATTTAGGTCATAACATTCATATTAAAGTGAATAAAGGTATTCGTCAAAAAGTCGTGTTATATAAAGATCAATTAGAAAAAATGGAGGAAGACATCTATGTCGAGTTATAAATCGGTAACAATTAGAAATATTGAAGTTGATTACAAAAGTGATTTACAAAAGCATTATCCGTCTTTTTCTATTGATGATGTTATTAATTACTTACCAAATAAAGACGTATTAGTGGGTCTAACAGGTTTAAATAAAGAAATTCCTCTATTACAAGATTTAACTAATAGAAAAGGTTTTATTACTTTACTTAATACATTAAGTGATAAGTCTAGAGTCTTGATTGACGTTAAAGATAAAGCTATTTACATTAACGGCAAAAAAGAAAAACTTTCTAACGAATTAGTAGATGAATTAAATAAATCAATCACTGTCTTTAGTAATTATGGTGGTTATCTTAATGATAAAGGTGAACACGTTATTGATTTAAAAAGTGAAATAGTAGCGCCTCACTACGCGGTTAATCTTCTTTTAGGAGACCGCTCCAAATTATCTGAACCACTTTTAACCACTCCTAAAGGTGTAGTGGACGCGTTTGGTGGAGGTTCTTTTAGAGGTCCTGCCGCTAATCAAGTCTTAGCGACACGTTGGGATATGGATCCAAGCGAAAATGGCAATCCATTTAATAGACAATTCTATTTAGTGGAAGACAATAAACAAATTTTTTATTCTCATAATGTTCACGAAAATGTTAAAGAAGCAACTTGTATTCATAAAGTGAATAGAAGTGAAATCACTTATGTTACAGAAGATGACTTACTAATTAAACGAACCATCTACTTAAGAAGACAAAAGAAAGAAGAAGAACCAATCGCTTTAGAAAGACAAGTTGTGGAAATCACTAACTTATCTAATAAAGATAGAAATCTTTCTATTATCTTTACTGGCATGTTTGGTAGTGCGAATCCTGGCTGCCAAATGGTGGATGTCATCTATCAAAGTGTTATTAACCAAACTAATGTTATTTATAAAGACGGTAAGATTAAGGCTATTTCTCCAAATTACTATCCAGAATATGCGAAAGAATATGTGAGATTTGTTTCTTTAGGAGAAGATGATATTGATTCATTCTCATATGATGTTTCTAACTTTGTCGGAAATGGATCAATTGATCATCCAGAACACCTAACTAATTTAGGCAATGTTTTAAAGGCTAAAGGTCCATCCTTCTTTGCGATTGAAAAGAAATTCTTGGTTGAGGCAAAAAAGAGTGTCACTCTTATTAGCTCCACTGGTTTAGTGGATAACAAACACGATTTATGTGACTCTCTTGATTTAGTGATTAAAGACGAACACAAAAAAGAACTCAAAGAAATTGAAGATTCATTTAATGAATATGCATCTTATTTACAAGTAAATACTGGAGATAAGAATTTTGATAATTATGTAAATCATAATCTTCCATTCCAAGTAATGTATCAAACTTATGTCTCTAGAGCGTTCGCTCAAACTCAAAAAGGTTATCGAGAAATTGGTTTTAGAGAAATCCAAGATATCTACGCTTCAATGTATTACTTTGTTCATAACGGACAAAAGAATTTAGTGAAGTCATTACTTTCTAAATGGATTAGTAATGTCTATATGATGGGATATGCAAACCATAACTTCTTCTTTGTTGGAAAAGAACCAGGTATGTGCAGTGATGACCAAATCTGGCTAGTGGATGCGATTTATCGTTATTTAACTTTAACTAACGACTATGATTTCTTAAATAAGAAATTCCCAGTCGCTGGTTCTAAGAAAAAGAGAACTTTATTAGATACCTTAAAGGCCATCATTATTTATTCTGGAAAGATATCGGTAGGTAAACATGATATTCCTCTACTTGATAAAGCAGACTGGAATGATTGCTTAAAGATTGATGATGATTGTTTAGATGGTCCAACAAAAGAAAAACTCTATAAGGCTCAACTCAAAAAGAGCGGTAAACCTTATGGAAGCAAATTTGAAAGTGAATTAAGTGAATCAGTAATGAATGGATTCCTCTTAGTTATCGCTTTAAATGAGATGATTGAAATCACTCATAAATTAGGGGATGAATTTGAAAAAGAATGCGTCTCTATTAGAGATAACTTAGTGAAATCCCTTAAAGAGAACGCTTATGTTGATGGATATTATGCGAGAGTCCTTATTAATAGAAGTAATTCAAAATACAAATATGTTGGAACTCCAAACGATGAGTTATCCATCGTTAAAGACTTTAATGGTTCCTTATATTTAAATTCATTATCATGGTCTATTCTTTCTGGAGTTGCTTCAGAAAGCGAAATGAAATCCATGCTTACTCTTGCAGATAAATATCTTAAAACAAGAGCAGGATATAAATTATGTACCCCTCACGATTTGAAATTATGTGGATCTAAAGAAGCTGCCACTGAGCAGTATTTCTTAGGAGATCGCGAAAATGGTGGAGTCTTTAAACATGCGACTATGATGTTTGTTGTCGCTTTACTTAAGGCTAGTAAACGTGTCAAAGATGAAGAACTTAAAAATAAGATGATGGAAGATGCATCTTATATGTTAGATATCGTTTACCCATATAACGTCCTTAAAAATCCTTATCGATATAAAGGAAACCCAAGATTCTGCACTCAATATGTTAACTCTATTACCGAAGAACATATTGGGCCAATCTTAAGTGGAACTTCAACCTGGTTACTTCTCGCTATTTTGGAGAAAATTAAATAGCCCTTACAATAACTTAGTTATTGACATTTGGTCAAACTAAGGATAGTATTTGTATGTAAGGTAAGCGCTTACCCAAGCGCAGAGTTTAATAAAATAATTGGAGACTTTTATTTATGAAAGAAAAAAGTTTAAAAATTTTTGCGATTGCGACAGCCTCAATTTCTTTAGTGTTAGGCGGTGCTATTTTCGCTAATAAGACAGTTAGTAGTGCATTCTTTAATGCAGATGCGAACGATACCCACTCTTTAGTGTTAAATTCCTCAACTTCTACTGGCTTAACAAGTGAATACGGAAATGGAACTTTTATTACCAACACTGAAAAAGGCAACGAGGTGACATGGTCATATAACTACGGAAAAGCAAGCGATGGCAATCTAATTGAACTTGGTAAGAATGAAATTGGATTTCCAGCTGCCACACAATTTAGCATAGGCAATGCAAGCCCAATTACATCAATTAATAGCATTTCAGTTGTTATTGGTGAAAGCGATACATTACTCGTATTTGGATCACACGATAACGGCACATTCTATAAACTCGATTATCTAACACAAGCAACTGCAGTTAACTTCACAGGTGCTAACGAATATCATTACGTTAGGTTTGCAAATGGCAACCAAGACAAAGCAAGCGTAACTATTTCTTCTATTTCAGTTAGCTACGATTGTGTTACTGCGGATTATAGCGATGAGTTATCTGATGTTTCTTCAGAAACAATCTTAGCGGATGGTTCTCACGTTTTATCTTATGATAACACTGAGTACATAGATGGATTAAATTCAAGACAAAGCTTGAAAATAACAGGACAAGCTGGAACAGCACAAAACGATTTTTCTATCAGTTTAGGAAAATCTATCCCATCTAGTGAGATAATCAGACACAACTTTGAATTCTATTGCAACACACTCCATAGTGAAAATTATGATAGTGGTCACTCTTATATTAGATTCTTGGTTTATCCAGGAGTTGGATCTGGAAGAAATTCTGGAAAGAAATACATTCAAACCGAAAACATCAAATGTGGTTATGATTGGACAAGAGTTATCGTTGATTTCTCAACTTTAACTGATATCACTGCTGGCGAAACAATTAACTCCCTCTATGTTAGAGCAGTTTATATCAATGGTTATGCATTACTCGATCAAGCAAGAATTATTATGAATGATACATATCCAGCAATAAGCGAAGATTTGTATAACACCTATGAAGCAAACGATTTAAGTAATGGTGAAGCTTTACACGGATATGGAACAGTTAAATCTGCACCATCTACATCAGTTAAATCAATTGATTCACTTCAATCTGGCCGAGTTACAATCGATGCCGATTACAGAATGTGGCATTACCAAGGTGGACTTGTTGATGCAGACTGCACTGGCAAATCATTAAGATTTGATATTAAGGCAATTCCTGTTGAAGGCAAAAACCACGCTCAAATTTCATTCCAATATCAATACGATGATGAAGGTGTGTTGCACGTTTATACAATTTCTGGAATATTAACACACGATAATACCGGTGTTACTAGAACTGACTTAGGTAATGGCTTCTATAGATTTGTAATCAACTTTGATGCTCACCACAACTCAGTAGATGCCTCTACAAAAACTTCTACCAATGTCGGATTCAACCTTGGCGATTCTAGAGAAGCCTATGTTGATAATTACTTTGTAATCGCAAGTAATTAATCTAATACAATAAACAAATAGGTCTCCTTGATGGAGGCCTTTTTTGTTGCAATAAAAAACCACCAATGAAGATGGTTAGTGTATTTCTAATTATATTAGAACAATCTCTTTTCAGAGTCTTTGTCAAATAAGTGAATGTTATTTAAGTTAATAGCAAATTTCTTTTCAACTTTTGGAGTGACTTCTTCATTTGCGCTTACCTTAGCAATAACTTTCTTTTCGTCGATTTCACTATAGACGTAATATTCATTGCCAAGCAATTCAGCTTGTTTAATGAATAGTGGGAAGGTCTTGCTTGATGTGTCTAAGATCTTACTAGCGGTTTCACTGACGATATCTTCTGGTCTAATGCCAAGAATTGCATCAAATGATTTATTTTTGAGATATCCTTCAAGAACTGTAATTCTTTCTTCGTTTGCTTTAATCTTTTCTTCGTTTAAAGCAATGATATCTGGGATTCTCTTTCTAAAGGACATGGATTTATACAACTTATCTGTTTGTTCTTCCTTAGGAAGAGAGATAACATTATTTTCTTCCATTAATTCTCTATTCTCAGTGGATAATCTAATGATATCTTTTTTGATTTCTTCTTCTAATGTCGCTAATTGTTCTTTACTTACTGGCAAAGTAACTTCATTAGGCATAGAAATCTTATTCTTTTCAAAGTGAACTCTGATCATATTCATTGCTGGTGCACCAATAAAGGTGGCAACGAAGATATTACTTGGAGAATTATAGATTTCTTTTGGGGTTCCGATTTGTTGGATATATCCATCTTTCATGACAACAATACGGTCAGCCATTGTCATAGCTTCAGTTTGATCATGAGTAACATAGATGGTAGTGCTTCCAATCTTTTCATGAAGTGCGACAATTTCACTTCTCATTTGGACTCTAAGTTTAGCATCTAAGTTTGATAGTGGTTCATCCATTAAGAAGACTTTCGCATCTCTAACAATTGCTCTACCAAGAGCGACTCTTTGACGTTGTCCACCAGAGAGTTCTCCAGGTTTTCTTCCTAAGTAATCTGTTAACTCTAAGACTTTCGCAGCTTCTAAGACTTTTTGATTAATGACTTCTTTTGAAACATGTCTCACTTTTAAGGAGAAGGCCATATTGTCATAGACTGTCATATTTGGATATAAAGCGTAGCTTTGGAAGACCATAGCGCAGTCTCTTTCTTTTGGAAGAAGAGTGTTACCAAATTCTTTATTTAAGAATAAGTTACCAAATGTGATATCTTCTAGTCCTGCAATCATTCTTAAGGTTGTGGATTTACCACATCCAGAAGGACCAACAAAGACGATGAATTCTTTTTCTTTAATATCTAGATTGAAGTCATATACTGCTTGAACGTGATTTGGATAAATATTATTAACGTGTTGTAACGAAATAAAAGCGTCGCCTTCATATGGTTTAAGATTAGCGATTGCTTCATCTTGTTTTTTAACTAACTCTTTGTGATGAAGTTCTCTTTTTTTATCTAAAGCAAGTTTTTTATTTTTTTCTTCACTAGATATTTTCATAGTATTTGTCCTCGGGAAATATAATAACATTATATTATCCCTTTCTAAAAGGTTTATTTATATAACCTTTAGAAAGTGCTGATAAGTTTGTTTATTTTTATGACTTAAAAAGTTTATAATAATACCTTGAAAAGATTACTCGATTATTATTTAATTATAAGCACGGGTCTGTAGCTCACCTGGGAGAGCGCATCGTTCGCAACGATGAGGTAGCGAGTTCGAGCCTCGTCAGATCCACCATAAATACCCGCTGCTCGATAATTAGATGTCGAGTTAAGATAGCGAAAGTCCTGGATAAAACCAGGATTTTTCTTTATAGATAAGTAGAAAGAAACGATGAAATATGGTAGAATATATTTGATAAAAGGAGAATCTTTTAAGAATGCATTTATAACATCAGAGGACAACAAGTTATGCTTGATAGTGATGTTGCTTTCTTTTTTGGTGTAACTGTTTCCTCTTTGAACAGACAAATGAGAAGAAACGTTGATAGATTTCCAAGTGACTTTTGCTTTCAACTATCTGATAAAGAAACGAATGATTTGCGATGCCAAAAAGGCACCACAAATTTTCTATCTTCTAAAAGAAGATATAATCCATATGCATATACAGAAGAAGGAATAATTACAC
>DFJP01000074.1 GCA_002373085.1 Caryophanales bacterium UBA3668 | reverse complement strand
ACCTTCATGACAACGCCTGTGGGTGTGTCCGCAACCTCGCACATCATCGCGAGCAGTCAACGTTCAAATACTACTCTTATACGTGTATATGTGTCAATAATAAAATAAAAAAAATTTTATATAGAGAAACGCATACAGCAAAATGTCTCAAAAAAAGTTATAAATTTTACTCATTTTTTCGTCTTTTTAGTGTTTTTAGTGCCTCATTTTTCACTTTTTGGGCATTAAAAAAGACCGGTTTCCCGGCCTCAAAAATATAGTTTGATTAAGAAATGATGAGAAGAATACCTTGAAGGAATAAGGCTGCAAAGACCATTACCATGCCAAAACCCATAAATAATCCTGGCACATTCTCTTTAAATCCTTTTGGTTGTGCAGTACCAATGGTTTTCTTACCAAGTGGAAGAGCAAATCCAAACATTAAGATTCCAAAGGCTAAGGCACCTGCCATAAGTAGAGGTAGTCCAACCGCTATCTCTGTTCCACCCATATCAACAAATCTCATTAAAAGCGAACCAAGTAAAGAAATAGCAGCTCCTACAAAACCTATGCCACTAAAAAGGATGGCACGATTAATATTTTTGTTAAATTCAGGTGTACCTCTTTCGATTGGTGTAGTTTGTTGAGCAGCACTACCACTAGCTCCACCAACCGTTGCTGTATTACGTAGTTCGTGAGCTGGATCAACTGGTGCTTCTTCTAATGGTTTATCAGACAAATAATAGCCGCATTGACTACAAAACTTTGCGCCCTCAGGTATTTCGGCGCCACAATTAGGACATTTCATAAAATTAGTTCTCCGTATCAACATAATAACGAGAACTTAATTGAAATTAAACATATTTCGATTTTACCCTAAAGAAAAAGTGACTTTTAGGCCACTACTTTTCTTCGTTTTGGTGCTTTTTTTGATAGGCTTCATATGAGTATTTGCACCCGCAATACTCTTGAAAATACATCTCGTGTTCTTTAATTATTATGAGACTTTTTTCATAGCCATCATTCTTCTTAAAATCAGCGTATAACCACTTAACAGTAGGATAATCTTTTTGAAGAGTTTCACCAATTTTATTAATATCTTGAGCGTTCTTATATCTGGAGATTGTCATCACTGTTCCAAAGTAATCAAAACCATTTTTAGAAGCGTATTCAAAACCTTCTTTTAAACGCTTTCTAAAACAGATTCTGCAACGCTCATGACCTTCTTTATCAGAAGCTCTTGGTTCTAAATCTAAGTTATATTTTTCGTTATCATATTTTGTAGGAATGACAACGATATTTGCCCCAATATCCTTAAGGTATTTTTTGAGTTCATTAAAACGTCTATCGTGTTCTTCTTTTGGATAGATGTTCGAGTTGTTGTAGAGAATCGTAATATCAAAATAATCTTTAAGAATTTCATGCGGAATAGTAAAGCAAGGACCGCAACAAGCGTGAATCAATAATTTTGGTTTTTTACCAGAAATTTTGATGTTTTGCAGTTCTTTTTCGAGTATTCGCTGGTAATTCTTATTATTTTCCATGGATAAACATTGAGTCTCCAAATGAGAAGAAATGATACTTGTTATCAACCGCATGTTTATAGACTTCTAAGGTGAATTCTCGACCCATAAAAGCACTCACTAACATGATGAGTGTGCTCTTAGGGAGGTGGAAGTTTGTAATCACACAATCAATAGCTTTAAACTCGTATCCTGGAGTGATAAAAATATTGGTTTCTTTCTTTACTGGAGTGAAGGTTCCAAACTCTTGCATATTGGCCTCTAATGTTCTAATTGAAGTTGTTCCAATAGCGATGATTCTCCTACCTTCTTTTTTAGCCTTATTTAAAGCGTCACACGCCTCTTTAGTAATCTCATATTCTTCAGAGTGCATAACGTGATCTTTAGTGTCTTCGACCTTAACTGGTCTAAATGTTCCTAGACCAATGTGTAGTGTAACATCCACTACTTCAATTCCTTTTGCTTTTATCTTTTCAAAAAGCTCTTCTGTGAAGTGAAATCCTGCAGTAGGAGCGGCAGCACTACCAGTATATTTGGCGTACACTGTTTGATAACGGTCATTAGCGCATAATTGTTTTTTAATATATGGAGGGAGTGGCATCTTTCCAAGAGAATCAAGAACTTCTAAAAAGATTCCTTCATAATGGAACTTAATATCTCTAAGTCCTTCATCTTTGACTTTTACTACTTCTCCAATAAGTTTGCCTTCTCCATAACTAATACGAGCCCCAATCTTAAGTGATTTAGCGGGTTTAGTTAAGCATTCCCAGGTATCGTTTCCAACTTGTTTTAATAACAAAGTTTCACAATGTGCTCCTGTGACTTCTTTTATTCCAATTAGTCGAGCAGGAATAACTTTTGTATTGTTTCTAACCAAAACATCACCTGGTCTAAGGTAATCAATGATGTTATAAAACATCTTATCTTCATAAGTGTGATTTTCTTTATCAATCACTAATAAGCGAGAATGGTCTCTTTTATCAGATGGCTGTTGAGCAATTAATTCTTCAGGGAGTTCAAAATCAAACAAATTTATATTCATAAATTTAAAAACCTCTACTATCTCCAAAGGCTGCTAAAGTGATCTTCATATATTCTTCAAAGCGATCTTCTTTAATCGCTTCTCTAGCTCCTTCCATCATATGGATTAAGAAGCGAATATTATGGATAGAGAGTAATCTCTTTCCGAATATTTCATCACAAACATATAAGTGTCTTAAATACGCTTTTGTGTAATTCTTACAGCAATAGCAATC
>DFJP01000027.1 GCA_002373085.1 Caryophanales bacterium UBA3668 | reverse complement strand
TCGATGGTGACCAAATGGCTATCCATGTTCCATTAAGTGAAGATGCTAAAGCTGAAGCAAGAATATTAATGCTTTCTGCAAACAACATCTTAACTCCAAAAGATGGATCTCCAATCGTTGCTCCATCACAAGATATGATTCTTGGTAACTATTATATTACTATTGAAGAAGCTGGACTTCCAAATGAAGGTAAAGTTTATAGAAATTCTAATGATGCTTTAATGGCTTATGAAAGAAGAGAAATCTCTTTACATACAAGAATTGCTATTCCAGTAAATTCATTTAGACATAAAATATTTACTGATGAACAAAAAGATATGTACTTAGTTACAACAGTAGGTAAGATTAAATTTAATGAAATTTTACCTAACTCATATCCATACCTAAATGAACCAACTAAGGAAAACATTGAAGGTATGACACCAATGAAGTATTTCTTACCAATGGGAACAGATATTCCAAAGGCAATCTCTGAATTACCTATAACTGAACCATTCGCTAAGAAAGCATTCAAGAATTTAATTGCTCAAATATTTAAGAGATATCAAACAACTGAAACATCAGTTATGTTAGATAAATTAAAAGATTTAGGATTTAAATATTCTACAATTGCTGGTATTTCAATTTCAATGAGTGACGTTATTACTTCATCTATTAAAGAAGATGTAATTAATGATACTCAAGAAAAAGTTGATAAAGTTCAAAAGCAATTTGCTAGAGGTTTAATTACTGAAGAAGAAAGACATAACACAGTAGTTGATCTATGGAATAAAGCCGTTGACACTGTATCTAAAGACTTAGAAGATGTTGCCAAGAAAGACACTAAGAACCCAATCTTAATGATGATGAATTCTGGTGCCCGTGGTAGTATTTCTCAGTTCACTCAGTTATCAGGTATGCGTGGTTTAATGGCAAAACCAAATGGTGAAACTATTGAAATTCCAATTAAGTCTAACTTAATGGAAGGTGTAGACGTAACAGAATTCTTCTTAGGTGCACACGGTGGACGTAAAGGTACTGCCGATACAGCCTTAAAAACAGCAGACTCTGGTTACTTAACTAGACGTTTAGTTGAAGTTGTACAAGATGTTATCGTTAGAGAAGCAGATTGTGGAACTATGGCTGGTGTAGACGTAGGAGATTTATTAGATGACAATGGTGAAGTAATTGAACCAATGATTGAAAGAATTGTTGGTAGATATACTGCAACTAAAGTTATTGATCCAGAAACTAAGAAAACAATTATTGAAAGAAATGAATATATTACTGATTCAATCGGTAAGAAGATTGTTAACGCTGGTATTAAAAAGATTAAGATTAGATCTGCTCTAGCATGTAACAGCGCTAATGGCGTATGTCAACATTGTTATGGTAGAAACTTAGCTACTGGTAACCCAGTTGAAATTGGTGAAGCTGTTGGTATTATGGCTGCTCAATCTATTGGTGAACCAGGTACTCAATTAACGATGAGAACCTTCCACACTGGTGGAGTTGCTGGTAGCGATATTACTCAAGGTTTACCTCGTGTCCAAGAATTATTTGAAGCACGTAACCCTAAAGGTGAAGCCCTCATTTCCGAAATCCCAGGTGAAATTACCAAGATCGAAGAAAAGAATGGCTGCTACCTCGTTACTGTTAGAAATGATTTAGAAGAAAAGACATATACCACAAGCTTCGGTGCTAAACTCCGTGTTAAGAAGGGCGATATGGTCACTAATGGTGGAAAGATCACCGAAGGTGCTATCGATCCTAAGAAACTTCTCGAAGTTAGCGATGTTAAAGCGGTTGAAAGATACATCGTTAAAGAAGTTCAAAAGGTCTATTCTTCACAATCTATCGGTATTTCTGATAAACACATCGAAGTTATCGTTAGACAAATGTTAAGAAAAGTCTTCGTCATCGACGCAGGTGATACTGACTTAATTGCCGGTACACGTGTATCCTTAAATACATTTACTGCCAAGAATAACGAAGCCATTATCGCTGGCAAACGTCCAGCCGTCTTCTCACCTCTTATCTTAGGTATTACTAAGGCTGCTCTTGAAACTGATAGCTTCTTATCAGCGGCGTCCTTCCAAGAAACCACAAGAGTCCTTACAGATGCTGCTATTAAAGGTAAGACAGACTACTTACATGGCTTAAAAGAAAACGTCATTACAGGTCACTTAATTCCTGCTGGTAGAGGATTACTCTCCGAAGAAGAAAGTGAGGAATTACTCAAAGACTTCTCCGTTGAAAAGACCATGCATGAAGTTAAAGACAAATACGTCGAAGACCATGACCGTGCAATTAACGAAATTCACGAAAAGATTAGCCGCAAATCTGAAGAAATCCGTTAATTCTATATCAAAAACAAACCTCCTGAATAAAATCGGGAGGTTTTTTGCTTTTCACTTATAGATAAAAATAAAAACTTATATATACTATTAACTATGGATATTACAACTGCAATTATTACTTTATTAGTTGGCTCTGCTGTATTTATTACCGGAATGAACATGATGTCTTCTGGATTAAAGAAAGCAACCGGAAAATCTCTTAAAAGAATATTTAAAAAGACAGAGAGCAATTCTTTTGCTTATTTTGGAATAGGAGCAGGAGTTACTGCTTTAATCCAATCTAGCGCGGCGACATGCGTTTTAGCGGTTGGTTTTATTAACGCGGGCGTTATGAGTTTATTCCAAGGAATGAATATCATGCTTGGCTCGTTTGTAGGAACAACTATAACAGGCTTATTAGTCTCTTTATCTTCTTTTAATATTTCTATTTGGTTTACATTACTTGCCTTTATTGGAGTAGTGATGATGTTCTTTAAAAATGAAAAGGTAAAGAATATCGGTCAAATCTCCTGCGGCTTAGGACTTATCTTCTTTGGTTTAAGTTCGATGAGTGGGGCCTTTAAAAACTCTACTGAAATTAATACTTTCTTCCAAAACTTATTCACATCGATTGATTTCCCATTATTACTCTTATTATTTGGAGTGATATTAACCGCTTTAGTGCAATCTAGTAGCGCGACTACTGGTATTGTTATTGTTATGGTTGGAAGTGGAGCAATTAGCTTTGCTAGTGCGATGTATATTGTTTTAGGAGCGACCATTGGAACTTGCGTTACAACTTTAATCGCAACAATTGGAGGATCAATTAATGCGAAACGAAGTGGTATTATTTCCTTATTTATTAAGCTAATTGCTGCCTTACTTGCAATCGCGATTATTTGGCCTTTAGAAGATAAAATAAGTGGTTTCTTTAGCACTTATTTCGGTTCTGCTGAACTTGGACTAGCGGTTTTTAACATTATTTATGCGCTTATCTTCTTTATGGCAATGCTTCCTTTAGTAAGACCATTTATTAAGCTAAGTGAAGTTCTTATCAAAGATAAAGGAGAAGAGAATAAAAAGAAATTGCTCCTTTATATTGATGAGAGATTATTAAAGACTCCTGATATCGCTTTAATGGAAACAAAAAATGAAATTATGCACATGTTTAACTTAGCAATGCTTAACTTCAGATATGGATATGACTATCTAGTCAAAAAAGATAAAACAAATATTAACTCTATGACTGATAGAGAAGATGATATTGACTATATCAATAATCGAATTACTCAATATCTCATCTCTTTAGCAAATAAAGTTAGTAGTGAAGACTCTAAACTCGTTGGTGCTTATTTCCACGTTATTAACGATATTGAAAGAATTGGAGATCACGCCTATAACTTCTACGAGAACTCTAATCGACTTGAAGAAAATGATTTAGCCTTCTCTAAGACTGCAGTTAAAGAATTACAAGTGATGTATGACTTAATCATGGATATGAACGATTTAGCAATGGATATCTTTAAAAACGAAGATTCCTCTAAATTAAAAACTCTTCATGAACTTGAAGAGCGTAGTGATTCTTTAGCAAAAGAACTCGAAACCAATCATTATAAGAGAATGACGGCGAACGAATGTTCTGGAGAATTAAGTGATGATTATGCGACTCTTATTAGTGAACTTGAAAGAGTGGCGGACCACTTAACAAATATTGGATACTCTGTAGTAAACCCTACTGGAGACGAATTATAAATAAAACCCATACATTAGTATGGGTTATTTATTGTTGTTTGGACAAGTGTAAGCAGTTTTTCTGGTGAAATAATGCCTACTTTCGAATTGATGAAATCTTTAGAGTTGTTAGTAACAATAAAAGGAATAACATTAACTTTAGCAGTTTCATCTAGTATTGCATCTTCATAATCGTTAATTGAAGAATTGACGCAGTAAGTAATGTAACTTGGAATTAAAGGAAGTATTGTAAACACCTCAGAAAGAGTGCGTATCGTTTTTCTTCTTTTTTCTTCATCTAAATATTTTCGAAGAATGTAATAAATATCTGTAATTTGTTTGCCACTAATATAGCCATCTATCACTTTATCTGCCGCCATAAGAAGCAGTTTTTGCGAATAGTTAAAGCCTTTTGTTCTATCTGTTAAGGCATCAATAATTATATTTGTATCAAATAAAACTTTCATTGTTACTCTCTTTCAATGTCATTATCGTTGTAAGCCTCTTTTGGTAGGACGCCAAAAAGATCAACTAATTCCAATTTAAGTTTTTCTTTTTTAGGAATAATAGTAAAAATATGTTCTCCTCTATGGGTAACATTGATTTCTTCAATTTGCCCGAGTTTCATATATTTACCAAAATTCTCTTTCAATTCAGTAGCAGTTATTGTGCACATATTTATCACCTCAATTAGATTATATCGTACGATTAAATAATATGCAATCGCACGATTGAATTTCTTGAATCGAACGAAAAATAAAACCCATACAAATGTATGGGTATTTTTGTCTGAGCCATCGTGCGAAC
>DFJP01000066.1 GCA_002373085.1 Caryophanales bacterium UBA3668 | reverse complement strand
ACCACCATTGAATCAAAGTCTTGATAATATTGGGCATTTTCCACGACACCAATTGAGAAGTTAATAGATTCTGCAAAGCCATTAACACCAATACACTTTTTAATGTTATGGGCCATAGATGTCGCTAGAACCATGGCTTCATCTCTAGAGGAGATTCTTAAATCAAATAACAACAGTTCGTTTTCACCACCATCGATGATTTGTCTAGAGACACGTGGATTACTAGCATATGGATAAATGGCATTTTTGAGTGTCATAATCATGTAGCGTTCAATCTTATCATTGGATAAGAATTTTTGTCTGATGTAATAGAAACGAATGGCAAAAGTGAAACCTTTTAGGCTCTTTTCTTTAAGGATTAAGGATTCCATTGTGCTTCTTTTGACCACACCAGTGAAGAGAGCTTTTTTCTTCTTTTTATTTGTGGAGTTATTTGGTGTGATGTATTTAAGAATGAAGGATTCTAAGTGGATAATACCTTCGTTTGGATCGTATTTAAGTAACTTAAGTAAGGAGAAATATGTGCTACGGCCATGGTTAAGAAGGACGTCCGCTTCGACATATTTATCAGCGTTTTTATAGTCAGTGCAGATGTCATAAATCCAAGTTTTAACCTTATCAATATCATTGGCGTGGAAATGAGAATAGAAAGTATTGATGTCAATTTTTTTCTTGTTTCTTAAATCGGAACGATTAAAGTAAATAACTGAGTTATTCTTTGGGTCTATGATGTAAATTCTTAATGTTGTGGACTCCGCTTGGATACGATTATCATAACCTTTATCTTTCTTCGTGGAGACAAGGAATGTGATTAATAAAATGATGACAAAAACTAGTAACACCACGACAATGATGAAGAAGGATTTGAACTGTAAGTTGTTGAAATTAAACCATTCCATACTTGTCTATTATACTTTGGTTGAATGAATTTGACTAGATGTCCAAATTCAATTAAATAAAGTTTCAAATAGGCTAACTTTTGGTATAATTACACTTACGGAGGAATACCCAAGCGGTTGAAGGGGGCAGTTTCGAAAACTGCTAGGAGGTGCAAGCCTCGCATGGGTTCGAATCCCATTCCCTCCGCCAAAAATGAAAAAAACCTAGCGCATTGTCTAGGTTATTTTTTTATCTTAAATAGGTTAATTTTATTCTAATGGTTTGATGTAGAAGTTGCCATACACTTGTTTTAACGAAGTGACAGCGATGAAAGCGTGTTCATCAACCTTCTTAGCAACGTTAACAACTTTATTAACTTCACTAGAAGAAACCGCCATCCAAAGAACGATCTTTTCCGCACCAGAATAAGCACCATGTCCATTAATTATCGTTGCTGAGTGTGGGAAGTTAGCAATAATAATCTCTGGCATATGTTCTTTACTAGTGATGATTTGAATAAGCATTTTCTTATTCCTTAAATTAATCGCGTCAATAATAAGTCCTACAAGCATCAAATAGATGATGGAGAAGAAGATAGAATATAAGGAATAAATATAGTTTCCAGTTTGAATGCCTTTAAGCAAAGCGTAGGTTGTAACGATAAAGGCATTAATAATCACGCCATATTTACCAATTTGTGTGGATTTTCTAGCGGCGATATAACATGAAACAATATCAATGCCACCGCATGAAATACCGCCGACGAAAGCGAGCGCGCTAGCTAAGCCTGTACATATGGCAGCGAAAATAACACGCACAAGTATGGTGTTAAGCGGGTGATTAATATATTCTAAGATACCTTCTGCCCCATCATTGAATGAGAAGTCGGCAACCATTTGACCAATATGGTGTTGAGAGAATATCCAAATAAATAGAGATGATAAAGCAACGTTGATAGCGGTAAAGATTGAGAAACGTTTACCAAGCTTTAAGAAACTAAAGATTAATAAAGGAACGTTTAGTAAGGAGTAGCCAATCGCTTGCACCACGTTAGCGCCCACTGGCTTACCTGTGATAAATTCAATGCCTAACGCAATGACTTGGGAAATACCAGAGACACCACCGGTAGCAAGAATAAATCCATCTTCAGTGGATGGAGATGTAAAACAAGAGAAACCAAAGGCAAATATTAATGCCGCGACTGCAGCAATAAAAAAGCCGCCGAGATACTCTAAAACGGTTTTAAAGATATAATGATCGAACAAGAAGTTGTCGATTTGTTTCTTAATGCGTGCTGTCTTTGTTTTTACCATCGCGAGATTATTGTATACCTTGTTTTAGAAAAAACAACAAAATATGATTGTTAAGTCCATTTTTTCTAGTATAATTGAAAACGTTGCGCACCCTAAATGTGCATTGATCAAAACACAATTGATTAACAATTGTTATTGAAATAAAAAATATTGAGTGATAAGATTATCACGCTATATGTAAATATAGGAGGCTTATAACATGGTAGTATTAAGAGCAATCGGTGGATTTTTCGCGAGAATCGGCCGTTGGATTAAAGAAACAGCATGGATCCAACCATTATTAATCGTTGGCGCCATCTTCGCAGTCATCTTCTCTATTCCACACATTATCAAAGGTGTGAGTAGCTGGTTTGATGAAAGCGACAGTGCAAACAAATTCCTCACAAGATATCGTTTAGACTTAAAAGATGCTAACGTTGTCCCAGATGGTAAATATGTTGGCAAATCCAAAGTCGATGAATTCCTCACCTATGTTGAAGATGGTGAAACAGAAAAAATCAAAACAACTTATGGCGAAAGATTCTTTGTTGCCTTCGTTAAAGATGATAGCAGCAGTAAAGATTTATATGGCGGTTTAAAGACCTTCAAAGATAAATGGGCTGCTACTGACCAAGAATTCGTTGGTATTGATAAAAATTTATTAAAAGGCGATTTCAGACTCCACACCATCTATGTTGACTCCACAACTACTGTTGATGGCGAAGAAATCAACTTATTCGATGAAGTTTGGACAAACCACTACACATTGTTTGAAACAATGGCGACAAGTAATTACTTAGAAACAACTTACTATGCTATGAACCATAGCTACAAAGTTTCTGATTATGAAAAAGCCTTCACATCTACTAACTTAGATGCTTGCCCAATGAACACTCCACTAGTCATGTTCTTTGACTTCAGTGAAGACAATCCATTAAAGGATAATCAAAAGGTCTCAGGCTTAAGTGATGTCATCTTCACACTTGAAGGTTCATCCGATCTCGAAAGAGCTCGTACTCTTAAGAACTGTTGGTCACACACCGATAAGTTCGGAAAACTCATGAAGTAAAGAATTAACCGCTTCGGCGGTTTTTCTTTTATACTATTGTTATGAAAGAATTATTTGTTAAACATCCATTAAGCGATAAATGTGTGGCATTAACCACCAC
>DFJP01000071.1 GCA_002373085.1 Caryophanales bacterium UBA3668 | reverse complement strand
GGTGTTCCAAAAACTATCGATAACGACTTAGCGTGTACTGACCACTCATTAGGTTTCCCAAGTGCTGCTAAATTTGTTATTAACACCGTTAATGCATTAAGCATGGATGCTTGCTGCTTCAAAGTCGGAAAGATTCACGTCGTTGAAGTTATGGGTAGAAACGCTGGATGGTTAACTGCTGCCGCTGATTTACTTCCAGAACAAACTAGACCTCACTTAATTTACATCCCAGAAAACAAATTTGATTTAGAGCAATTCTTGGTGGATGTTAAGAAAGTCTATGACACCAAAGGATACGCGATGGTTTGTATCTCTGAAGGTATCGAATTTGAAAGAAGCAATAAGAACACCCGTGTTGATGGCTTTGGCCACGCTCAACTCGGTGGTGCTGCTGCTGGATTATGTGAAATTATTGAAAATAGGCTCAACTTACCAACTAGACCAGTTGAATTCTCTTTAACTCAAAGAGCATGTCCACTCGCTATTAGTAAGGTTGATAGAGAAGAAGCAATCGAAACCGGAAAAAGAGCAGTTAAGGCTGCCTTAGAAGGTGTTACAGGAAAGATGGTTATCTTCAAGAGAGTTAGCCAAAACCCATATAAGATTGACTTAGAATTAGCAGACTTATCATTAGTCGCTAACGCTGAAAGTGTTATCAAACCATCAATGATGGTTGATGCCACAAGAATGTCTCAAGAGTTCAGAGACTATGTTGCACCTCTTATTGAAGGCGAAGTTGAACTCAAAACTGAACACGGTATTGTCACAATGGCAAACTGGAAGAAAGTGTTAGTTAAATAATGAATTATTTAAGAAAGCTTGAACGCAATCTCTTAACTTCGATAATCGTTGCTATCGTTTCTATATTAGGATTTATAGCGTCGAGCTTTCTTATTATTTCCGAGAACAAAGATATCCCTTTAGGGTTTCTTCTTTCAGGAGGAGTGATTGGAGGTTTATATCTAATTGCTCACTTATTGACTAGCAAGGATGATGAAAAATCATCAAATGTTAGATCAATTATCTCAATCATCATTAGATTTGTTGTCCTCGTAGCAACGGTCATCCTTTTAGGATTTGCATATTACGTTTGGGACTTTAAATATTTCAATGTATTTGTTTTCTTTGGAGTATACACCTTTGGTGTTATCTTCTTTGTTACATCTCACATTTTCTTAAAAGAAAGAAAGGAATAATATGGTCAACCTAGTTCTCACTGAAGAAACTGGTTTTGATATCGCAGGGGCCTTTTTGGATACTTCAAAAGGGTTATCCGGAGAAACGATATCATCTTTAATCATAGTTGGCATTTTATGTCTTCTTTCTTTATACATTGCGATAAGAGCACATTTCCAAGATCCACTTAAAAAACCGAAAGGTATTCTTTTACTAGCGGAGATTGGAGTTAATTTCTTTGATAATTTAGTCGAGACCTTGATGGGCAAATATTACCGTGGCTTTGGAGGCTTTATTTTAGCGATTGCTTGCTATTTATTTATCGCATTTATTTGGGGTCTTACTGGTTTACCATCTCCAGTAACTTATTTAGCCACTCCATTATCACTAGGCTTAATTACATTTGTCTTAATCCACGCTAATGCGGTGAGATTCAATAAACTTAAATATTTCAAACGTTATGTTGAACCTCTTCCATTTTTCTTACCAGTAAACCTTATTTCGATGTGGGCACCTTTACTTTCCCTCACCATGCGTTTATTTGGTAATGCTTTAGCGGGTTGGACATTAATGACTTTGATTTATGGAGCTTTTGGTAGTATAGGTAATGTCATCTTTGAAGCGGCAGATCAAGCTTTAAAAGTTGGAGGAGTTATTGCTCCGTTTATTACCCCAGCGTTACACGCTTACTTTGATTTATTCTCTGGACTGATTCAAACAGTCGTTTTCCTTTTCTTATCAATGATTTTCATTGCAAATGAAGGACCAGAGGATGATATAGATGAATTTTCAGTGAAAGGAGGAAGATAGAATGGGAAACGCATTAGCAGCCGCAATCGCCATTTTAGCAGTTATGCCATCAGCCTTAGGTGAAGCATTTGTTTGTATGAAGACAGTCGATGGAATGAGCAGAAATCCAGAAATGTATTCTAAACTTAGAACAAACATGATTCTTGCCTGTGCGCTTGTTGAAACAACCGCTATTTACGCCCTTTTAGTGGCAATCTTAATTATTTTCGTCGCGTAGTAAGGAGGACTAAATGAGAAAGAGAAAAATACTTTTCTTGTTACCATTAGCTAGCTTATTAACTAGCTGTAGTGGAGAAGAGCTCGGATTAACGAGTGAATCTTTTACTAGTAAACTCATTCCTAACTGGCCAAGCTTTGTTACCCAGTTAGCAGCTTTAGTCGTCCTTATTATTGTCGTCATTGTCTTTGCTTATAAACCTGTAAAGAAGATTCTTAAAAAGAGACAAGACCATATTGAAGAAAATATTAAGGAAGCTGAAAAGAGTAAGTTAGTCTGGCAAGAAAATGAACTCAAATCAAAAGAAACAGTCCTTGCAAGCGAAAGGACGGCGGCGGATATCGTTGCCGAAGCGAAGAAAGCAGCAGAAAAAGAAAAAGCTGCCATTTTGGAAACCACTCAACTAGAAGTTAACAAGATGAAAAGCGACGCTGAAAACGATATAGCTCGTATGGAAATCGAAGCACAAGAACAAATCAAAAAAGAGATTGTCTCTGTCGCTTTAGATGCATCAAAAGAGTTACTTGGAAGAGAAATATCTTCTAAAGACAATGTCCGTTTAGTTGAAGATTTTATCGAGGAAGTTAAGAAGAATTAATTATGAAAGAAATCACTTCACGTTATGCGGAAGCTCTCTATTCTTTAAAAAGAGATTCTAATTCTTTAGAAAAAACTCAAGAAGAGATTAGAGAATTAAAGAAGGTTTTCTTAGAAAACCCTGATTTCATTGTGATTTTAGATTCTTCTTACAAAACCATTGAAGAAAAAATCGAAATCATCGATAAGACACTCGTTGGAGTGGATGAAGAAATTAAGAATTTACTTAAAGTCATCATTCGAAACCATAGAGCGAGATATATCATTGAGATTTTTGATGGATTCATTTCTTTAGTAAACGAACATCGTGGAGTTATCGAAGGCTTAGTTTATTCAACTGAAAAATTATCTGACGAACAGTTAGAGAAATTAAACCTCGCAATTAGCAAAGTAGAAAAACGGCCTACTGAACTTAGAAACATCATTGACCCAAACCTCATTGGAGGAGTCAAAGTCGTTATTAATGATCATATTTACGATGGCAGTATTAAGCACCACATCGAAAATATGAAAAATTCCTTAATCAAATAGGAGGTTCGAATATGAAATTAAAGACGAACGAGATTAGTGCTTTAATTAAAGAACAAATTAAAAATTACCACCGTGAAATTGATAGCAGTGATGTCGGAACAGTTATTACTGTTGGTGACGGAATTGCCCTAGTTTATGGCTTAAGCAAAGCTATGCTTGGTGAGCTTTTATTATTCCCAAATGATATCTATGGCTTAGTTATGAATTTAGAAGTTGATCACGTTGGTGCTGTTTTATTAGGTGATGATTCTTTAATTAAAGAAGGAGACGAAGTCAAACGTACAAAGAAAGTTATGGAAGTCCCTGTTGGCGACGAATTACTTGGTAGAGTAGTTAACGCTTTAGGACAACCAATTGATGGACTTGGTCCAATAAATACTACTAAAGTACGTCCTATCGAAGTTATCGCTCCTGGTGTTATCACTCGTAAGAGTGTTGACACTCCACTAGAAACTGGTATCACAATGATTGATGCCATTACTCCTATTGGTAGAGGACAAAGAGAACTTATCATCGGTGACCGTCAAACCGGAAAAACCGCGATTGCAATTGACACAATCATCAATCAAAAAGGTAAGGATGTTCTTTGCATTTATGTTGCAATTGGACAAAAGAATTCAACGGTTGCTCAAATCGTTGATAAGCTTAAGAGCCATGATGCGATGAGTTACACCCTTGTTGTTAGTGCGACCGCTAGTGAACCTGCTCCTATGCTATATGTTGCTCCTTATAGTGGAGTTGCTATGGCAGAAGAATGGATGCACCAAGGAAAAGATGTCTTAATCGTCTATGACGATTTAAGTAAACACGCCGTTAGCTATCGTACCTTATCTCTTTTACTTAAGAGATCCCCAGGTAGAGAAGCTTATCCAGGAGATGTTTTCTATCTCCATTCAAGATTACTTGAAAGAGCGTGTAAA
>DFJP01000101.1:27559-47188 GCA_002373085.1 Caryophanales bacterium UBA3668 | reverse complement strand
AAAGAAAAAGATGGTTCATTCAACGAAGAATACTGTCAGTGGTGCTATCACGACGAGAAATTCACTTACGACAATATGGACGATTTAATCAGCACATGCGTTCCTCATATGGTTGCTCAGGGTTTTCCTGAAGACCAAGCAAGAGAATATATGAGAGGAATACTTCCAAATCTCAAGTATTGGAAAGAAAAACAATAGTGTTTGCCAAATGCTTGAAAGTGTTCGACTTGTATCATTATTGGAAATCCCTGCCAGCAGTTAATTACGAGATAATATAATTATCTCGTTTTTCTGTTGCTTTTTATACTATAATCAAAATGATTATTTGAGAAGATTATTGAGACTTTTTTGTTGTGAGACATTCATTTATAGAATAAAATGAAAATAACAAATATATTAGGCATGAGATTTGGAAAACTCGCTTTAAGTTTACTCAAATATATCATTAAAAATGATATAAAAAAGAGAAGGAAGAATTATCCTCCTCATCTTTTTACTGAGTTCATAAATATCCCTTATATTGATGATAATAACGTTAACCATACATATGACGTTTATTTAGCGAACGAAGAAAACAGAAAGCATGTATGCATCATTAATATTCATGGGGGCACATATATATTTGGAGAACATAAAGATAATTATCCATATGTCTATGAATGGTTGAAAGAAGGATATGATGCTTTACTAGTTGACTATCAATACAATAATGGGAATTCAGATATTCATGATTTAGTTAGTGACTCAGTTAAATGCATTAATCATTTCTTAAATAATTTAAAGAAATACAATTTAGAGAAAGACCGTTTTGTTATATCTGGTGATTCTGCAGGTGGTCATTTAGCGTTATTAATCTCTGAATTATTCTCTAATAAGGAGTTACAAACCAAGCTAGGATTAGAATTACCAGATATCGATATTGTTGCGACTGTGTTACATTGCCCAGTATATGATTTTGCTAATATCGGCGATGGCGCTCTTTCTCCAAGCGGATTAAAGAGAATGCTTGGCCCTAAAGGAATAGATAAGAACCATCTCTCTATTTATTCTCCTAAAACATATATTGATGGTTTTAAGAATCCAATATTTGTTAGTACTTGTACAAATGATTTCATTAGGAAAGAAAGCCTTAAAATAAACGCGGATTTATCAAAAAGAGGCGACTTCCTATTCGTAGATATCGAATCTGATGATAAAAATGTTGGCCACGTTCATAACGTTATTAATGTTGAACTTAAAGAATCAAAACGAGTTAATAGATTAGCAACGGAGTTTGTAAGTAAGTATTTATGAAAACAATTTATTTAGCAGGCGGATGCTTTTGGGGAGTAGAAAAATATTTCTCCATGGCTAAAGGCGTTATCTCTACAAAAGTGGGATACGCGAATGGAAGCATAAAAAATCCTTCTTATGAAGATTTAAAAAAAGGAAGAGATGATGCTTCTGAAACAGTAAAAATAGAATATGATGAGACAGTTGTCTCTTTAGAGAAACTTTTAGAATATTATCTACGAGTAGTTGATCCTTATTCACTTAATAAGCAAGGTGAAGATGAAGGCATTCAATATCGAACAGGTATTTATTTTGAAGATGAAGCTGACGAGAAGATTATAAAAGACTATTTTGCGTCAGTGCTTGAAGATGATTATCTCATTGAAGTGCTCCCGTTAAGGTCTTTTTATGACGCGGAAGAATACCATCAAAATTATCTTGATAAAAATCCTAATGGTTATTGTCATATTAGATTGAATTTTCTACGTGAAGACGAAAGAAAATAAGTATCATTTAACAAAAGTTAAATAGAGGACTATAATTGCTATTTGGAAATCAGGTAGTGAATATGAAAATGATTTTATATCTAGTAATTAAATCAACACCGGATGCGATTCACACTCTCGAAGAGATTAGAAAGGCTGGTTATAACGCAACCGTTATGACAACCGAATCTCTTAGACACGCCACTGAAGAACTCCCAGAAGAAAGACACTTCTTTACACTTAGACATGTTGAGAAAGTTCAAACAAACGATAGTGTTCTTTGTCTTTTCATCGTTGATGAAGATAAACTAGCGAATTTAAAAGAAGTAATTAGAGAAAACACAGACAACTTTAAAAAGATTAAAGGCTTTATGTTCTCTCGTCCAATCGAAGATTACGAAGGCTCTATTTAGTTTAGATATATGGAAAGCTTGATATTTGTATATATCGCCGCTCTTTTACTTGCGGCCTTATTATCTACTAGATTAATGAAAATCTTAAAACTCCCTAATGTTACTGGTTACATAGTAACTGGTATTATTATGGGTCCTTTTGTTCTTGGCCTATTTTTCAATAACTTCACTTTTGAAGGTATCAAAGATGATTATATTTACCAATTTGTCGATAAGATCGGCTGGGTATCAACAGTTGCCTTAGGCTTCATTGCCTTTTCTATTGGTACTTCGTTTAAAGGAAGCACATTAAAAACAGTTGGCAAACGCGTTATTGTTATCACTATCTTAGAAGCTCTAGGAGCATCAGTATTTGTTATTTTAGCCTTATTAGTTGCTCACTTTATTTCTCCTGAACATATTTCATGGGAACTTGTTTTAACTTTATCCGCGATTGCAAGTGCAACCGCTCCTGCTGCTACCTTAATGGTTATTAAGCAATATAAAGCAAGAGGACCACTTGTGAATACTTTACTTCCTGTAGTTGCTCTTGATGACGCTGCTGCTTTAATCTTATTTGCTGTTTTATTCCAAATCGCTACCGGATTAGCAAGTGGTGGAGAATTGTCTTTCTATAAAATGATTGGAAAACCACTTATTGAAATCGGCTTATCAATTGTCATCGGTGGACTTATTGGATTATTCATTAGCTTTATTAACCGTTTCTTCAAATCTAGAAATAATAAGTTAGTCTTATGTATTTTCTCAGTATTTGTATCAGTTGGATTATATTTCTTGTTTAAACAAGAATTTATGGGTGGATTTGAATTGAGTTCTTTACTTATGTGTATGATGGCAGGAGCCTTATTCACTAATATATGTAAAGATTCTGATCGCACTCTTGATGTCTTAGATAGATTTACATCCCCAATATATATGATGTTCTTTGTTATAAGTGGAGCTTCTCTTGATTTAACAGTCTTCATTAACGGCAAAGGTGGCATCGTTATCTTGGTAGCGGCAATTTACATTATCTTCCGTGTTGTTGGTAAATATTTTGGTGCTCTCAGTGGAGCAAGTATTACTAAATGCGAACCACAAGTTAAGAAATATCTTGGTTTTACTTTAGTGCCTCAAGCTGGTGTTGCTATCGGTTTAGCAACAACCGCTAATAAGTTATTTAATGATGTAGGCGCTTATGAAGCAGCATCTATGGTATTAGCGATCATCTTAACAAGCACTCTTGTCTATGAATTAATTGGACCACTTGTTAGTAAATTCGCACTTACAAAAGCTGGAGAAATCCCAGAAGAAGAATTGCCAAATAAAAAGCAGATAGAAGCAAAATAAACATTCTTGTTTATCTTGCCTCTGTTTTGATAATATAAACAAAATGGAAGCGACATTATGATAGTTACAATTTTAGGTGCCCCTGGAAATATGGGGACAAAGGTAGTGGAGACTCTTCTAAAAGAAGATAACATTACCAAAATTAATCTCCTAGTTCACAGAACTAAGGGCTCTTCAAAATTAATTAGAAAGATAAAGAAAAGCAAAAAGAAATATAAAATCATTTTTGGCACTATTGCTAATTATGGGGATGTAAAAGATGTGGTAAGTGATGCGGATTACGTCATCAATATGGCTGCAGTTATTCCACCTGCAAGCGATAAATGTCCTCAAAACGCAATTGAGGCAAATGAAACTGGACCAAAAATTTTGGTAAAAGTTCTTGAAGATATGAAAGAACATCAACCAAAACTTATTCATATATCAACAATTGGTGTCTATGGTGATAGAACTTTTAAACATCCTTTTGCAGAAGTTGGAGATCCATTACTTATTTCTCCTTTCGATATTTATTCATTAACCAAGATGAGAGGAGAATTTACTGTTTTAGAAAGTGATATTAAATGCTGGACAGTCATTCGTCAAACAGCGATGCTTTATGATGAATTGTTAATGAAAAATGTTAGTGATGGATTAATGTTTCACACTTGCTTTAACGCTCCTCTTGAATGGGCAACCGCAGAAGATAGCGCGTTATTAATTAGAAACATCTTAAGAAGAGATGCAAAAGGCGAACTTAATGAAACTAACTTCTGGAAACACTGCTTCAATTTAGCGGGTGGATTAGCAAATCGAGTAACTGGATACGAGACCATTGGACTTGGATTTGAAATCATCGGTTGCACTGTTGAAGACTTCTTTGACACCAACTATAACTCTATTAGAAATTTCCATGGTGAGTGGTATTCTGATGGCAATAAATTAAATGACTTATTTGATTATCAGCACGACACAATTAATGGATTCTGGAAACATGTTTTAGATACACATAAATATTTCTCTTTAGCGAGAATTGTGCCTAAAAAGTTGCTCAAAACCCTAGTAATTAAACGATTATTGAATGATTCAAACTCCCCTTATTTTTGGAAGAAGAGTGGTGATGAAGCAAGAATGCTCGCTTACTTTAATGGTGAAGAAAAATATAAGGCAATTCCTCAAAAGTGGGATGACTTTTATTTAGTTGCTAAAGGTAGAAGAGCAGATAATGGTGAGCCGCTTGATTATGACAAATTAAGACAAGAACCAACTAGATTAGATCACTTCTTTGATATAGATAAAGATAGAAGTCTAGTTGATATTAATGATTTAAGAAATGTCGCTGCTGCTAGAGGTGGTAAGTTATTAACAGAAGATTTTAAAACCGGAGATATTTATCGTAAGGTAATGTGGCAAAACGCTGATGGTGTTACTTTTGAAGCACGTCCTCACTCTGTTTTATATTGTGGCCACTGGTATAACATTTCTTACACTAAATATGCCTGGGATTTTGATAAACTAGCTAAAACCGATAAATTAGTTGCTCAAATCTGGTATGACTCTCACGATAAAGATGAGAACCGATATTATTGGTATGATTCTCATTTCAATGCCAAATATAAGGATATTGATTAATGAAAGTAGCGTTATTCTATTTTTCAGGAACAGGTAATACAGAACTTACAGTAAAAAAGTGGAAAGATGAAGCCGCTAAATTTGATATTGTTTTTGATTTAATAAAGATCGAAAAAGATAACTTTGATTTTTCGAAAATAAATGAATATGACAAGATCGGTTTTGCATACCCAATTCACGCTTTTAATGCGCCTGAAAACGTTTGGAGATACGCTAAGAAGTTTCCTAAACTAGACGCTCCTAAAAAAGTATTTGTCATTATGGTCAGTGGAGAATACTTAACCATTAATCATTCTTCCGGTAACAAACTACTTAGAATCCTTAGAAGAAGAAACTACATATTTGAATCAGATTATCATTATCTAATGCCTTATGATTTGGTTTTTAGACATACTGAATTAAGAGCGTTTCAAATGTATGACACAATGAACAAACTTGTTCCAATCAATGTTAATGATTACTTGATTAACGGGCAAGTTAATAAGCTAAAAAAGATTCCTCTTTCTGGCTGGTTTATTTGGCTATTGAGAATTGAACAATGGTTCGCTGGATGGAACGGAAAGCTGTTTAGGATTAATAAGAAGAAGTGCATCAAATGTATGAAGTGTGTGAATAATTGTCCGGTTAAAAATATTGAATATAAAGACAATAAATTCATCTTCCATACTCGTTGTCTAATGTGCACTAGATGCTCTTATAATTGTCCAACCGACGCAGTGAATATTGGCATACTAAATAGTTGGAAAGTTAATAAGCCATACGTCTTCAAAAAGCCTGAAATAGAAGAGAAAGATAAGCATCCTTACTACTGCAAAAGAAGTTATATTCGCTACTACCAAGAAGCTGAAAAAAAGATAAAAAAATTTGAAAAAAGAAAGACGGTTTAATCCGTTTTTTTCTTCAAAAGTCCTATTTTTTGCTGCAAATTTGCTACAAAATCATTGTTTTTGTTGATTTTACGCGCATATACATATAAATTTAAAGTAAGTTAAAGGAGTTTTGTGTATGAATAAAAATCTCAAACTAAAGAAAACATTGTTTGTTATGTTCATAATTAGTGTTGCACTTCTCGTTTGTTTTGCTGCAGCATATTTCTTCCAACCAGTTCACCTTGTTGGTCAAATGGAAGCTGGTGTAGCAAACCTTAAAACAAACTGGCAATTAATTAGCGAATCATTTGTCTTCCCATTCGATGCAAATAAATCAGAATTCTATACTGCATTCTGCAATGAAATCGGAGCAAATGTCGCTCTCATTCTTAGTGTTGTCAACTATGTCCTTTCTGGCTTAACACTTATCGTTATTGTCTTAGGCATTGTTTATGTCATCAACAAGAAAAAACCATTATTTATAATTTACGTTATCGCTTTACTTGCTGCCTTATATGTTGCGTTCATTATGGTGACTTATGGAACGTTCTACTTAGCCATAGCTCAAGCTGCATTTGTTCCAGGTAACTCTGAAGCGGTTTGGTATGGTGTATTCGCTATTGCTGTCTTTGTATTAGGAATCCTTGCATTTGCTTCTGTTATTGCAACAGTTGTTATTGGTTTAATCTATGCCGGTAAGTCTTATGCAGAAGAAAAAGTCGAAGAACCAGCCCCTGCATCTGTCGCAGAAATGGTAGGCGATCCAGAAGCAGTTCAAGAAGGCGAAGAATTAGTTATCGCTGATACTGAAGCTGTCATTGAAAAAGAACCAGAACCAATTCCAGAAGAAGCAGCTGAAGATGAACCAGTTCCTGAAGAAGAAGTTCAAGAAGAACCAACCGAGGAACCAGCAGTTCAAGAAGAACCAAAAGAAGAAAAACAACACGTTGAAGTTAATGTTAATAACGCAAACCCTGGCGCTGGCATTGATCAAGGTTCACTTGCTAGCTTATTAAGAGAAGTTGTTAGAGATATCGTTAGAGATGAAATCGCAAGAAGTTCATTAAATCAACCTCAACAACCTCAACAAAACCCAACTGGAAATCAAACAATCACTGGTGCTACATTTGGTGGACCACTTGTTGTTCAATATTTCAATGGTGGTATTAATGGTGTTTCTACTCCTGCTCCAACAGTAGTTGAAAATAAGTCTGTTGAAAAGGTAGTTGAAATTCATAAAGAACCAGCACCTCAACCAGAACCAGCTCCAGCACCTGCTCATGTAGTGGAAGAAAAGAAAGAAGAGCCAAAACCAGCTCCTCGTCCATTATTTGTTAAAAAGGAAGCGGTTGCTAAACCAGTAGAAGAACAACCAGCTCCTGAAGAACCAAAGGTTGAAACAGCACCTGCTCCAGAAAAGAAGGAATATGAAAGAATTAGCTTTGCTCAAAGACTCCTTCAATCTGAAAAAGATGTTCATGAGTTATATAACGAATTAAAGAATGAAATCTTAAGTTATGGTGTTAAATCCAGAATATCTGCAGTTGGAGATACATTCCGCTTACACAAGAAAATGTATGTCCGTATTACAGTTGCTGGTAAATCATTAAAACTCTACTTTGCTCTTAACCCAGCAGATTACGCTAATAGTACTCTTCCAATTCAAGATGCTAGCGACAAAGATATGTATCAAGAAATCCCACTCGTCTTTAAAGTCAAATCCCCATTATCAGTTAGAAGATGTAAAGAACTCATCCAAGACGTTATGGAAAAAGACGGTCTTGAACAAGGCGAAGTTGGTAAGGTTAACTGGATTAAAGAACTCAAAGCAGAACTTGCCAGTGGCAAAAAACCAGAAAAAGAAGAAGAATAGTATTGCTCTTCAATTAGCCGGTGCTAAAAAAGCATCGGCTTTTCTTTTTATATGCATATATGCATAAATAAATATTATTAAAATAATGTTTATTCTTGTGGTATAATTTGAAACTGAACTCAGGTTTAGATTGGAAGTGGTTGTTTAAATGCCTGACCCTAGTATATCGTGGATTATCATTGCAATTCTTGTTGCGCTTCATTTCTTCTTCTCTAGCGCAGAGACCGCATTTGCGTGCTGTAATAAATTCAAAATGCAAGTTAAAGCGGACGAAGGAAGTAAGACCGCTAAAACCTTATTGAAAATTTTAGATAAGTATGATCGTGCGTTAACGGTTGTTCTTATTGGTAATAATATTGTTGCTATTGCTATATCTGCTGTTTCGACAGTGCTCTTTTTGAATTATTTCCAATCCACAGGGTTAATGGAATACGAGATATCTTTGATATCTTCTGTCATCATGACCTTTATCGTTTATTTATTAGGCGACACTCTTCCAAAGACCATCGCTAGAGCAATTCCTGATACTTTATCAATTGGATATACATATCCAACATATTTCCTCATGATTGTCCTATTCCCGATAGCAATTATTTTTGAAGGGGCAGTTAAAATTTCTGAGAAGGCTTTCAAAATAAAAACCGAAGAAGAATTTACTGAAGAAGATTTAGAAAACGTTATTGAAAAAGCTTCTGAAGAAGAAATGATTGATGAAGATCAAGCAGAGATTGTTCAATCCACAATCGATTATTTAGACACTAACGTTAAGGAAGTCCTTACTCCAAGAAATAAGATGTATGCTTTAAATCTTAAGGACTTAACTAACGATAAACTTAAAGATATTATTTGCAAGACTAATTATTCGAGAATTCCTGTATATGATAAGGTTTTTGACAATATTATTGGTGTTTTGCTCGTTAAAATCTATTTTGAAGAATATGAAAAAGATCCTCATTTATCTATTAGAAGTATCTTAGAAAAGCCATACTTTGTTTCTAACAAAATTATGATTGATGATCTTTTTAATGGATTTAAAAAACATAGAACCCATATTGCGATTGTTAGAGATGAACACAAAAAAGTCGTTGGTATGGTGACTATGGAAGATATCTTAGAGGAAATTGTCTCTGACATTTCCGAACCTTCTTCACACAAAAGGAGGAAAGCATAATGAAATGGTATTATTGGCTAATAGTCGCTATCTGTTCTATCCTTTCAGCTTTCTTCTCTAGTGCTGATATGGTTTATAGCGTCGTTAATCGTGACAAGCTTAAACAAGAAGCTGATGAAGGCGTTAAAACCGCTAAAATCGCCTATAAACTCGCTGAAGAATATGAATTCTCTATTGCCTCAATTCTTTTTGGCAATAACGCAGTTAACATTTTTGCATCATCTATCGTTACTCTTATTGGAGTAAGTTGGAATAGTGATTGGGGAACTACGGTTTCAACAATCATCTTTACTGTCTTTATTATTATCTTCTCAGAGTTCTTACCTAAATCATTCTCCAAGAAGTTCTCTTACTCTCTGAGTAAAATCTATGCTTACCCATTATTGGCATTTAAATATTTAACATTCGTTATTATTTGGCCAATAAGTAAGTTCTTCCAATTAGTGTCTAAACTCTTCAAAAAGAAATCAATTGAAGAAGACCAAATTGATGAAGATGTTATTACCGAAATGGTGGATGAACTTGAAGAGAATGATAAATACGATGAAGAAGAGGCAGAACTCGTAAGAAGTGCCTTAGATATATCTGATGTTGAGGCTCATGAAATCATGACTCCTCGAGTGGATGTTTTCGCTATCAACATTGAAGATGATATTAAAGAGATTATTAAAGAAGGCGAAATCTTTAAGCATTCTCGTATTCCGGTTTATGAAGACACAATTGATAACATTATCGGCATTCTCCCAATTAAAGAACTCGCTAAAGCGATATTTAAAGAAGAAGAGAATATCGACGTCTTATCACTTTGCTATAAACCTTTAGTGATTCCTAGAAATAGACAATTATTAGACTTATTACAAGAATTTAAAGATAGCAAGGTTCATATCGCTGTTATTATTGATGAATATGGTGGAGTTGAAGGTATCGTCACTATGGAAGATATCTTAGAAGAAATCGTTGGTGACATCTTTGATGAAACTGATGAAGATGAACCAGAATACATTGATAACGGTAATGGTGTCTATATCATAGATGGAACAATGAATATCGAAGACTTCTTTGAACTCATTGAATATAACGATGAATTTGAAACCGACTACGAAACTGTTGCGGGATTCTGTCAAGAAATCTTAAATCGATTTGCCGTTATTGGAGATAAATTCACTTTCGCAGATAGATATGAAATAGAGATATTAGCTGCAGATGAATTCACAGTTGAAAAAATAAGAGTGGTTGACACTCAATACGAAAAAGAAAAGGAAGATTAATTCTTCCTTTTTTCGTGGTTAATGTAATATTGATAAATCTCTGCCGCTACTTGCTCGATTGATTTATTGTTTGATGCATCGATGACATAATCAACTTTAGCAATGTTTTCTGGTCTAAAGGCGATTCTATCATTTTCAATTCTCGATTTGATTTTCTCTGGAGCATCTCCTCGAGTAATCATGCGTTTATGTCTTGTTTCTTCATCGGCCTCTAAATAGAAGGTGATGATGTTTTTATTATGCAAATTGATATAGCTTCTTAAGCCTGCTGGATCGATAACAACGCATTTGTCATTGGCAATTTGATCTTTGGTCGAACCATACATTTGGCCGTTATAAAGAGTGTATTCAACGAAGCGATCTTCAATAATCATCTTTTCAAATTGTTCTTTAGTGACAAAGAAGTAATCTATTCCGTTGACTTCACCAACACGTTTATCTCTTGTAGTGGTTGTGACTATCTTAGTGATTCCGTATTTGGCCGCCAAGACTTTTGCAACTTCTGTTTTTCCGCTTGCGCTTGCTCCAGCTAAAACTATCATGCCATAACTATATATTTCTAACTTTCATCTTTCAACTAAAGAAATTTTTTTATAAAAAAGTTATTAACAAAGTTAATAAAAGAGTTTTCCAAATAATTTTATGAAAAAAATTTTTAAAAAAATTCAAAAAACGCCCTCTTTATTAAATGAGGACACTTTTATGAAACTATCGAAATTGGAAGACGCAATTAAAGATATCGCTAGAGTGTATTTTGTTTCGCTTAGATACATTCATAGCAAGAAACTATCATCAGGCGAAAGTGATTATTATTCTCCTTTTTATAAGTATTACGCGGACGTAGAAGAAGCGTTTGCCTCACTCGACAAGGAGAATCAAAGAATAATCACTAACGAGTATTTCTACGATGCTTATAAGGGGTGGTGGACTTATGAGTATAAGGAATCAATATTTAAAAAATTAAAGAAAGCTGCCATTAAGCAGTTTGTGGAGAAATTTTATGCAATTCATTAAATCTATTTTGTTATCTATATCATTGTTACCTGTCTTAAGCTTGTCTACTGGAGATAAAGGGGCAATTAATACAAAAGATATCTATGGTCCATTTTTACCAACTAGTAGTTACACCTTTAATTTTTCTGCTGGTTTAGCAAAAGATAAAACTTCCGGGAGACTACGAGTGTTTTCAATAAAAAACAACGCCTTCCTTATTAATAGATCGTTCCAAGTGACCGCTAAGGGAAGCGATGATGTAACTGTTGATATGAATGGAAGACTAACGGCTTCAGGTCTTAGATTTGAGCTATCTTTTGAAAGTAGTAAAGGCGAAATAAAAGAATATAACATCAATGTTTTTCCTCCTAATAGAGAAACGTTCACCGCTAGGAATAATGTTATGACATATGAAGGATGCTGTTTTGGAATTATGCAAAACAAGCTCTTGAATAAAGAGACATATGATTTCACAAACACTAACACTTTGCTTTCAACAACAGAAGGCAATAAGGTGGACGTTTCTACTATTTCTTTTAACTATATCCCAACAGATAAATATCAATGTAGAAACGTATTTTTAGAAATAAATGATAATCAAAATATTTATCCAAATATCACCAAAATTAATGGCTCAAATTTGATTAGAATCCCTTTAACTATCGAGAACAATAATGGTGAATTATCATTAAAAGCAAAATCAAATATGTATGTTAATACAGCAACGCTTGATATGAGTTCATATCGCTTAACTAATTATATTGAGACTAGTGAGTTTTATATCCCTCTTGGTTTTGAAGAAAAGATGGAAAATAACGAATCAAGAATTGTAATAGAAGAGTCGGGTTTTAATCTAAACACCGTCTATATTCCTCTTAACTATTTTAAGAACACTAGATTATTTGGGTCCTGTAGTGATTCTGATTACTGCATAAACGGAGGAATAAAAGCATGATCTTACTATTTATCAGTGCAATTTTGGTTTCTTTTACTGGTTTATTGTTCTCTTTAAACTTTTCAATGCAAGGCTTAAATAGAGCGGTAATCAACACTCCAATAGAACTTTTATATCGCACAGTATCATATGAAGACGAAATATTAAAATTCGAAAAAGATAGGGTTGAAGAGGACTTATCTCATTACTATAGCAAGAGTCTCTCAAGATATTGTAAGGACTATACTGTTGACTATTATTTCTACAATAAAGCGGACGGATCGATGTGCCTGAATAATAGATGTGACGCAGTTGAAATAACAGTTAGTTGTAAGTTAATTATGGATTACACTTTTTACCGTGTAATGTATTACGAACTGAAAGGAAAATAATGATGGATAAAGCAAAAGTAATTGAATACATAGAAACATCATTTTTAGCCTCTTTGATAAACGATGAAGAGATTACAGATATCTCCTTTAATGGATCGGAGTTTTTCTATGTCAGTAACTCTAAAGGAAGAAACAAGAGCGTTATCTCTGTTGAATATCAATTGGTCAAAGATTTTCTTAGACAAATCGCTAACTTATGTGAACAGCAATTTAGTTTTACAAATCCGATTTTAGATGTTTCAGTTGGTAAGTATCGCATAAACGCTACTCATCAATCTATTGGGAAACTCTTTGATGATGATGTAGTGACTTTTTCTATCCGTATAGCAAGTGATAAACCTCGCATTGATGATAATAGTGATTTCTTTTCTCCTCCTGTTGTGGAGCTTCTTAAAGAGTTATTAAGAAACCGACTGTCAATTATCATAGGAGGACTTACTAGTAGTGGCAAAACAGAATTCCAAAAATATTTGCTTAGGAGTATGAGAGATTATGAAAGAGTAGTGGTTATTGACAATGTCACAGAACTAGATTCTGTAAGGGATGATGGAAACATAGATTTAACTTGCTGGAGAGTTGATGAAAGGAATCCATATTCTAGTTGCGCTTTATTAATAAAGAACGCGCTTAGAAACAATCCAGATTGGCTCATTTTAGCGGAAGCAAGAGACAAAGAAATGCTTGATGTCCTTAACGCTGCTATGACCGGATCTCCTGTAATTACAACGATTCACTCTCAAGATGTCTATTCTCTTCCATCAAGAATGGCCAGAATGGTACTAAGAAATGAGCAGAAGCTTGATTATGACGAAGTGTTAAAAGATATCTATCATCATTTCCATTTCTACATATACCTAAGAAAAGAAGAAAATGAAGGACATATTAAAAGATATATATCAGATATTTGTTGTGCAAATGATAGTGGTGAAATGACTCTTATTTATTCAAAAGAAAAAGGATACTTTAAGTTACCTAACTCAGCGCTATCTCTTTTTAGGGACAAAGATTATTTGCCTCTATTTAAAAAATATTTCATAGGAGGTGATGATAGTGAATAGAAGACTCATTATTTTTCTTATTATTTCATTTTTAGCTGGCGCAATAACATATCTCTCTTTAGATAATTTGTACCTAGCTCTAGGTGTTATGGCGATTTATATCATAGCAGGTATTACCTTATTTGCTCCGTCACTTGATAAATATGACATTAAGGTGAAGAAGTTTCACGAATGTTATCACTTCATAAACAATTTTGTTATTGCTCTTTCTATAAAGAAATCAATCAAAGGAGCGATTGAATCAGCAGTTAATAGCATGCCACCAGA
Organism: Caryophanales bacterium UBA3668; assembly: GCA_002373085.1. The sequence goes on along the minus strand of DFJP01000101.1, from coordinate 33,253 downwards.
TTTCATTGAGCTATTTGAAGGACTTGAGAACATGTATGATGATGACAAACTCCAATATTTTTCATCGTATTTCCCGTTTTATGTCTATCGATTATTTTTACAAATCATCTTTCTTTGGGAAGAAGATGGTGGAGATATTCTTCAAATGAGCAAGTATCTCATAAGTGAAGTTAGAAGTGTTGAAGAATACATTACTAAGGCAGATAACTTAAGCCGTCATAAATATGTAGAAATTGCAATTTTATGGGGTTTCTGTGCGGTTATTGTCATTGTTTTGCGTTTCGCATTAAAAGATTTTTACTCACTAATTAAGGAGCAAATTCTTTTCAATGCTGCGATTGTGTTATTGATGTTATTTATACTTGCGTCTATTTATTTGCTTATCAAAAGAGGCACATATTTATCAATTAAAGGAGGAGATGAAAATGAAAAGAACATTTAAAGATCGAGTGGAGTCGCTGGGTCTAAATTACTCTAAAGAATTATTAATTATTATTCTTCTGCCGTTGCCATTCCTGGTTGGAGGATTACTAATCTATTATTTCTTTCGTGAAATCTATATTTCCATTATCATTGGCTTCATTGGAGCTGCTTTAGATTATTTTTACATTTCTAGATATTCGACATACGAAAAGAAGTTAGAAAAAGAGCATGTTGATGAATTAATATCGCTTCTTTCGTATTTCCAAGTATTCATTTCGAACAAAAATAATGTTTATACATCTTTTAAGCTACTCTTGCCTTATTGCTCCATATGCATGGAAGGCATGATTAATTCTTTATTAAATCAAATAGATTCCGATAAGAGTGTTGGGCCTTATATTACTTTCGCTAATAAATTCAATAATCATATTGTTGAGTCATTAATGCTCTCCATTTATCAAATGGTCGATAACGGAGAGAACACGAATCAATTATCTGAATTTGAATTACTTTTCACAAACACCAGAATGAAATTTCAAGAAGACTTAATAGATTCGAAAAAGAAATCGTTAGAAACTCTTAATTCTTTTCCTCTCATTGGTGCTGGGGCCATTACCATTACTCTATCTCTAGCGATTATTTCCATCATAGGAGAATACGTCAATGTCATATAACTTAGGAATTATTATCTCCATGGTATTCGTGGTTGCTTTTGTTTTATTAGGAGGAGATATGTTTTGTTTATCAAGCTTTTATAGCAACTTGGATAATACATCAATTGCGATAGGCTATTTGATTGCTAAAAGTGGTAGAGCTGACAAGGAATATATCTCTTATTTAGAAACAAATTACAAAGTAACGTTTGAAAGCATAACTCCTGCTTCTCCAACAGTGGGGGAGGTTGTGGAGTTTACCATATATCGAATGTATAGTCCGTTAGTTATATCCTCTAACGACATAAAAGTCGTGGCATCTAGGACAACAGTTATTGGATATTACGGATAAGAAAGGAGGAAATGATTATGTCAGAAATCAAGGGACAATTATTAACGATTATTTTGGTTCTTGTTGTTTTCGGCGGTATCTCAGTTGCAATCGCAGGGATTTTTAAATCTACCGCTAAACAAGTAGAAAACAAATCTATGAACTTAGGATCGGATGCTACTGAAGTATTTTCAGATGTTTCCATGCCATCATCTCTTTTAAGCTATAGAGACTAAATCAATGCTGCCACGCAAAACAAAATAAGAAGCAAAGCGGGGAAAATCCCTGCTTTTCTTTTTTCTTTACAATAGTAAAATAATTGATAGGAGAAAATTATCATGGATGTTAAAAAAACAGTATCTGATTTATTATCCAAAAGAGTGGATATCTCTAATTTAAAAGAGACTGATTCACTTTCAGGACTTGGTCTTGACTCACTAGATTTGGTTGAAGTAATGCTCGAAATCGAAGAAGAATTAGGCATTGAATTTGACTCTGATGAAATATCTCAAGTCGCCACTTTAGGTGATGTTCTAAAATTAATTGAGTCAAAAATTAAATAAGCATTGATTTTATAAAATCGAATATGATATTATCATTCATGCGTTTTTAAGCTAAAGCGCAAGTGTTGCCTACCTAGCTCAGTCGGTAGAGCTATCGGCTGTTAACCGATCGGTCGTGGGTTCGAGTCCCTCGGTAGGCGCCACACTTCTGGCCTGTTGGAGAAGCGGCTTAACTCACCACCCTTTCACGGTGGCATTCATGGGTTCGAATCCCATACAGGTCACCAATCGTGATACTAACAAGTTTTGAGACTTCAAAGCTTGTTTTATTTTATAGAAAATAAAAAAATTAGCACCCTAATTAGAGTGCTTTTTGAACCATTCATCTTCAACTTCTTGAGGAGTTCTATCATCTAGAGATCGATGAATTCTTTTATTGTTATAAAAGTAAAAATATTTTGTTAAATATTCTCTAATGCCTCGTGAGTTTATGTATTTATTAATATTTATATTAACTTCCTCTCTTCTTAATATAGAATAGAATCCTTCCATTGCAGCGTTATCATTTGGTGAACCGGGATACGAAAATGATTGTTTTATGCCTAAAACTTTTAGTGTGTTCATAAATTTATGAGTTGTAAATTCTAGGCCTTGATCGCTATGAAACATCAATCCTATCGGTTCGTTTCTTATTTCAAATGCTTCTTTTATTGCATTAATAGTGAAGTTATCGCTTTTTCTATGCGATACTCTCCATGAAAGAACCTTCCTTGCAAACAAATCAAGGATGACACAGAGATAATATTTTACCCCGCTTAGATTAATTTCTAGTAAATCACTCACCCAGACTTTGTTCGGTTCTTGCTGATCAAACTGTCTATTTAAAAGGTTTCTAAAGTAGTTGCATCTTTCTCTAATTACCTGTGGTTTCGGCCTTTTCATGACATTTTGCTTAATTAGATTATTAGATTTCATGAGTTGACTTATTTTTCGTGCCGAAGTAATTATTCCCTTTTTCCTTAAAACTGCATTGATTTTATCGACTCCATAAATCCTATTTGATTCTTCAAAAACGATTTTAATTTCCTTTAATAAACTTTCGTCTTTAATCTCGTATGTAGTTTTCTCAACTTTATTATTAATAAAATTGAAATATGTTCCTTTGCTTAAATGAATAACTCTACACACTTCACAATAATTATATTCACTATATTGTTCCAAAAATATTTTCGTTGCTTCTTCCTTTTCTTTCACAGAAGCATTAATTCCTATCCCGATATTTCTCCATATATAAATTTCCCTTTTTAACTTCTCGTTTTCGTTAATTAGTGTTGCTTTTTTGATCATTTTTATTTCTTTCCCTTCCTTAATTTTAACTAATTGGGTTTACATAAAGTGCGAAGCATAAAGAAAATATCAAAGCCTATTGCTGACATCGATACCCACAAAATAAGTAGGCGTAAATAAAACCTCCTTTTTGGATAGTTATTTTAGGAAATTCGCTTTGCTTACCTAACGTAATATCTCAAACAGGATGATAGAGCTGGCCTCTTATTCTTTCTAATTAATTATTCAATTAGCGTATTATATGATATATAAAAATGTTGAATGAGATATATATTTTCGCTATATTTTTATTGTTAATTTAATATAAAGAAGGTTTGCAAATATGAATAAAAAGAAAATTCTCTTATTGGCTACTGTATCTTCGATGGTTGCAGTTGTTGGTACTGTGATTTTTGCTAATGGCGGTTTATCTGGTTTGTCTGCTCTTGCTACAAATGGCGAGGTTTGGCATCATTATGCAGCGGTTGCACCTACCGAAGCTAGACATGGTTCAAAAGAATTCTGGGCTAGTAGCACCGATGGATGCGCTACCCATACCTTTACTGATCCAAAAGCCACATGCATAGAACATAATTTTTACACTTATGATTCATTTGCCACTCTAACATGTGATGACGATAGATATGTTCCAAGCAGAAACGAAAGTTTAGGCATTACGCCAATGTTTTCTACTAAAAATAATACTGTTACCTATGGCTTATATCCACAAAAGAACGTAAATGATTCAACTCTAATTTCTGCGCTTAACAAATTAACAACATCAGGAATTAATGGCTGGTATTTATACGAAAATGAATATTATGCTAAATTAAGTGCGACACCATTTCAATCATTCTATACATTTGATAACGGAACAAAAATCGTAGGTGGAACTACATATTGGTTTAAATGCGAGCCTATCACTTGGAATGTCCTTTCGAACACCAACGGAGAGTATTACATCCTTTCTAGCCTTTTATTAGATGCTCATAGATATAATGAATACTATACAGGTACAAAAGATGGTCACTACGCTAATAATTATGAATATTCAGAAATAAGAGCATGGTTAAATAATGATTTCTATAATTCAGCATTCGCTTTGGGCAATAGTTATATTCAAACCACGATAGTGGATAACAGTGCGGCCACAACTGATTCAACTAGTAATTCGTATGCTTGCAATAACACCCAAGACAAAGTGTTCTTACCAAGTTATCAGGATTATATAAACTCCAGTTACGGATTCTCAGATTCGGAAGACTTAACCGATACAAGATGTTGCAAAACTACTGACTGGGCAAGAGCGAGAGGCGCTTGGTATAATAGTACCGATTCGTCCCAATTATATAACGATTTTTATTGGACTCGTTCTCCTAGCAGCGACAGCTCCAACGTCGCATGTTATGTCGACTCCGATGGCAGCATCTGCTACGTTGATGTCGGCGCAAACCATGTCGGCGACACGTACGGCAGTGTGCGTGCAGCTCTCACAATCAGGATTGCGTAGTTTACGATGCAATAATCAAAAAAATATAAAGCTCGCTTCGGTGGGCTTTTAAATTACCCTGATTTTATTATTCGCCTTATCGGATTAATCCTAATGATTCTATTTATCAATCTCATTAGACATTAACCAGCTCGAACCCGTTAATGTGTTTATAAGGAAAGAATAATAAAATTGGTTCAAAAGCGGCACAATTTAAGCATTTTCGGTGTTAGAGATAAGTCATTCAAGCATTTTTCGTGTTAGAGAAGGCCAACTTAGTTAAATAGGATTGACACTAAGATGTGTCAGTCCTTTTTATCTACTAATTTTAATTTGTTTGTTAAATATTCAGGTAAGTCTTCAAAAAGTTTATACTTCGAAACTCCTATTGGTGTTTTCAAGCCTTTGAATGAAGTTTCTACAACATAATTGTCTGCTGTTTTGCATAGCAACATCCCTATCGTTTCATTATCGATTTCTGTTTTTTCTAAATCATCAATTGCGTTGACGTAAAAGTTTAATTGGCCAAAGTCAGCAGGGGTGATATCTTCTAATTTCACTTCTATAGCAACATAAGCATGGACTTTAGTGTGATACATTAGCAAATCGACGAAAAAGTTCTTGCCTGTTGGAGTCACTAATTTATATTCACGCCCTACTAATGCAAATCCTGTTCCCAGTTCTCGAAGAAACAATAAGATATTATCGATAAGTCTATCTTTTAAACTTTTTTCATCCGTCACTTCATTTTTGCTTATGAAATCAAAAGCAAGTGTATCTTTTACAATGCCTTGAACATAAGCCTTCTCATCAGTAATCAATGGTGGGACAATTTGCCTTTGATAGGCTTGTAATTCAAATTGCTTTAATACATGTAAACGTGACCATTTGTTTTTGGTTATTTGACCAACATACCAAAGTGCCTCTTCTTTAGAAGAAGATAATCTCATTAATTCAATAATTGTGCTC
>DFJP01000101.1:0-27496 GCA_002373085.1 Caryophanales bacterium UBA3668 | reverse complement strand
GTGCACAGCCTGTGCACTAATTTCGTTTTCACTAAAGTAGCTAGCAAAACGCGTCATTCTTTTCAGCTGATCGGTAGAGTAGCCTTTCCCGTATTCTTTCAAATCAGAGGCTAATCTTTCAATATACTTATTGCCCCATGTTTTTCTTTGATTGATAATTGTGCCAATTTGGTAATAAGTAATAATCATCGCACTATTAACTACGACCATTGCTTTGTTGCGATTTTCTGCAATCGTCTCTTTGATTTTTGCTAAATCATTAAAGTATTCATTTTGTTCCATCCAATTTTCCTCCTTACTAGAACAAGTAGTTAAGTGTTCTTGAGATGAGAAAAAAGCCATCCAACTCAAAAACACCTTTTGTAACTAACCGCTGATATTCCTATCAACCATAGTTACTGGTGTTTCATCCCTTGTTGGATGGCCTCTGGTTCAAATAATAAATATTCGTGTGGAGCGTGGGTAATATTGCTACATAAATCGTATCCATACGGTCGCCATTTATTTATGTACCGCCTTTACCTTCTGGGCGATGCTTTCCACAATGCAAGATCCTAACACGTCCAATCTTGCAGTATTTATTAGGGTGTCCTATCGTTTACCTGCGTATGGTCGACTTTGCTTTGAGCTAGTTCATACCGCCAATAGTCTGCTAATAAATATATATTTATTATACAGTAAATATAGTGGTTAATCAATGTGATACACTATGTAGAGTGATAGAAACGAATTGTAACGTTGTATCATTTCTGCCCATTTTGGCCAACTTAGTTAAATAGGATTGATATTAAAAAGTGTCAGTCCTTTTTATTTATTTTTAAATATTTTCATAACTTTAAGTTTCAATTAAGGTTCCTTTTTTAATATGTTTCTACCAAGAGGCACAAAAGATGGAAAAAGAAAAGATTATCAGTGTTATGAAAAGATACGAACTTAAGTATCTACTTAATAGTGATCAATTGAAGTTCTTTATGGATCGAATTAGTCAATATATGAGTGTTGATAAATACGGTTTAACTTCTATTGCCTCTATTTACTTTGATACCCCTGATTATAGATTGATCAATAAATCAATAGAAAAGCCTAAATACAAAGAAAAATTAAGACTAAGGGGATATGGGTTAGTTGCTCCAGGAAAGCCAACCTTCCTCGAAGCAAAAAGAAAATGTGATGGTGTTGTTTATAAAAGAAGAATTGCCTTATCAGAAAAAGAAGCGTTTGAGTTAATTACGAATAAAGAAGCAACTGAAAAAACTCAAATTAGTAGAGAACTAGAAGCATTTATGGAGACTTATAAAACTTTAGAACCAAAATACATGATCGTCTATGACCGCCTTGCTTATCATCAAGATAACAGCGATTTAAGAATCACCATTGATATGAATCCACGTTATCGCACAAATAATTTGGATTTACATACATCAATGGATGGCCTCCCTCTTATTGAAGAAGGTGGCGCAATTCTTGAAGTAAAAGTTCAACATTCTGTTCCTCTATGGCTATCTGCTATTCTTAGTGAAGGTAAGATCTATCAAACTAGCTTCTCTAAGGTAGGAACAGCGCATAAAAGAGAAATGGCAAAGAAAAAAAACAAAAAGAAAGCGTTATGAGCGCATTAAATTATGAAATAAAAGGAGAAATGAAATATGGGATCGCTATTTAACTTATTGTCGTCACTAGATGCATATATTGTTTGCTTAATACTTATCGGAATATCGTTTGCTATTAGTCTAATTTACACATTAATAATTTCACTGAAATTAAGAGCTACAAAAAGCTTCTTTATCACTTCAATTTTAATGCCGATGATTGTAACAAGCGTCATTTCAATGGTCTCAATATTCCTTGATGGCACTGAATCAGGTGCTGTTAGAATTGCGACTGTTGCAGTGGCGTTAGGGCTTATTAGATTTAGAAGCGCAAACGGAAGAGCAGAAGAAATGCTTATCCTCTTTGGAGGAGTAGCGTTTGGCTTAATTGCCGGACTAGGATATGTCTTAATTGCTGCTATTGTTGCCGTCGTTTTAGCGGGATTATATGTCTTATTATCGATGGTAAAAATCTTCAAATTCAAAACAGTTGGAGATGAAAAATTATTAAAGATTACAATCCCTGAAGACCTTAATTATAACGAAGCGTTTGATGCAATTTTAAAGACTTATTTAAAAAGCTACGAATTAGTCGAAATCAAAACAACTGGCATGGGAAGTTTGTTTAGACTCTCATACAAAGTTGAGCTATTAGTTAAAGATAGTGAAAAGCAATTAATTGATGAAATTAGAATTAAAAATTCTAATCTTGAGATATCATTACTCCCATATGTTGAGAGTAACAAATCTTTATAGGAGGAAATTAACATGAAAAAGAAACATTTATTAGTATTATCAGTTTTAGCTTTATTAGCGTTAACAGGTTGCTCATTTAATGGGGCATCTGGCCAAACATCCATTGATGGATCAGGTTATAACACAGAAATTACTGTTGAAGATCCTGAAGATATTGAAGTCGATGAAACAACTGAAGATTTCTCTATTGCTACAAGCGATGGTACATATTCAAAAAGTAATAACATTTACACTTTGTCTACTGGTGGTACATATACCTTAAGTGGCAAACTTGAAGGCCAAATTCTTGTAAACGCTCCTGAAACCGATGAAGTAGTTATTGAGTTAAACGGAACATCAATTAGTTATGAACAAGATTCTCCAATTAAAGCTGTTAGCGCAGACAAAGTTGAAATATCCGCTAAAAAGGATACAGAAAACACAATCAATGACAAAAGAAGCACTAAAACAGTGGATACAAATACACTTGGAGAAGGAGCAATCTACGCGGATTGCGATTTAAAACTTAAAGGAAGTGGAACGCTTGTTATTACTGGTAATTACAATAATGGCATCCACACCACAAAAGATTTAACAATCCAAAAGTTAACAATGAAAGTTACTGGTTACAATAACGCGATTAAAGGAAATAATAGTATTACTGTTACTTCTGGAACAGTTCAAGCTTACGCTAAAACTGGTAACGGAATTAAAACCGAAGATAGTGGTGTATCAAGTAACGGAAAGCAAAAAGGAACAATTGCTATTAATGGTGGTTATGTTTATGTTGATTCACTTCATGACGCAATCGATTCCTCATATGATGTTGTTATTAATCAAAGTGATGCAGAAGTGTCTACATCCGTTAACATCAAAACAGGTAAGAATAGCAGTTCTTATTCATCTTCGTTTAGAGCTGATAGCGAAAAAGGTTTAAAAGCTTTAAATAGTATCATTATTAATAATGGCACAGTTACTATTGCTGCTAGTGATGACGCAATTCATGCTAACTATGGTGAAACATTAGAAAATGGCTCTAAAGGTTTAGGCAATATCACAGTTAATGGTGGTGTCGTTCAAGTTGCGAGTGGCGATGATGGTTTACACGCTGATAATACATTAAGTATTACTGGAGGAAAAATCACTGTTACTAACGCGACTGAAGGATTTGAAGGTAACTACATCAATATTAGTGGCGGATATAGCTATATCTATGGCACTGATGATGGAGTTAACTGCTCAAAGAAATCATTCTCTAGTTGTGCTTTCACAATGACTGATGGCTATTTAGATGTTGCTGTTAGAAGCGGAGATACAGATGGAATTGATAGCAATGGCAATTTCACTTTAAGTGGTGGGGTTATCGTTACTAGAGGCTCCCCAGGCACAAACGGAGGAGGAATGTCTACAGGATTAGATGTTGATGGAACTTGTTCCATGACTGGTGGAACATTAATTTCCTTTAACGGATTAGAAAGATCACCATCTACATCTAGTAGTGTCAAATACGCAGGCACAAATAGTCAATCTTCTCAAGGTGGAGGTCCTGGCGGTCCTGGTGGTCATGGAGGCCCAGGAGGATTTGGCGGATCATCAAGTTCTTCAAGCGTTTCTTTACAAGCTGGTAATTACACATTAACTGGAACAGGAATTGATATTAGTTTCATTAACGACTATGCATATGGAAGTTTCCTTATCTATTCATCTAGTTTAGTAACTAATTCAACTTATACACTTTCTAGAGAAAACACTACGGTCTTATCTTGGAATCAATCTTCTAGCTCGGTTACGATATCGTAAAGAAGAAAGAATTATATTAAAATACATATATGAAACTTTTATTAGTCGAAGATAATCCTCAATTAAATAAAGCTTTAACCACATTATTGAAGCGGAACTCATATTTAGTGGATTCCGCTTCTGATGGTGAAGAAGCATTAATATGCTTAAAAGAATATCAATACGATGTCATCATTCTTGATATTATGCTTCCGAAAATTGATGGTTTAGAAGTTTTAAGAAGAGCGAGAAAAGATAATATACAAACCCCAATTATCCTATTAACCGCTAGAAGTACGATTGAAGATAAAATCACTGGTTTAGATTTAGGGGCTGATGATTATCTTCCAAAACCTTTTTCAACAGAAGAATTACTAGCGAGAATTCGCGCTTTAGGAAGAAGAAAGGCTGTTCCAATTGAAGAAAAGAAAGAGATTGTTTTTGGCGATATAGTTATCGATGAAACCAATTTCACTGTTAAGTGCGGTAAAGAAATGGCGTCACTATCAAATAAAGAAATGATGATCTTGTTACTTTTAGTAAATAGTAACGGAAATGTCGTTTCTTTAGATAAAATCACTCGATCTGCGTGGGAGATTGAATCATATTCCACGAATGAAAATGTTTGGGTATTTATTTCTTATCTCAGAAAGAAATTGGAATCCATTGGTTCAAAAACAAAAATTAAATCAATTAGGTATCAAGGATATTATTTGGAGAAGACAAAATGATCAAAAAATTGAAAAGGAATTTTATTTTAATATCAATGCTGTCAGTCTTGATTGTTTTGGCAGTTACTTTCTCTTCGATTAATATCTCTAACTTTGTCACTACGGAGAATAATGCAACTGCCGCTGTGAGTGAAGTCATTAGACAAGGCACAGATGATGTCGTTCCTGGAGGACCTGGCGGAGAGCCTGGAGGCAAGGTTGAATTAAGAGAAGTGCATTATTTTATCGTTTCTTTTAATCAAGATGGTTCAATTAATGCTTCAAACACAAAACACATGTTTATCCTTAGTGAAACAGAATGCAAAGATTTAGCCACAAAAGTGTATAGCAATCAACTTACTGGTGGAAAACATGGCTCATTCCGTTTCGGCAAATCCACAAAAGATGATGGATTAACATATGTTGGTTTTGTCGATATCAGAGAAAAACTTAATAGCGCTAATCAATATTTACTCATTTCATCATTAGTTGCTTTAGGCGCCTTATTAGCGTTTGCGGGGTTAGTTATTTTAGGATCTAATATTGTTTTTAAACCTGCAGAAGAAGCTTATAAAAATCAAAAGAGATTTATTACTAATGCTTCGCATGAATTAAAAACTCCTCTGACTATTATCTCTGCAGATTTAGATCTTATTGAGATGGATAGTGGCAAAAACGAATGGAGTGATTCGATTAGAGATCAATTATTGCGATTAAATGAAATGACTAACCAACTTGTGACTCTTTCTAAACTTGAAGAGGAAGATAAGAGTAGATTTCCATTCGAAGATTTCTCTGTTAATGAAGTATGTAATAAAGCAATTGAAGCCTTTTCTTCAAGCTTTAAAAAAGAAAATATCAAATTTTCTTCTAATGTTACTGGAAACATCACAATGTTTGGAAACAAATATTTGATAGATGAATTGATTTATATTTTCTTAGATAATTCGCTTAAGTACACAGGTGGAGAAATGAAGAGCAGCTATTTTGTTGTTTCAAAAAATTCTAAAGGCAAAATTGAATTCCGTTTCTCTAACACAATCAACAAAGATGATGAGGTTGATATCAAACAAATGTTAGATAGATTCTATCGTTCTCCATCTAATAAAAAAGAAGGCTCTGGAGTAGGCTTATCAATCGCTAAAGAAATCGTTAATCTTCATAAGGGAACGATTAAAGTAGATAAAAACATAACCTCGCTTACTTTTGTTATTACTTTCTAATAGCAAGCTTTTAAAAAAATGATTGATACAATGTATCAGTCTTTTTTCTTTGTAACCAGGCGTGTTGCTTTAAAGCAACAAATAAAGTAAAATTTATATCAATGAATAAAGTTTTGTCTAACAAGATTTATTATGTGACTTTTGTTTTGGCGGTTTTTGTTATTGTTCTTCATTCATCATATGTAGAGCAACTTAATCCAGAATTAATCGGCTATGACTTTTCATATGTTATTCAGAGAATATTTCTCGTGATTGGGGAGGCTGCAGTTCCAACTTTCTTTGTTATATCGGGTTTCTTATTATTTTCTAAATTTACTTTAAAAGATTATCCGAGAATGCTTTTGAAAAAACTCTTTTCTTTAGTTATTCCATATTTGTTTTGGAGCTTATTGGCCTTTGTTATCATGCAGGTCTTTTATCCGTTAATTAAAGGAGAAGCAATTGAAATTACTTTTAAATCCGCGATCGTTGATATTTTGCTCGCTAACGAATGTCCACATTTATGGTTTATTAGACCTCTACTTGTGTTCTTTGTTTGCTCACCTTTACTTTATTTTGTTTTCAAATATTTGAAAAAGTGGTCAATATTTATCCCTGCTATTTTATTCTTTGTCTATATGTTTTTTAGACCAGAATATGGCGGGATATTAATTTGGATACCCATGTTCTTTATTGGTTCATATCTAGCGTATTTTAATATTCCAATCATGAACAAATATCGTTCTAGATTAATTTCTATCATTGCTATGGTAGTCTTCATCTCGTTAGCGATAGTGTTTGCGTTTATGCACACTCAATACGAAGATTATTCTTATTATTGCTATCGATTTGTTTCTCCTATTCTGGTGTGGCTTTCTTTAGACATATTGACCTCGTTATTTGAGAAAGAAAGTGTTCGAGATATTTTCAAAACATCTGCCTTTATATTCTTTACACATCTATTTGTCGTTAGTGGTGTTAAGGAATTACTACAATTAGGGATCGCTTTAGATTCTAACTACCACTGCGTATTACTTTTCTTCTTGGTGTTTGTTATTTCGTTTATCATCGATATTGGGATTACTTATCTACTTAAGAAGTTTGCTCACCCTGTTTATAAATTCCTCGGTGGTAGATAGTTTTAAAAGTAAGACACTGACTTACTTTCTATTTTGGCTTTTATTTATCAGTTTTAATCCGCTCATATCCATAATATATTTTTATTATAAAAACGCATTTTAGAGTCTTGAGCATCTGCGTAGATTGTTTTACTCATCAATAAATGCGAAATGTGTGGAGAAGTGTTATGAGAAGAAAATTGTTATTGGTGATGGTGTTGCCAATCCTCTTTACAGTTTCTAGCTGCAAAGAAAAAGTTGATTATTTTAAGCTATGGAATAAATGTGATTCCTTAGACACTTTAGTGTCTTATATGGTAGATGTCACAAACAAAAATTCGAAAAACTATATTCCAGTTGAAGATCGAATCGCGACATTTGATATGGATGGAACCTTTATTGGTGAACTATATCCAACATATTTTGAATATAACTTATTAGAGTATCGTGGATTAGATGATCCAACTTACACGAATAAAGATCCATATGTTGTTGAAACCGCTCAAAACATTAGAGACTTTGTTAGAAATGGAACTGCTTTACCAAAATATGATGATGAGCATGGTTTTGATATTAAGCATGCGGTTGCTGCCGCTAAAGCGTACGCTGGAATGACCGTAAAAGAATTTGATGAATATGTTAAAGCTTACGCTACTAATAACGCTAACGGCTTTAGTGGAATGACTTATGCAAATAGCTTCTATAAACCAATGCTAGAGGTGTTTAAATACCTTGAAGCATATAATTTCACATATTATGTTGTTTCGGGCTCTGACCGCTTTATTTGTCGCTCTTTAGTGGAATCAATTGGTATCCCTGCTAATCGCGTTATTGGAATGGATGTTACTTTAAAGTCTAGTGGTCAAGGAGAACAAGACGGAGTTAATTACACAATGAGTTCAGAAGAAAGCCTAGTTCGAACAGACGAATTGATTATCAAAAATTTAAAGACCAACAAAGTTAAGCAAATCACTCAAGAAATAGGAAAAATTCCAGTTTTATCTTTTGGAAATAGCAGTGGTGATTCCGCAATGCACAATTATTGCTTAGGAAACACTAAATATAGAAGCGAAGCATTTATGCTTATTGCAGATGATGAAGATGAAGACCATGTCGATTTAGTGGAAACCGCAAAAAGGAAAAAAGCGTGGGAAGAAGCTAATTACAATATCATTTCTATGAAAGATGACTTCAAAACCATATATGGAGAAGGGGTCACTAAAACAAACTTCATCTTTGATTAAAGTCAAAAATAAAAGCATCTAAGATTTCATTCCTAGATGTTTTTGTTATGAGTATTAAGCTTTATCAGTGCTTTCCCCAGTTAAGGCAATCACTTCTTTGCCATCTAAATCTTCGTCTCCTTCAACTGTTACTCCGTTAACGATGAGTTTTAGTTCCAAAATATCGGAGTATAATATTAAAGGTGTGCCTATGACGTATTTAGTTATTATTTCTACATTATTTGTTGTCGGATCCTTAGCAGGATGGATAATTGAATTATTCTATCGAAGATTTGTTTCTCAAAAGAAATGGATGAATCCTGGTTTCCTCACTGGTCCATATCTTCCAATATATGGAAGTGGAATAGTTGTACTTTATGGAGTTAGTAATATTCCTCTAGGAATAAATTCACAAATTTGGGATATTGTTGCCCGTATTGCTTTTATTGGAGTAGGAATGACTTTAATCGAATTAATTGCCGGTCTTATTTTCATTAAAGGATTCAAAGTTAAGTTATGGGACTATTCAAACCAAAAAGGCAATATCATGGGTATTATCTGCCCGTTATATTCTTTGATTTGGGTTTTAGTTGGTTCTTTATATTATTTCTTTGTTAACCCATTCCTCGTTCAGGGAATCAGCTGGATTAGTGAAAACCTCATCTACACTTATTTCATCGGGGCGGTAATTGGAATGATGATTGTTGATTTTGCTTACTCTATCCATTTAGCGACCAGATTAAAAGAATTCAAAGAACTTCAAGATTTACGATTTGAAGACTTTAAGAAAGAATTACATCTAAGAATCAAAAAACTTAGAAACAAAGAATAACAAAAAAAGACATCACAATAAGTGATGCCATTTTTATTTTATATAGAGATTATTGGAAATCGTGTCCTAATGGAGTGATGATAAACATCGCTAATTTGAAGTATTGTTTTCCAAATGGGATACCAATAATAGTGATGCATAAGATTAAGCCAACTACGGCATAGGCTAAGAAATGTTCCCAGCCGAATAAGATAGCCCAAAGAATGTTAATGAATGTTTTAAATCCGCTTGGGTTAACTGCAACGACTTGTTTTCCCATTGGCCAGAAGAAGAATTTACCAATTTTGAACATTTGTAAGCCGACTGGAATAAAGATAATAGTGCAGCAAAGAACTACGCCTTCAATAAAGGCTACTATTCCAGCAATAAACCCACCAAAAATGAGCCATAGAATGTTTCCGAATGTTTTCATATTTTTAACCACCTTTTATTAATTTTAACATACAAATACGTACACATAAATTTATATTTGCGTATTTATATTCACATTATATGTGTGTATAATCACGTAAGTATGAAAGTTCATATTAGCGACCACTTTACATATTCAAAAATATTAAGAATGACAGCGTTTCCGATTGTCATGATGGTTTTTATATCCCTCTATTCAATTGTCGATGGAGTTTTTATTGCTAACTTTACTGAAGGTGGAGATGCTTTCGCCGCTGTTAACCTTGTTTTTCCATTTATCATGATTATCGGTTCTATCGGATTCATGATGGGCACAGGAGGAACAGCTTATGTTTCTAAATTATTAGGAGAAAAGAACCACGAGAAAGCGAATAAGTCATTCTCTTTAATTGTCTACGCAACTATTGCCTTTGGTGTCATTTTCTCTATTGGTGGTTATTTCCTAATTGAGCCAATTGTAAAAGCGATGGCCAGTATCTCTATTGACGCGACCGAAAAGATGATTTCTGATGCGGTTTTATATGGAAAAATCCTTATCAGTGGTCAAGTAGTGTTTATGCTCCAAAATGTTTTCCAGTCTTTCTTTTTAGTGGCAGAAAAAGGAAAATTAGGCTTTCTCTTTACGGTTTCTGCGGGTGTTACCAATATGGTTTTAGACGCTTTACTTATTGCTGGATTAAGGATGGGAGTAACTGGAGCCGCGATTGCCACCGTCATGGGATATGTTGTTGGTGGAGCTGGTCCTTTACTATATTTCATCTTCAAAAGAGACGGAATTATTTGCCTTGGTAAAACCGATGTTGATTTTAAAATTATTGGTCGATCTGCTTATAACGGAATGAGTGAATTTGTTGGTAACACCTCTATGAGTGTTGTCTCTATTGTTTATAACGCCCAATTATTAAAAGCCTATGGACAAAACGGAATCATCGCTTATGGAGTTATTATGTATGTCTCCTTTGTCTTCTTATCAATCTTTATTGGTTATTCCTTAGGAATGGCTCCTGCAGTTGGATATAACTATGGCGCAAAAAACAAAGAAGAGCTTCATAACATCTTGACTAAGAGTATGATGGTTATTGGCATTACTAGCATCATCATGATTATTTTCTCAATTGTTACTGCGGTACCTTTATCCAAATTATTCTCTAACGGAGATGATTCTTTAGCGGATTTAACCCTATATGCGATTAGAGTGTATTCGATTGTCTACTTAGTAGTTGACTTCTCTATTTATATTTCTAGCTTCTTTACCGCTTTGAATAATGGAACAATCTCAGCGGTTTGTTCTATTTCGAGAACTCTTATCTTCCAAGTCGCTTTTGCCTTTATTTTGCCACTTATTTTCTCAAGCAATAGTTTGTGGTGGGCGATTGTTACAGGGGAGATTATGTCCTTCTTGATGTGTGTTGGCTTTCTTTTAATTAATAAAAAGAAATATGGTTATTAATCATTTCACTCGACAAAATCACAAAAATAAATAAAATAGTGTAGGTATGACTTGGGAAACAGTTATTGATGTATTGTTAGATGCTTTAAAAGATAGTGGGCTTGTATTAGCCTTCGTCTTTATATTCCATGTCCTTTTATCTTTTATAGAAGATAAGCTCTCTAAATTCTTAACTAAGAATAGAAAAGCTGCTCCAATATTTGGATCAATTTTTGGAATTATTCCTCAATGTGGCACAAGCGTTCTTGCCGCGGATTTATATATTGGCAAATACATCACGATTGGAACATTAATCGCAGTCTTTCTTAGCTGTAGTGATGAAGCGTTAATTATTCTTTTAACAAGACCAAGCGAAAAGACAATAATGGTTTTACCATTAATTGCTTCTAAATTTGTGATTGGTTTTGCGATTGGTTTCTTAGTAGACTTAGTCTTTAAAAAACAAGAGATTAATGAACCAAAAGAAGAACTTCACGATGTGACATGTGAACCGCATCATCATGAGCACGTTAAGATTCATAAGCATTTAATTCATCCATTAATCCACTCCTTAGAGATTTTTGCCTTCGTCTTTGTTATTAACTTAAGTTTAGGTTTATTAATCGCTTATGTAGGAGAAGACGCTTTTGCAGACTTCATCGTCTCTAATCGCTACTTATCGCCTTTATTTGCAACGATTATTGGTATGATTCCTAACTGTGTTAGTAGTGTTCTTATTTCTGAGTTATATATCAGTAGTTCTCTTCCTTTCGGTGCATTATTAGCAGGCCTATTAATGAACGCTGGAATTGGAATGATGGTCTTATTAAAAAATAGAAGAACCTTAAAGTATACTTTCCTCATTATTGGAATATGCTTTGCTTCATCAATTATCTTTGGATATGTCGCCAGTGTTATAGAATGGTTTGCTTTCTAAATAATTGATAAAAATCTTTATTTTTTATCGCATTTTGTTATAATCATTACTGCATTTGCGTTGGACCCATAGCTCAAAGGAAGAGCCCTCCGCTCATAACGGAGTTGTTGTAGTGTCGGGATCTACTGGGTCCACCAAACAAATGGAGATTTACCCAAGTGGTTGAAGGGGTCGGTCTTGAAAACCGATAGGGGGTGCAAGCCCCGCTAGGGTTCAAATCCCTAAATCTCCGCCAAATTGATTGCTAAAGACTGGTGATGATGTCATCAGTCTTTTTTAATTGTTATAAGCTTATAAACTCATTCTCACTAACTAAATAAATGACAAAATGGCAGTATTACAAGCAATTATAGTGACAAAATGGCATATTGTAATTGAAATGATATGCCAAATGATGTATTGTATATGTGGAGGAAGATATGACTTTATTAGAAACTAGAAAACAATACAACGTATCTCAAATTGAAGTAGCTAATCTTTTAGGCGTACCTATTAGGACATATATTAGATATGAACAAGATGATAATTATGGTAGTGAGTTAAAAAGAAAAACGATGATTCAAATTATCAACGACAAATATGAGATTACTGAAAATAAAGGATTACTTACTTCTGAAATAATAAAAAAAGAGGTAACTCTTTTATTTGATAATGAATATAAGGGAGTGGTGGAATTCTGCTATCTATTTGGTAGTTACGCTAAAGGATACGCAACTGAAAGAAGCGATGTTGATTTATGTATAGCCACTTCTTTAACTGGGTTAGATTTTGTTGGATTAAGCGAAGATATAAGACGTGTGCTACATAAAAAAATTGACTTAGTTAGATTTGACACCCTTAATAACAACTTAGAACTTATCAACGAAATAATGAAGGACGGCATCAAGATATATGGATAATAAAAAGAATGATACTTATTATTCTGAAAAAGCAATTGAACAGATTGACATAATCGAAAAGTATATCAATGGCAAATCTTATGAAGAGTTTCTAAACGATGGCCAACTAATTGATGCTGTAATGTTTAGATTGGTGCAAATGATAGAAAATATTAAAAACATATCCTCGGAATTTAAAAATAATAATCCACAAATCCCTTGGGGGGTAAGATTATGGGTTTTAGAAATGGTATAGTCCACGAATACGGTAAAACAGATTATACAATAGTGTACGAAGTAGCGACAAAAAATCTATTTCCATTAAGGGATGTTCTTGTTAAAACAAAATGATTTAATCCCTAAATCTCCGCCAAATTAATTGCTAAAGGCTGGTGAATGATGTCATCAGTCTTTTTTTAAATGTCAAAAAATGCAAAAATGGCAATTGTTAATAAAAATTTACATAAAAATATTTTAGATAGTTAACTATGTTAAAAGTGTTAGAAAATCATATATGTAAACAAAAGTTGACATATGTTTTTGTTGACACATATCCTTTTTGAAAATTATCATTAAATCCGTGTTTTAAATCGAGGTCAAAAATTATGAAACGCGAAGACATTGAAAAGATTATTAAAGAGAACGATATCCGTTATCTTAGATTACAGTTCACCGATATGCTTGGTGATATTAAAGCAGTGGAAATCCCTATTTCTAAATTAGGGGATGCACTAGACAATAAAATTATGTTTGATGGTTCTTCTATTGAAGGGTTTGTCCGTATTAAAGAAGCAGATATGTATTTATATCCTGATGTTGATACATTCTTAGTCCTTCCTTTTGAAGATAATACATATGGTGGAGTCGCAAGATTTATTTGCGACGTTCACACTCCTGATGGAAAACCATTTATTGGAGATCCACGTTTCATCTTAAAGAAACAAATCAAAAAGATGAATGATATGGGAATTGAACGTTTATGCGTTGGATTTGAACCAGAATTCTATCTCTTTAAGATGGATGGCAAAGAGTTATCTACTTCTAGAAGTGATAATGCTTCATATTTTGATTTATCACCGTTTGATGGAGGAGAAGATATTAGAAGAGAAATCGCTCTGACATTAGAAAGAATGGGATTTAATACCCAAGCTTCTCACCACGAAGTTGGTCCAGGACAAAATGAAATTACATTTAAATACGATGATGTTCTTTCTTCTTGCGACAAAGTTCAAACATTTAAACAAGTAGTAAAAGTCATTGCTAGGAAACATGGCTATCTTGCTTCCTTTATGCCAAAACCACTTAATAAACAAGCAGGCAATGGCATGCACACGAATTGTTCTTTGTTCGATAGTGAAAAAGGTGATCTTTTCTATGATAAAGATGCAGAAATGGAATTATCCTTGCTTTGTAAGAAATGGATTACAGGTATTTTAAATCATGCGAGAGATTTAGCCTTATTAACTAATCCAATCGTTAACTCTTATAAGCGTTTAGTAAGTGGATACGAAGCTCCAATTTATGCTTGCTGGAGTGACGCAAATAGAAGTTCTTTAATTCGTATTCCTGCTATTAGAGGAAATGCAACAAGAACTGAATTAAGAAATGTTGATCCATGTGCTAACCCTTA
Source organism: Caryophanales bacterium UBA3668 (assembly GCA_002373085.1). The sequence continues at coordinate 13,023 of DFJP01000101.1, read as the reverse complement.
TCTTGCTTTAGCAGGCATTTTAGCGGCAGGCTTAGAAGGTATTAAGACAGTTGACGAAAAAGATTTAATTAAGCCAGTTAAAGATAACCTATTTGATTTAACTGATGATGAAATTGATAGAAAAGGTATTAAACATCTTCCAGAAACTCTCCACTCTGCTGTTAAAGAATTCAAAAAGAGTGAACTTATGAGAGATACTTTAGGAGATCATTTATTCTTCAAATATATCGATGCGAAAGAAAAAGAATGGAAAGAGTATCACACCACAGTCAGTGAGTTTGAGCTCAGAAAGTATTTAGGTCGTTAATATGTGTGGAATAGTAGGAGCAGTAGGGGTAAAATCCCCTCGACAGTATGCTTTAAACGGCTTAAAGATGCTTGAATACCGCGGATATGATTCAGCAGGTGTTGGCTTTTTAAGTGATGGAATTAAAATCTATAAAGATGTTGGATCTCCTGCTCATTTAGATGAGATATTACCTAAAGATATTAATACTAATGTCATTATTTCTCATACAAGATGGGCAACTCACGGAGTGCCATCTAAAGATAATTCTCATCCTCATTTATCAATGAATAAGAAAATCTCTTTAGTCCATAACGGATTAATTGATAATTTTGTGGAATTAAGAAATTTCTTAATCTCAAAAGGATATAAATTCTATTCTCAGACTGATACCGAGATAATCGCTAACATGCTTGAATATTACTATCTTCAGAATAAAGACATGTTAAAAGCGTTAGAAGAAACTAAGAATCAATTAGATGGAAGTTATGCTTGTGCAATCATTAATGAAGATTATCCTGATACTTTATTTATGATGAGAAAAACCTCACCTTTATTAGTGGGAAAAGGAAAAGGCTTTAATCTTATTGCTAGTGACGCCTCCCCAATGGTGAGCTACACGAATGAATTCATTGAATTAGATGATTATGAACATGGATATATCACAAAAACCGATATTAAAGTGTTCAATAAAGACAACGAGTTAGTGGATAAAAAAGTCACAATCAAAGATATGGAAACCTTTTCTCATGACTTAAAAGGCTATCCTCATTACATGCTTAAAGAGATTGAAGAAATTGATACAGTTATTAAGAAACTTATCACCGCTTATTATCATGATAATAAATATCAATTTGATGAAGATTTATTAAACGACCTTAAGAGTTCTGACCATATCATTTTCTTAGGATGTGGTACTTCTTATCATGCCTCTTTAGTGGGAGGACGTTTATTCGAGAATTTCAATAACATATCCACGACAAAATATATCGCTAGTGAATGGGCGTTCCACCCAACATTTCCAGGAGCAAAACCATTTGCTGTTTTGATTTCTCAATCTGGAGAAACTGCTGATTTAATTCACTGTCAAAAGATTATCCAAGAAAAAGGATTAAAAACATTATTAATCACTAACACTCCTGGAAGCACTTTATCTAGAGGTGCAACATATACTTTATTAATTCACGCTGGAGTGGAAGTTTCAGTGGCCTCTACTAAAGCTTATGCTGCTCAAGTTGCTTTATTAGCATTACTTTCTGGAGCGATTAATAACGATTCTAAAGTAGTGGAAGATTTAAAAGGCACAATCCGAGTCATTGAATATATTCAAAATCAATTCAAAGGCAAAATAAAAGCAATTGCAGAAGAGATTAAAGACCATGAAAATGTCTTCTATTTAGGAAGAAGCTTTGACTATTTTTTATCAATGGAAGCTTCTTTAAAACTTAAAGAAATCAGCTATATCCATTCGGAAGCTATTCCTGGAGGAGAACTTAAACACGGTCCAATTGCTTTAGTAAATGAAGGACTTCCTGTTATTGTCTTTATTACTGATCCGATTACTGCAAGCAGTATGAGAAGTAATATTGAAGAAGTGAAATCTCGTGGAGCGAAAGTCTATGTTATTTCCACAAAAGAGTTATCTAAGAGCACTGATAGTTTAGTGGTAGATGATTATGCTTATTACCTATCTGGAGTTGCAGTATCATCTATCGCCTTCTATTTAGCGTATTATGTTTCTTTAGCGAAAGGATATAACGTTGATAAGCCACGTAACCTTGCTAAAAGTGTTACAGTAGAATAGAGCACGAAAGTGTTCTTTTCTTTTGCTACAATAAAGATATGAACAAAAAAGATTTTAGAGAAAAAGAAAAACTAGTAGTTATCTCTAGTAGAGAAGAAAAGAATAAATTAATTGCTAGAAGAGTTATTGAATTTTGTTTTCCTTATAAAGTTATTGGAATTTATTTATCGACCCCTAACGAAGTAGAGACTGATGGAATAATTGAAGAGTTATTAAAGCAAGGGAAAATAGTAGTGGCTCCTAGAGTAGAAGATAACGAACTAGTGTTCCATAAATTAGAGTCATTAAAAGACACAGAACATAACAAATACCATATAAGAGAGCCTCTATTTTCTAGTGAAGTGATTGATAATATTGAGATTATGATCGTGCCAGGAATAGCCTTTGATGTATCTAAAAATAGGATTGGATACGGAAAAGGTTATTACGATAGATATTTATCTAAGCATGAATGCTATAAGGTTGGTCTAGCGTTTGACGAGCATCTTCATAAAGAAATCCCAACTGATTCTAGTGACGTAAAGATGGATATCGTTATAACTGATAAAAGATTTATGCAATAATAACTACATGAACGGTTACACACTTTGGGATAAAACTCCTAATACAGTTTCAGAAAAAGGAAAACTTTTCACTAAGGTTTTTCATTTTGAAACAAATAACGAATTTAAAGATAGATTAGTGAGAGTTTATCTCCCTTCAACATATGATTTTGATAATCCAAACAAGAGATTTAAAACTCTATATATGTTTGATGGAAAAAACCTTTTTGACGATTACACTTCCTTTGTTGGTGAATGGAAAATTGACGAAATCGTGGAATCGCTTATTGAAGAAGGGAAAGATGAATATATCGTTATAGGAATTGATGCACCTAATGAAGATGTCGCAAGAACTTTAGAGATGTCTCCTGATTCTTTAAAACCAAAAAGAAGATTATCGCCAAAAGGATATGCATCTTTACTCGCTAGTTTTGTGATTAACATAGTTAAACCTGATATTGATAACACTTTTTATACATTAAAAGAAAGAGAATATACCGGAATAGGTGGATCTTCTATGGGAGGAATTATGTCTTTTTATATGGGACTTGAATACCCTCAAGTCTTTAAATATTGTCTTAACTTCTCTCCAGCCTTCTTCTTATTCACTGATTCATCATTTAAAAATTATTTAGATAGTCACTTTTATTTAGATTTACCAAAACAATATTTCTTTGTTGGAGGAGTGGGTTTTGAAGGAGTTTTTGTTAAAACAACAACAGAAACATATAAATACTTCTTAAAACGTGGTTTTTCTAAAGATGATGTCCTATTTGTGTATGACCCAACTAAAGAGCATAATGAGAAATCTTGGAGTCAATATTTTAAGGCTGCAATCGAAGGTCTAGACAAATAAATTTTGTATAATTCTCAAAAAAGTCTATTATATTCTAGGAAATGAATGGAAAGAAAAATGATAGAAATAGTAGAAGCTAAAACAAAAAAGCAGATGTTGGATTTTGTTAAATTCCCACTTAAGCTTTATCGTAAAAACAAAAACTATGTCCCATCTTTAACTCAAGATGAGATTAATATTACTAATCCAAAGAAAAACCTCTCTTTAGGCACTAGTGAAGTGAAATGCTTTTTAGCGTATAAAGATGGCAAACTCGCTGGAAGAATATGTGGCATTATATGCCATCACTCAAACGAGAAAAATAACGAAAAAGCAATCCGCTTTTCTCGTATTGATATGATTAATGATATCGAAGTCACAAAAGCTTTATTAAAAGCGGTTGAAGACTACGGAAGAGAAAAAGGACTTGAATTCATTCAAGGACCATGGGGATTTGATGATGCAGATAGAGAAGGAATGCTCACTCAAGGATTTGATGAATTCTCTTCTTACGCAACCGCGTATTCATTCCCTTACTACCACGAGCATTTAGAAATAGTTGGAGGATATGAAAAAGAAAGCGAATGGTTAGAATATCGCTTAGATCCAGAAAACACCGACCCAAGATTTGAAAAAGTTGCAGAAATGCTCCAAAACCGTGGATATACTGATTTAACTAATAAATACAGCCCTTCTTATGTTATTAAGAAATACGCAAAAGGATTCTTTGAATGTTATAACAAGGCTTACGCTGATTTAGATAATTTCATTCCTGTTGATGAAAAAAGAGAAAAATCCATTATCTCAACATTTGCAACTTTAATTAACGGAAAGTATTTCTCTGTTATTACCAATAAAGAAGGCAAAGTAGTGGCCTTCGGGGTTGGTTTACCTTATGTAGGGGATGCGATTAGAAAAGCGAGAGGAAATCTTATCCTTGCTGTTCCAGGAATCTTAAAAGCAAAGAGCAATCCAAGAAAAGTTGAACTTGCTCTTATCGGTGTTGACCCTGAATATCGAAATACCGGAGTCCACGCTTTAGTGGCGACTAAATTTATTCAAAACGCCAAAAAAGATAAACTTGATGATATCTTCTTGGATCCAACCCTTACCACAAACTTAAAGATGCTTAATACATGGCAAGGTATGGCTAAGACATTAAGATGTAAACGCCAAACTTATCGTAAATATCTTAATAAGAACAATTAGATTTATGAAACGCTTACGGTTGTAGGCGTTTTTCTTTTTTGGAGATAAGTATTACAATAAAAAATAAGGAGAAGAACATATTACTTATGAAAAGTACATCAAAATTACTATATGCGATAGGCTTTATATTCAATGTCATTGATTTATTCATATTGACTTTAGTAGTCATTTTATGTGGCGTTGCCATTGCCTCTTCAGAGATTGTCGCTCAAGTGGCTGCCGAGACATCACAAACAGTGGATTTGGTACAAAAAATACTGATGATTTTAATTATCGTTTGCTCAATCATTTTTATTGTCCACTTTGTGTTAATCTTTGTGGTATTAAGCGCTAGAAAGAATTTAAACAACAACACTGGTAAGTATTCACCACATGTTGTCTTGCTTCTTGTTGGCATCTTTGATTTCAACCTTTTCTATTTATTAGGTGGAATATTTGGAAGTGTCGCTGCTGGAGAAAGCGAAGACTAAGAAAAAATCACAAAATAAATTACGGCAGAAAAAATGCCGTTTTTTATTGCTTAAAAGGCGATTTTGAAAAAGTTTACTAAAATTGACAACAAAATTTGTTAAATTTTAATTGAATTAATTTGATTAATTTTAGACAATAATATTTGCGTATATGAAAACTATTAAAAAACTATCTGGAGTGTTCTTTTCTTTGGCACTCTGTCTCGGCTTTGGAGTGGGCCTCTCTTCAAAAGCAGAATTAACACAAGTAGAGGCTGCAGGTAATTACACCCAAACAGTTAATGATTATTATTCCGGATTTGACTGGGATAAAACTGGTAGTGCTTTAAAGTCCGCACTATTTGACAAAATTAAAATCTCAAAAGCTGGTTGGAGTTACGATGGTCTTTGGGATGCTTATAAGACCACTGATGTTCGTCCTGATGGACAACATTATTGGGACATCTATTCCGATAAGACCATGTACACATTAAATGATTCCCGTATCAATGCAACTTATAAGAAAGAACACGACTCAATTAATAGAGAACACGTTATTCCTCAAGGATCGTTTAATAAAAGCGCACCTATGGTGAGTGATATTCATCACGTCTTACCATCTGATGGATATGTTAATAATAGACGTAGCAATTATCCTCATGGTGAAGTTACTAGTGCCGAATATACATCAGAAGATGGATGTTTACTTGGAACAGGTACAGGAAGTGGAAGATGTTTTGAACCAAAAGATTGCTATAAAGGTGATATTGCCCGTATCTATTTTTACTTCGTAACTTGTTATCAAGACAAATTATCAAACAATACATTTGCCGCTTTTGATAAGACAACATTCCCTTCAATTAAATCAGAATATTTAAGCGTTTATTTAAAATGGGCTAAAGAAGACCCAGTTTCTCAAAAAGAAATCGATAGAAATAACGCTGCATATAAAGGCCAAGGAAATAGAAACCCGTTCATCGATTGCCCTTACGCGGTTGGCGCTATTTGGGATTCAACTCACGCAAGCGATTATGGAACCAAAGGACAATATACATCCGGTACACCTTCTGCAGGAGTTACCATCTCAACTACTTCTTTATCTATTGTTCGTGGAAATACCGCTAAGATTAGTGCTACTTCCTCTAACTCTAGTAGCATTACTTGGTCAACTTCTAATTCAAGTGTTGTGAGCATAAGCTCAACAAGCGCAAGTAGTGGTAGTCAAATCACCCTTACTGGTGCAAGTAACGGAACAGCAACTATTACCGCAAAAGCAACCATTAGTGGAACTCAATATACCAAAACATGTTCAGTAACAGTCACTAACCCAAAAACTCTTTCATCTATTTCCGTTAGTGGCCAAAAAACTACATTTAACGTTAATGATTCTTTCTCCTTTGGAGGAACTGTTACCGCTAATTATAGCGACTCAACAACTGCTAATGTCACTACAAGTGCAACTTTCAGCGGATATAACTTATCTACTACAGGTAATCAAACCGTTACTGTCGGTTACACCGAAGGTGGAACAACTAAAACTACAACATATTCAATCACTGTTAGTGAAGCAACAGGACTAAATCAATACACAATTTCATCAACCCCACTTACTTCTAGTGGTATCACCAATGGCATGAAAGTCGTTTGGGGAACAAGTAGTTCTAATCTTGCTTATACAATTGATAGCAACTGGGTGAAGCTATCTACTGACTTAGACGAAGCAATTATATTTACGATTGAAGGAACTTCATCAGGATTTAAGTTGCTCGCTGATGATGGATATGTATATTCATCTGCTGATAAGAAAGTCTCTTTTAGCACAACCGATTCAACTACTATGACACTAACTTCTAGTGGTATCGTTAATGGCGGAAGCAGCGTTGGTGACTATGTCTTTAACTCAACTGGCTTAAGACCATATACTTCAGGCAGTTATACAAGCGCGTACTTATATGCATTAACACCAAAAACAGTCGTTAAGACTTTAGTCGATATCGACTTCTTAACAGAGCCAGATAAGATGTCTTATTTTGTTGGAGATTACTTTGATCCAACAGGTATGGCTATCACAAGATATTTCTCTGATAATTCAAGCGATTCATATACATATAATGGTCATGAAAGTGAATTCACTTTTGAACCAAGTTTAAATGAAAAATTAACAATTGATGATGAATATATCAAAGTCATGATGGGTGAAAAATATTTCTATTTAGAAATCAGCATCAATAACCCGTTCTTCTTAGATTCAATTGCAGTTCAAAATCAAAAAGAATTCTTCCAAGAAGGTGATGAATTTGTCTTTGGAGGTTCAGTAGTCGCTACTTACACTAATAATACTGGTGATGTTGTTACTGAAGATGCAACTTTCTCTGGATATGACATGCATACAATTGGTGAACAAACTGTTACTGTCAGTTACACCGAAGGTGATATTACAAAAACTGATACATACACAATTACAGTTGATCCAGCAACTTTAAGTTCTATCACTGTTAGTGATCAAACCACAGAATTCACTAAAGGTGATACATTCGTTTTTGATGGCGCTGTAACTGCTAACTTTACAAACGGATATTCAAAAGAAATCAGTGTTGGCACTGTTTCCTCACCAAACATGTCTATTTGTGGAACACAAAGTGTGACAGTTTCTGCTTCTTATAACGGATTAACTAAAGAAGCAACTTATGATATTTTTGTTGCTACTGGTAGAACAGTTATTGAAGAAGGTGATGCTGCTGAAAGCACAATCACTTGGCCAGATTCTGCAGAAGAATCTATTAGCGGAGACATAGAATTTATTACCGTTTCATACGGCAACAAAACACACTATGAAAATAGTTCAATGAGATTAGGAACTGGCAAAGGTGGTGGAAACATTACTATCACAACCGGCTGCTACATCAGCTCACTTCTTATTGTCGCTAAGTACTACGATAGCAACGCAGTTCTTAAAGTTGATGGTCAATCTGTTACAAACTTGACAAGCAATTATGAAGAATACGAAGTTATAATATCAGGCAACAAAAGTTCTGTTACCTTATTAACTGAAAACTCAAGTAATCGTGTAAATATTCAAAGTATTATTGTGCGTTCCGGCTCTTCTAATGGAGGAAACATCAGTAGAACTGATGATGCAGTTGGACTAGAGAATTTCATTACCGAATACATGCATATGGATTACACCCAAAACCTTGGATATTGCAAAGATAATGAACATCATTACTACGCAAGTGCTAAAGCAGCATTTAATTTATTAAATGAGCATCAAAGAGAATTATTCACCACTAATGAAGCGTATGAAAATGAATTGGCACGTTTACAAGCCTGGGCATCCATCAATGGTGATGAACTTAGTTCTGACAATATCTTAGAAGTTAATAGCATGATTAAAGGTTTCTCGGTGAATGAAGGTAATAACACAGTTCTCATGGTCATTTTCTTAGCGGCTGGAGTGGTTTTCTTAGGTGGATTCTTCCTCTTAAAACGCAAGAAAGAGAACTAATCATTTATATAAAGCGCATCATTCGATGCGTTTTTTATTGCTCAATGGAAATAAAGAACCTAAACTATGTTTATGAAGTTAAGGCTTATTGGTAGACATATCTATAAAGATAACAAAGATTACTTTTCTTTTTCAGGAAGTGGTTTTGAATTTGAAGTTATTCCATCTAAAAATAGCTTCTCTATCACATTGTCCTTAAAAAGTGAACTAAGAGAGATAACTGCTCAATATATTAACATTTACGTTAATGATAAATTCTATTCAAAAGAAAGGCTCGTAAGTGGAGATAACTTAGTTACTATCAAAGTCAACTTATCTAGCAAGACTACTATTCGAGTTATTAAAGTAAACGAAGTCTATTTATCTACTATCACGGTTAACGATATCTCTATTGACGGAGGAGAATTTGGTAATCTTCCAGAAAGTAATAAAAAACTCATTGGATTCTTTGGAGACTCAATCACCTGTGGGTATGGTGTTTTAGATTATCATGGGGTGTGTTTCTCTGGAGAAAGTGAAGACTTCTCTAAGAGTTATGCATATTTAACCGCTATGGGGTTAGATATGGATTACACAGTTGTTTCTCGTTCTGGCATCTCTTTAGCGTTGCCAATCTATATCGATAAGAAATTCAAAGAATATATCAATACAGTAGATATGATTAGTGAATGTCATGAGACTAGAAAACTTGATATTGCAGTTATTAATCTAGTCACTAACGATGATGGAGCATATAATTTAAACACCAAAGATGAGGATAAACCACAGGCATTAGAGACATTTGAAAAAGAATATATCTCTTTAGTGGACAGTATTATCAAAGATAACATAGGAGTAGAAGTGGTGATGTGCTACCGCTTACTACCAATCTGCGACGATCTAATTAATGTCATTAAAAAAGTATATGAGAAGATTAAATCTCGTTATTTAAATATAATAAAACTCGTAGAATTTACCCCCAATAGTGATGGGGCAAATGGGCATCCATATATAAACGGTCAAGAAGAGGCTGCTAAAAAACTTATTGAGGCAATAAAAGAATAAAAACACGCAAGAAACCGCGTGTTTTACTTTATATTTTGACTTTTTGTAGTTCATCAATCGCTTCAATAACTAGCCCTTTTTCTACGATTGAGTAATGCGGGAACATGCTTTCATCGTAATATGGTTCAATTGTAGCTTCATATATATCAATCGTGTTATTTTCACTAATCTTGAAAGTGTAATCTTTATTAATCTCAAGTTCCAATGAACTAATAGTGTATAACTCGCTTTTTGACATGCTATAAACCCCAATGTTTGTGCGGTGGATTCCGCTGCCATTTGAGTATAGGAAATATAGCCAATATCCTCTATCGCCTTGTCGACGAATAAATTCAGTGACTCCATGGCCACCCCAAGCGCCTCCTAAGTGGAAATATTGTCCGTTATGGAGTAAGAATGTTTCGCCTCCTAAGAACCCGTTTTCACTATTTGAAAAACGAATGGCTTGCATCTTATTAGTAAAACCTTCACTAATATTGATAGTTCTAGTGCGATCTAAAATATTTGGAACATTCTCTTTTAATGCTTTATAAGATGGATATTCTTCTTCGTGAGTCAAAAAGTAGTTGTCTAAGTTAACTTTATTTATTGACTCATTATTATATTCAATTTGATACTTTACTGTCCCACCTTTATTACTCCCAAAGCAGGCAGATAAAGAGAATAAAGTAGCCACTAAAAATGTAAAATGTTTGTTTTTCATAAGGAAATTATAACTTTTTTGTTTGATATAATCTAGTAAAAATAAGAATATCTCGCGTATGTGACACATCTGTGACAGTGTATGTGAGAAAATATAATCGGAGATTTGTTATGAAAAATACATTAGAGAACGAAGTTTTAACCATCTTTTTTGAAGGAGAGATCAACTCCTTTAATTCTGAAGATATCGATAGAGAAATCGATGCCATCATGAATTCAAACCAATACAAAGAAATAGTGATTGATATGAGAGATTTACGTTATATCTCTTCGGCAGGACTAAGGATTTTAATCAAAGTCAAAAAAGAATGCGCTGAAACAAAACTAGTCAACGTTCCAAAAGCAGTGTATGACGTCTTTGGAATGGTCGGTTTTGAGAACTTATTCAAAATTGAAAAATTAGTCATGTAGTGAGGTTTTGTATGAGATTCAATTTAGAAAATGACTCTTTAGTCATCTATTTAGAAGGCGAACTCAATTCCTATAGCGCTGAACCTATGGGAAAAGAAATAGATGATATCATCGCTAATAATAAGTTTAAAAAACTTGTTTTAGATTTAGATATGCTCCGTTACATTTCAAGCGCCGGATTAAGAATTATCTTAAGATTAAAACAACAATATGATGATGTCTCAATTATCAATGCTTCTTTAGAAGTATATGATGTTTTCCAAATGACTGGTTTTACCAGTGTTATGGATGTTCAAAAAGCTTTAAGAAAAGTTGACTTATCTCACGCAGAAGTTATCGGTGATGGTTTTTTCTCTACTGTCTATCGTTTAGATAAAGACACGATTGTCAAAGTATTTAATAGAACTAGTGATTCACAACAAATCGAAAGAGAATTACGTTTAGCAAAAGAAGCATTTGTTTTAGGAGTTCCAACCGCGATCTCCTTTGATATCGTGAAGGCTGGAGAGAAGATGGGTGTCATCTTTGAAATGCTTGATTGTAAATCTTTGAAGAATGTCCTTTTAGAAGACAAAAAACATTATCAAGAATATTTAGAAAAGTATGCTTCTTTATTAAAGAAGATTAACACCACAGAATGCTTAAATCCTGCAATCCCAGAAATTAAAAAGCATTATTTCGATAAAATCGAAAAGATTAAACCATTCCTTGAAGATAAATATTATCAAAAAGCAAAAAAATTGCTTGAATCTATTGAAGATAGAAGAACCTTTGTCCATGGTGATTGTCACTTTAAAAACATCATGGTTCAAAACGGTGAACTCCTTTTAATTGATATGGACACTTTATCAGTTGGTCATCCAATCTTTGAGCTCGCAGCGATATACGCTCCTTATTGCGCATTTAATGAAGATGATCCAGGTAATAGTGAGAGATTCTTCGGCATTAAAGATGAAGATGCTGCTAACTTATATAACTCTGTCCTTAATCTTTACTTTGGCAAAGACGATAAAGATGTTAAAGAAAAGATTAGAATTGTCGCTTATGTTCATATGATGTGGTGGAACCGCGTTAATGAACCAGACAACAGTAAGAGATTAGAAGGCTGTAGAAGTCGATTATACGAATTGTTAGACAAATACGATGATTTAGAAATTGGTATCTAATATGTCCGCAAAAGAAAAAATAAGATCTGCATATGAGAAAAACGAAATAAGTGCGAATAAGCACATGACTCTCGCTCTTCTTTTCACTGCGGGTTTACTATTTGCAATTTGGTTTGGTTACTTTTTTAAAGTGTTTGAAGTTGCTTACGATACTTGGAAAGTAACAGTCACTGTTATTCCAATTTTGATTTTAGTGCTTTGTATTCCTGCATTATTTTTAAAGACCAAGTTTTTAGCAAGTCAAAAATATAAATATTTTGTTTTAGCATTATTTGTCATTGCGATTTTCGCACTTAATGTCATTATGCCTAAACACGCAGTCTTAGGCTGGGCTGTTTGTATTGTTTTAACCGCGCATTACTACAATCCTCGATTAAGTAAAATTACTTTCGGAGTCATTATTGTTATGAGCTTAGTGGCCCTAGGATTTGCTACATTCTATGGAGAATTTGATTCCAATTTACTTTCTGGTGAATTAAATAAGGCTGATCAAACTATCCATAGCATTCGTTTAACTGAAGCTTATCCAGATACAGCGATAGGTCGATATAGGTTCTTAAAAGATTTAATCTATGTCGCTCACGAGAATCGATTTGTCAAAATCTTCACTCAATACTTCCTAGGAAGAGCATTATTCCTTACCTTAATCTTCGTAGTGACTGTTTTCTTAAATAAAAGAACCAAAGTCTTACTCAATAGTGAGATTGCTTTTAGCACAGAAAACGAAAAGAACAAAACCGAACTTGGGGTTGCTAAAGAGATTCAATTAAACACTCTTCCTGAAGAAACTTTATATTCAGAAGAAGTGGAGATTATTGGAGAACTTAAGGCTGCTAATGAAGTTGGTGGAGACTTATATGATTATGTCAATATCGATGAAGATCATGTCGCAGTTTTAATTGGAGACGTTTCCGGAAAAGGAGTCCCATCCGCGATGTTTATGATGAAAACTATCACATCATTTAGAGACTTTGCTAAAGCGGGCAAAACTCCTTCTCAAATTCTTAAAGACATTAACTCCTCTATCATTAAAGGTAATAAAACTAGCATGTTTGTTACTTGCTTCTTAG
>DFJP01000016.1 GCA_002373085.1 Caryophanales bacterium UBA3668 | reverse complement strand
GAAAAAGAATTAACTGAATTCTATATTCAAGAATTTAAAAAGGCTACTTTAGCGATTGGTAGTAATATTCCTTCTATCACTCCTAAAGTCACTGAATACATTCAAAAGATTATTGATTATGTTGATAATCTAGTAAAGATTGGGGCAGCCTATGTCGTAGATGGAGATGTCTATTTTAGAGTCAATAAGATCAAAGACTATGGAAGCTTAAGTGGAATTAATGTTGAAGACTTAATGGTGGGCGCTCGTATTGAAGAAAATTCAAATAAAGAATCCCCATTAGATTTCGCATTATGGAAGAAAACTGATGAAGGAATTAACTGGCCTTCTCCTTGGGGAAATGGTCGACCAGGTTGGCACACTGAATGCTGTGTCATGATTGATACAATCTTCCCAGGACAATATATCGATATCCATGGTGGTGGATATGATTTAAAATTCCCACATCATGAAAACGAAATTGCTCAATGTGAAGCAACTCACTCACATAAGATTGCAAAATACTGGATGCATAACGCTTTCATTAATTTTGGTAATGAGAAAATGTCTAAGAGTTTAGGCAATGTCATCTACGCGAAAGATATGATTGAAAAATATGGTGGAGCAGTAACTCGACTAGTAATTTTAAGCGCGCATTACCGTCAACCTGTTAACTTCACTGATGAGACAGTTAACGCGGCTATCCAAGAAGTAAATAAGATGAAAATGGTCATTAAGCAAATGGCGTTAAAACTTCAAGTAAGTAGAATAAACTTAGATGAAGGAAAGCCAACCTACATAAATCCATTCTTAGAAGCCCTTGCAGATGATTTAAATACCGCAAATGCATTAACGGAAATATATAACGTCATTAAACTTGCCAATCAAGAAGTAAGAAGTAGAGAAATAGACTATAAGAAACTTAATGATCTCTTTAAAACTCTTAATGACATGTTTAGTGTTCTCGGCATCGATATCCCTTACGTCAAAATGGATGAAAACGATAGAAAACTCTATCAAAACTACCTCGAATCAAAAGAAAACAAAGATTTTGCAAAGTCTGATGAATTCCGTAACATCCTAATTGAGAAAGGTATCATGTAATGAGAAATAATCATAAAGTAGAAACCGTTAATCTCATCATTGGGAGGAACCCTGTCAAGGAAGCGCTTAGAGCAAATCGTGTTTTAAAAGTTTTTATCACAAACAATTTTTCGGACAAGGATATTAACTTACTTCTCCAAGAAAAGAAACCATATATCAAGGTTGTTAACCAAGCAGAACTTGACTCCAAAAGTAATGGAGGAGTTCATCAAGGAATAGTCGCTGAAATTAAACCTTATGAATATATCGATTTAGATGAGATATTAAGAAGGAGTAGAAAAGTTGAACTCCCAGTTATCGTCATATTAGATGGAATAGAAGATCCACATAATTTGGGTGCTATTTTAAGAAGCTGTGATGTGTTTAATGTGACTGGGGTCCTAATTCCAAAACACAATCAAGTACCTCTTAACGCGACAGTTGCTAAATCTAGCGCAGGTGCGATAAATTATGTTCCTGTTTGTCAAATAGGAAGCATAAATCAAACTCTTCAAAGACTCAAAGATAATGGTTTTTGGGTGGTTTCAACAGATGGAAGCGCCACGATAGATTATTCCAAATTAACTTATGATTTTCCCGTTGCCTTAGTTATTGGTAGTGAAGGAAAGGGAGTATCTCAACTAGTGATTAAAAATAGTGACTATGTTGTGAAGATTCCTCAATACGGACACGTTAACTCTCTTAACGCATCGGTTGCGGCAGGAATCTTACTATCGAGAATTCGTAGTTAATAGTCCCACGCCTTAGTAAAACAGGTCCTCCAGAAAGCGAGGATCTTTTTTATTAAAGTAAAATTCTTAACCAATGAAGAACTAGTAAGGCTATATAAGAAGAGCAATAACATTGATGCATCTAACGAATTAGTAAGAAGATTTACTATTGCGTCAAGAAAAGAAGCTGGTGCTTTAAAAAGAATATTCTGGGATGTAACAACTGCAGAATATGATGATTTAGTCTCTATTGGTCTTACTTCCTTAATGGTGGCCTTAGAAAACTATAACTATAAAGGTTCGTTTTATGTTTATTGGCAAGTTATTGCAAAACATAATATGAAAGAACATGTTAAAGATAACTCTTTAAGTATTTCAGGCTTTAAAACATATATAGGAAGACAAGAAGGACTTACTAGTTACGAAGAGGAGATGATTATCGCTTGTAGTGAAGAAGTAAGTGAAGATGCGATGAATAATGTCTTAATAGAAAGAATTAGAGACATTGTGGAGAATCCTACTTATTACAAACTAGATAAAATCTCTGTTGATATGTTTAGGAAGCATTATTTCTTCGAGGAATCGATAAATGAAATAGCTTCTAAATATGAGAAAAAGTATCATACGGTAAGAAATAGAATTGAAAAGATTAAGGAGAAAATAATATTTATTTTGTTTAATTCTAAAGAATAATCAAAATATCGTGTATAATATCCAGCGTGAAAAGCGTTGAAATTAAAAACTTAGTATATTCATACATCGATAACTCCCCAGTTCTAAAAGGCATATCTCTAGATATAGAAGAAGGGGAATATGTTTCTATTGTTGGACATAATGGATGTGGTAAATCCACTTTATGTAAATTAATGATTGGATTACTTATCAAAGATAGCGGTGAGATTATTATTAACGGTCTATCTTTAGATAAAGACAATCTTCAACAAATAAGAAAAAAAGTCGCGATTGTTTTCCAAAATCCAGATAACCAATTTATTGGGGCAACAGTAGAAGATGATATTGCCTTCTCTTTAGAGAATGACAACGTTGCTAGAAGTGATATGGAAATCCTAGTTAAGGAATACGCAGCGAAAGTGGGCATGGAGAATTTCTTAACTAAGGAACCTAGCTTCCTTTCTGGTGGTCAAAAACAAAGAGTAGCAATTGCTGATGCATTAGTAAGAAAACCAGATATTTTAATTTTAGATGAAGCCACTAGTATGCTTGATCCTAATGGTAAGAAAGATATTCTTAATCTCATTAAAAAGATGAGAGAAGAAAATCCTAAGTTAACTATTATCTCTATTACTCATGATATCGAAGAAGCATATTTAAGTGACCGTATTATTCTCCTTCATGAAGGAGAGATAGTGTTATCTTGTCTACCAAGTGAATTATTTAATAACCGAGAAGTTATTTCTAAATATAACTTAAGTGTTCCTTTTGAAGTTCTTTTAAAACAAAAATGTTTAGAGCTTGGCTTAAAAGTTACTGAAAAGACCACAATAGAGGAAATAGGAGAGATGTTATGGCAATCAAAATAGAACATCTTTCTTATGTCTATTTAAAAAAGACTCCTAATGAAGTGGAAGCACTTCATGATGTATCTTTAGAAATACCAGAGAATAAAATCACTGCGATTGTTGGTCATACTGGAAGTGGCAAGTCCACTTTAATACAAACATTAAATGGATTAATTATTCCAACAAGCGGAAAGATTACATATAAAGATTTTGTTATTAGTAGTGATATTAAAAAACTGAAGAAAATAAAAGAGCTTAGAAAACATATCTCTATTGTTTTCCAATTCCCTGAATATCAACTATTTGAAGAGACAGTCGAAAAAGATGTCGCTTTTGGATTAAAGAATTATGGATATAAAGAAGAAGATGCTATTTCAAAAGCACATGATGCACTTAAATTAGTGGGTTTAGATGAATCATTCTATAAACGTTCTCCTTTTGAATTATCTGGAGGAGAAAAGCGAAGAGTGGCGATTGCCGGAATTATCGCAATCGACCCAGAAGTATTAATTTTAGATGAACCTACTGCAGGCTTAGATCCTTTAGGAAGTAAAATCATTTTAGATTTAATTGTGAATCTTAATAAAAATGGTAAAACCATCATTATTGTTACTCACGATATGGGAATAGTCCTCAATCACGCGGACCATGTCATTGTAATTAATGAAGGCAATATTGCTTTTGAAGGATCTCCATCTACTTTATTTAGTGGAGATGTATCTAACTATTCAATTGATATTCCGCCTTTATTCTCATTCTGCAAATTATTAGAAAGTCATAATGTCAATATTGACATAAACAAAATAAGAACAGTGGATGATTTATTTGTCCAACTTAAGGAGATACTCAAATGAACAATTTAACATTTGGTCGATATTCTCCTTTTAACACGTTTGTGCATCGTCTTGATCCACGAAATAAACTTTTTATTATGACTTTATTATTAGTGTCTATCTTCTTAAGAGTGGATACTTGGTCTACTGCTTTAATCTTTACAGGATTCTTATTCTTGTTCTTAGTGATAACAATGATTATCTCTAAGATTAACTTTATTAACTTATTTAAATCTTTAGGAGCAATGTGGGTGATGATAGTGTTCCTACTTATCATCTACATCTTTATTCCTAATCCTAATTATGATCCATCACATATCGCTTTTTATATTGGAGGATATGGAGTTAATTACGATGCATTTTATCAAAGTGGTTATATCATTTTTAGATTAATTATGATGATTATGATTACGATGATATTAACTAGCACCACTAAACCGATGGATTTAACCTATGCAATTGAATGGTATCTCACCCCACTTAAATTAGTGAAATTCCCATCTCATATCGTAGCGATGACTTTAAGTATTGCCTTAAGATTTATTCCTACTTTATTAGATGAAACTCATCGTATTATGAAGGCTCAAGCTTCTAGGGGAGTAGATTTTGATCACGGAGGATTAATTAAAAGATTATCCGCGATAGTTTCTTTAATTATTCCTTTATTTGTTTCTGCAATTGGAAGAAGTGAAGAATTATCTAACGCGATGGAGGCTAGAGGATATAATCCATACGCGAAAAGAAGTAGATATCGTGTTTTAAGATTTGGCTGGAACGATTTAGTAGGCTTACTAATCGGACTCGTTATTTTTGGTGGACTACTCGCCGCGATCATCATCGATAAGAATTTCATCAAGATTGATTTGATTTATTGGATTTTTGGGGCTAAACCTCTATTTTAGGAAAGATTTATGAGATTATTCGCATCTTGTGTGTATAAAGGGACTAAGTATTATGGTTGGCAAAAACAACCTAACGTAAATACTGTAGAAGAAGAGATAGAAAAAGCTCTTTCGAAGTTTTTTGGTAACCAAGAAATTAATATTTATGGAGCAGGTAGAACTGATGCAGGAGTGCACGCTTTCGGACAAAAATTCCATTTTGATATAGAAGATAGAGAGATTGATTTAAATCGACTTTTATATTCAGTTAATCAAATGCTTCCTCCTGATATTAAGATAGAAGATATAGAGGAAGTAGACCCAGATTTCCATGCGAGATATTCCGCGAAAAATAAGTGTTATACATACACAATTCTTACTCAGTCTAAAGATCCATTCTTATATGATACTGCATATCTACATCCAGAGAAGATTGATTTAGATAAAATAAGAGAAGTGTTAAACTACTTTGTTGGTGAACATAACTTTAAAAATTTCACTTCTAAAGAAGAAGATGACGCTAACTTTGTGAGAAATATATATTCAATTGATGTCGACACTCATGGGGATTTAATTTATATCACTTTAGTGGGTAATGGCTTTATGAGATATATGATTAGAATGATAGTAGGAATGGCAATACATATTTGTGATAAAGATTTAGATCCAGAAATCGTCTTAGATATGTTAGATAGTGATTCTCCTAGAGAAATATGTGCATATAAAGCACCTGCTAATGGATTAACATTAGTAAATGTTCATTATTAATATATAAGGATATATGCGCGCATATGCGCACATAAAGAATTATCCTTATTTATAAAAATAAGAAAATATTTTCATATAAATAACATTGTGATATTATTTTTGAGCGTATAGAGGTAAAAAGATTTATGGGAAGAGCACACGAAGTAAGAGCAAAAGCTATGGCTGCAACTGCTGCTGCTAGAAGCGCATTATTTATGAGAGCCAGTAAAGAAATCTACATGGCCGCAAAAAGTGGTGTTCCTGATCCAGATAGTAACTTAGCATTACGTTCCGCGATTGAAAAATGGAAGAGCCAACACGTTACTAAAGATGTTATTGAAAGAGCTATTCAAAAAGCTAAAGGCGGTTCCGCTGAAAGCTATGAAGAAGGCAGATATGAATTCTTTGGTCCAGGTGGAAGCTTATTAATTATTGATACATTAACTGATAACACCAATAGAGCGTTAGTTAACGTTAGAACAACTGTTACTAAAAAAGGTGGACATATGGGTTCAGTTATCTTCAACTTTACTGAAACTGGTGTCTTAGTCTTTAACGGAAATAATAGAGATGAAGTCGAAGAAACTTTAATCTTAAGTGATGTCGATGTTAGAGAAGTTACAGAAGAAGATGGAGTTATCGAAGTATTAGTAGAACCATCCGCATTCGCTCAAGCAAGAGACGTCCTTTCTGGAATGGGTATCACTGAATTCGAAACAGCAGAAATTACATTCTTACCAAACGATCCAATTGAAATTACAGATCCAGAAGATAAGAGAAAATTCGACGAATTAATCGATATGCTTGATGAACTTGAAGATGTTCAAAACGTCTATCATAACGTTAAGCAATAATCTAATTATTAAAAAACTAAATAAGAACCCAAAGGGTTCTTTTTATATAAATCGAAGGTTAAGTAATTAAATAATAAAATATTTAATTGATTTAAGATGATAAAAATAATATTATTTAACTCGGCACAAGCCAAAAATAATGAAGTCCCCGGTAAGGAATAAGTTAGTTTGGTAAAGGAGGATTAATTGTATGCAACGTCAAACTACTATTGCAAAAGCAAATGAAATCCAAAGAAAATGGTATGTCGTTGATGCCACTGACAAACCATTAGGTAGATTAGTCTCC
>DFJP01000104.1 GCA_002373085.1 Caryophanales bacterium UBA3668 | reverse complement strand
CTTACGTTGTTAAGTCTTGAACTCAACTGCCATTAATGAGCGAACTCATCAGGGAGGAATGTACCCGAGATGTTATTGCTAACACCTCTATGCTAGAGCAATCGTGAATCCAGAATGTTTATTTCTGAAACCGTCCTATCAACTTCGTTTATTCCGTCGATTGACTTACCTAGACTTGAGATATTTAAGAACCTATCAGTTCTTAAGTCTCATCCAACCCTCTCAAGTTGGATTACTATATTTTCCTCTTATCAAAAAATTATTGCAAGCATTTTTTTATATTTTTTTAACTTTTTTTCTAAATACATAGTATTTAAATTTTAAAATTATTTTTATAAACGCTATTTTTATTTTGATTAAATCAAATATTTTAATTAAATATTTACTCGCATATACACATATACACACGTTAATTGTTGTGGTTTTTCTAAAACTTGTTTATTATTGTTTTAAAGTTATGAAAAACAAATTTTTAGAAAACTTCTTATTTATTTCCACTCGTTTAACAATCAAAAACAATCATCTTAACAGAAACGATGTTAGGAAAATTAAAGGCGAATTAGCAAAGAAGCTCGGCGCGGTTGCTTTATTAATATCCGTTGGTTTCCTTTTAGCCTGTACTTTCTTAATGATTTCTATGAGTGTTGCTACAAATGGTCGGTTAATCGAAACATATGGCACTTTATCGTTTACTGGACAAGCCGTTGGTATTGTTGGATCACTCCTTGCAATTGTTTTGGAGATAATTGGCTTACGTTCCAAAAATGAAACAACAAAGGTTATTGTTGCAAGAATCGCCCTTAACTCTTTATATTTAGTAATCTTATTCTCACTTATCTCTTTCTTCTTTGCTGATGCAAAGCAAGGATTCCTTAATGAAACGGAAACATTAAGTGCGTCGGTTATTATCGTAACTTTGCTCGTTCTTATCCAACCAGCGTTTTGGATTGATTCTTCAGTTACTGGCATTCTTACATCTAGTAGTATTATCGTTTCAGCAATTATCGCTTATTACATATATAACATTAAAGGCCTCCACTACTACATCATCATCGGAACGTTATTCCCATTAGTGGGCTATTTAGTTATTTCTATTTTATTCTACGCAGAAGCACAGAGATACTGTGTCGAATTAAGAAACGAAGTTCTTAATAACACCGCGATGTATGACGAGCTCACCCACTGTAAAAATAGACACGCTCTTAGAGAGTTTTTAGTGGAAAACGCTAAAAGATGGGAAACTAAAAACGTTCATCTATTACTTATCATGTTTGATATTGATAACTTTAAAGAATATAACGATCAATTCTCTCATCCAGGTGGAGACTATTGCTTAAAGAGTATTGCTGAAGCAATAAGAAGAGAATTCCCATCTCCAGGACTCGACTTCTTTAGATACGGAGGAGAAGAATTCCTGCTCTTCTTTGAAATTGAAAACACAAGTGACGCTCCTGAAATCATGAAAAGAGTTCGTAACGCGGTTAGAGATTTAAAGATTGACGCTCCTGAAGGCGCACCAAAAAGTATGGTCACCATCTCTGTAGGAGGATCAGTCATCAATACTTCTGAAGTATTTAGCTTCGATAAGCAACTCAAAGTCGTTGATAGTTACTTATATCAAGCTAAAAGAAGTGGCAAAGATATGTGCATCATTGATGGCTCAGTCATCGAAGATAAATAAAGGTTGGATTTTAAGGTCCAATCTTTTTTTACCTACATATATAAATAGATTTTATATACATCTCAAAAATGATATAATTTTTTGTGGCGTTCAGGGAGATGTTTAATATGAAATACGATGTGATTATTGTCGGCGCTGGCCCAAGTGGTTATATGTGTGCCTACGAACTCACCAAAAAAAACAAAGATTTAAAAATCATTCTTCTTGATAGGGGTAAAAACATCTATGAAAGAAAATGCCCTGTCATTGAACATCAATTAGACAAATGTCCAATTAATAACAAAGGATATCGTGAATGTTATCCAGCTTGCGCTATTACTAACGGCTTTGGTGGCGCAGGTGCTTACTCTGATGGTAAGTTCAATATCACCACTGAATTTGGTGGTTGGTTAACCGATTATATGTCTCCAGAAGAACTTATGGATATTATCGACTATGTCGACAAGATCAATATTTCTTATGGCGCGACCGAAGTGATCACTAACCCTGATACAGAAAAAGTTAGAGAAATCGAAAGAAGAGCGATGTCTGTTGGTGTCAAACTATTACGTAGTAAAGTAAGACATTTAGGCACCGAAGAGAACATCAAAATTCTTTCTCGTATATATGATGATTTAAAAAAATGTATTGAGATGAGATTCTCCACAAGAGTCACCGATATCGTTGTTGAAAACAAAGTAATCAAAGGCGTCAAACTTGAATCTGGAGAAGTCATTGAAGGTAAATACGTTGTTTTAGGTGTTGGAAGAGAAGGCTCAAAGTGGCTTAATGAACTCTTTGAAAAATATCAAATTCCAATGTCACAAACCCAAGTCGATGTTGGTGTTCGTGTTGAATGCCCTAACATCGTCATGGAAGAGATTAATGAAAACCTCTACGAAGGAAAGTTTATTTATAAAACATCCGTTGGCTCCACGGTTAGAACATTCTGCTCCAACCCAGGAGGTCACGTTGTTATGGAAAATTATGAAGGTGTTGTGAATGTTAATGGTCATTCATATAATGACTCTTCATTAAGTAGCAATAACACAAACTTCGCTCTTTTAGTGTCCCACCACTTCGAAGAACCATTCAAGAAGCCTAATGAATACGCTTTAAAAGTATCTTCCTTAGTCAATCAACTCGCTTGTGGAAGTGTTATCGTTCAAAAATATGGCGATATTAAACTTGGGAGAAGAAGCACCGCCAAGAGAATTGAAGAAGGATTTGTTAGACCTACTTTAAAAGAAGCGGTCCCAGGAGATTTAGCTTTAGCCCTTCCATATAAAACTATGAGATCAATTATCGAAATGATTGAAGTGCTAGACAAAATCACTCCAGGTATCGCTACCGAGCACACTCTTTTATATGGAGTGGAAGCTAAATACTATTCAGCACACCCAAAGATGGATAAAAATCTAGAAGTTGAAGGAATCAAAAACTTATATGTTGCAGGTGATGGAGCAGGCTTAACCCGCGGGTTAGCGCAAGCCAGTGCCTGTGGTATTTATATCGCAAGAAATATCATTAAGAAGGACTAATTTATGTCAAAGT
>DFJP01000041.1 GCA_002373085.1 Caryophanales bacterium UBA3668 | reverse complement strand
AACAAGCCGACACTATTGAAGAATTAGTTGACGGCTATTATGTAGATGTTGATAATCAATCTTTTACTTTAAGCGAATGCTATGACAATTTAGAAGATGCAAAGAAAAGCTATAAAGATTGGATTAGTTATTCTAATAGAAAGTATTTGGAATATACTGTAATTCTTTACGCTTTCATTAAAACTAACAAAGGCTTGATCTATGTTGCCAAAATGAACGATAAGGGGGAATTAGAACTCTTATGACCACGTTATTTGTTGGAGATTGCGACTACTTAGGCCGCAATTGCGCTTCTACGTTTGACAAAGAAAAGAAAACCTTTGTTGAAACTGATATAACCGAAGAACAAGAAGATGCTTTATCAGACGTTTTTACTTACTTTGAGGGCGAAAAGCTGAATATTGAAGAACTTCGTAGAGAATTTCCCGATCAGAAGCAAGTCAATAAAACGATAAACATCATTAAAAGTCTTTTAAAAAAATACAAGAATATTGTGCTTTGTTATAATGGCGATTTCGTCTTCATTAACAAAGAAAAAATAGACAGCGCTTTTTATGATAGAGCACCTTTTTAGGGGGTAGATTATGGAAAATTTAGAACAAATAGGTATATGCGCTATAAATAATTTAAGCGTAGTTATCAACTGTGATAAAGTAGTCTTGAAACAAGGCGAAATAAACATTAATGTTCATTCAGAAGCGATAGATTCATTTGAATACATTATCGTGAATGGAATAAAATTCAAAAAAGTGGTAGAGGAGGAAAAATAATACCATGTTAGAATTAAAAGACACAATTGCTGGTATGACTAGCGAAGATTACAAAGAAAGGTTTATTGCCGAATACGTGCAATTAAGAATTCGCGCAAATAAACTTAAAAAATTCATTGGCAAAATCAAATATGCTAAATATGCAGATCAGCCAGAACCAGAGCATGATTGTCCATTAGAATTATTAGAAATACAATATAACTCTATGGTTGCTTATCTTGCTATTCTTGAAATCAGGGCAGAAAAATTTGAGCATATTGAACTTCCAAAAATCGACGAAGAATAATATGACTTATAAGGAAATGACCACTCCACAATTGATTAATGAAATTGCGAGAGTGAAAGAACTATTGGTGCTTAATCACCATCCTCATACTTATAAGCAGAACACAAAGTATCTACTTAAATTAGAAAGAGAATATAAGCAAAGAACATTATGAGCGATAAATTCCAACAATTAGATTTGTTTAACATAGACAAAGAAAGAAAAGTGATTACGAAGCCTATTCGTATCATTGAGCTTTTTAGTGGAATTGGCGCACAAGCGAAAGCATTAGAAGTGTTAGGTGTTCCCTTTGAACATTACAAGACTTGTGAATGGGCAGCACCAAGCATTAAGGCTTATAATGTGATTCACATTAAGGATTTCTTTGATTATTCCCAATATTTGACTAAGCAAGAGTTAATTGATTACCTTCAAGGCAATATTTCAATGGATTACAATGAACCTTGTAATGTTGCCAAGAAATCAGAATCTTGGTTAAGAGAAACATACAATAACTGTATTGCTACTCATAATCTTATGAACATTATGAAGGTCAAAGGTAGCGACTTAGAAATTGTAGATACTGATAAGTATGAATACATTATGACTTATTCATTCCCTTGCCAAGACTTATCACTTGCTGGTAAAAGGCAAGGAATGGAAACTAGTCAAGCCGATGGAGGCACTCGTAGTGGTTTACTTTGGGAAGTTGAAAGAATACTTGATGAGCTTACCGAAAGACCACAGATTCTTCTTATGGAGAATGTGCCAGAAGTTATCGGTTCAGGAAACGTGGAACATTTTGTTAAGTGGACACAAAAGCTAGAAAAGTTAGGCTATTCAAACCATTTTGAAGTGTTAAACGGAAAAGACTATGGAATTCCTCAAAATCGTAGGCGTTGCTTTATGATTTCCATTTTAGGCGATTATGGATACGATTTCCCTCTTAAGGTTAATTTAAGGTATAGACTTAAAGATTTTCTTGAAGAGGAAGTTAATGAAAAGTATTACCTAAGCGAGCGTATGCTTAACTTCTTTATTGAAAATACTGAAAAGCAAAAAGAAAGTGGAAACGGATTTACATTCGCACCTGTTTCTTCAACAGATGAAGAAGCAATAGCAAAAACAGTTACTACAAGAAACGGAAGTCGTATGGATGATAACTTTATTGCAGACATTAAAAAGGTTGGCAATTATGGAAACGGACACCATGCAAAAGACGTTTTTGATAGTGAAGGAAGCGCTCCAACGATTACGACTGGTAATCATGGCTTAGGTATTGCCATCATAGAGAAAAAGCCGAATTACGATAAGGTTGATCGTATTGGCGGCTTATTTGACAAAGAAGATCAAACTCACCAAGCAGGAAGCATATATAATGCAAACGGATTAAGTCCTTGTTTAGATACTGCGACTGGTGGGCATAGACAACCTCTTATTACCGAAGAAGAGCAAGCCAATATTCGCATTCGTAAACTAACGCCTGTTGAGTGTATGAAACTAATGGGCTTTGAGCGAAAAGACGAGCAAGTTATGAAAAAGGCAGGTCTAAGTGATAGTGCTATTTACCATTGCGCTGGCGATTCTATTATTGTCACTTGCCTTATGGGGTTATTCGGTCAATTATTACCAATATCAGAAGAAGATTTATTAAAAAAGATAAATGAATATGCAACAATATTAAAGGAGGAATAATCATGAGATATTTTGTTTCGTATAGTCATAAAAGAGGCTTCGGTCACGCAGAAGTTCCTTATGAAGGTTTAATTAAAAACATAGAAGATATTAGAACTATTGCGAAAGAAATTGAAAAGGAAATAAAAGTTAAAGACGTTATTATTCTTAATTTCATTCCATTAGATCCTATCCTTATAGGAGAACTTAAAGCAGGAGACTTAAAAGTTAATAATGGTGCTTTGACCAATGGTACTGTTACGTTGACTAGTCCAGATGGCGTAAATATTACAGGAACAATTGGAACCAACAAAGAGCCAGGCACAAAAATAATTAAATAAACTTTTTTCAAAAAACTGCTTGACATAATAAAAAAATAATTTCATAATAATTGTGCCTAGAACGAAATAGTTGGCTAGTAACCTTAATCTAGGCGCCAAATATGGGCTAGTTCAGGTTTCGATTAGTATACTTGAGCTACATAAGCATCGGTCGGTCACCTATAACCAAACAAAATTTAAACGGCAAATCTTTATTTGCAAAAGTCAAAGCCTTCTTCAAAGGCGCATTCGCTGCTCCTCAAAGAATGGCTCTCTGCTACTAATTTAGTTTCAGAACTTTCCTCGCCTAGAAATGTCTAGTATCTAGTCAACGAGGCCATACACTAGACTGGTGGAGCCCAAGAGTATAAACTTCATAAGATCAATACTCAAAGCGCAACGATGGACATTGTTCGTTAAAGAAATCGTTGTATAATCTCAAACGAAATAAGATGTAGAAAATGTAGTGTGGGGTATTAAGACGCGAGTTCGATTCTCGCCTAGTCCACCAGATGGAGACATAACTTAAGTAGAAAAGAATTTGAGCTTTAGGCGGTGGATCTGCAGTGACACCTTAATGTGCCTAGGTAAGGTTACTCAATGTTTGCTTCGTGCGAGACGAGCTGGCTCCAACAATATGGGATAGTAGCTT
>DFJP01000002.1 GCA_002373085.1 Caryophanales bacterium UBA3668 | reverse complement strand
AGCCACCATGGTGCTTCTTTACCATTATCGATACAGGCTTGGTTAGAGATAATTCCTTTAAATGAATTAACTAATATATTTTTTGTCCTTGGGGACATCTTTTTCTTATCTTTTTTGAGTTTCTTAACTTTTGACATTGTGTATATGATTCCTATCTATCTAATGTAATTAGCAAAATAAAGTTTATATGGTATTTACTTTCTTGTAAAGATAAATACATTTTTGAGGAGTGCTATAATATAGGCATAATTGAAAATATTTTTCAAAAGAAGACATATAAAGTATAATTACTACTTGGACGAAACATATTATGAACAAAAAACTAGTAACAACATTTATGATATCTGCTTTGACTATGGGAGCAGGTATTGCTTTAACTTATCGTGGCCAATTAGAAAAGGCTTCTGCGACAACGAATTACGTTATCGCCACAAACGGTTGCCAAGCCGCTAGCGACTTACCTACAACAATTTATCTTGATGAAGTAGAGAAAGCAGATGTTAGAGCATATTATTCTTCTCTTAACGGATTAGATGAATCCGAAAGAAAAGGAACTAACTTACTTAAAAATTTAAAATCAATTCTTTATAACATGAACTATTACGCCTACGGCGGATGGTCCAAAAATGGAGTTAGTACAATTTATTCAATTACAGATAGAGATTGGGTAAATTCTCCTATTTCTAGTTTTACTAGTGGTACATATAATTCTTCCAATAACACAATTACAAAATATAACCATGTTAATGAGTTACACGCTAACCCATATATTCACATGCTTTATGTTGATTATAGTGTCGAGACAGCAACCCCTGCTAAAAAGAATTTAAGCGATCAAAATCCATACTTTGATAAAGAACACGTTTGGTGTCAATCAAGAGGATTTAAGGCCCACTCTGAAGAAGATGTTGCAGCAATTGGTCCAGCAGGAACTGACTTACACCACTTAATTGCGGGTGATAGTTATGTTAACCAAAAACCACACAACAACAATCCTTATGGATTTGTTGCGACTATTTCATCTAGTGATGGAACTGGTAATAGACCATCAACCGTAAATAACAAAAAAGGAACCGCAGTTCATACATCAATTTATGATGAGGCAAGTGAGGTATTTGAGCCACAAGATAGTGATAAAGGTGATATTGCTCGCGCTATTTTCTATATGGCTGCTAGGTACAATAACTGGTCAGGAACTGATACAATCACCGATTATGAACCATTCTTAAACATCGCAAATTATGCAACTAGCAGTGGTAGAACTGAATATTCAACAGCAACCTCCCCTGTTTGCATGGGCATTCTCTCTGATTTACTTGCCTGGAATAAAATAGACCCAGTTGATGAATATGAAATTCATCGTAATGATTTGATTTATAGAAATTACCAAGGTAATAGAAACCCATTTATTGATTTCCCACAATGGGCTGATTACATTTGGGGAACAACAGATTTACAAGGAAACAATTATAATTCAACACCTACTGGAAGCGCTGATCCTGCTCATGATGTTGTCTACTATAAGGGCAATGATGGAATTCATGTTACTGATGTCACATTAAATGAAACTTCCCTATCTATTGATAGATTTGTTACTCCAACAGTTACTTTAACCGCTACTATTTCTCCAAATAACGCAACAAATAAAGCTGTTACTTGGTCAACAAGTGATGCAAATATTGCAACAGTATCTAATGGAGTGGTTACAGCTTTAAAAGCAGGAACAGTGACTATTACTGTTACATCTCTTGATGGTGGCATTTCAGCGTCTTGCACAATCACAATTACAGATACAACTCCAGTTGTCACAAGTGTTACTTTAAACACTTCAGTGGCTACTGTTGATATTTCTAGAATTGATCAAGTTCAATTAACCGCGACTGTAAACGGTGATAACTTCCCACCTGCGTCTGTTACTTGGTCGAGTAACAACACCAGTGTTGCAACCGTTAGTGATAGCGGATTAGTTACTGGCGTAGCTACTGGTATTGCAACAATTACCGCTACATCAACTTATGACACAACTAAGAAAGCAACATGCACAGTTAAGGTTATTAATTCAGAGAATCTAGTTGATGTTCTCACAAGCGCTCCTACTGGTACATCAGGAAACACATATAAATCATGGTCTCTATCATTTAACACGTCCGCTGTTTATTCTGGCAATTCTGCAGGATCTCACAGTGCTATTCAATTAAGAAGCGATAATAACAATTCCGGTATTGTCTCAACTACTGGAGATGGATTTATTCAAAAAGTAGAATGCGCTTGGAATGAAAACACTAGCTCAGCTAGAAAATTAGAAATTTATGGCAGCAACAATGCGTATACAGCGCCAACCGATTTATATGATGCGAGTAAAGCCGGCACTCTATTAAAAACCCTTTCCTATGGTGAAACATCATTCGATGTTACAGGTAATTATGCTTATGTTGGCATTAGATCAAAATCAGGCGCTTTATATCTTGATAATGTTAAATTTACTTGGAGTGGTGACACCAATTACGTTGCCCCAACAGGTGTTTCATTAAATAAATCATCAATTCTATTAGCAGCAAATGGTACAGAAACATTAGTGCCAACCGTTGCTCCAGCAGATGCAACATATAAAGATGTTACTTGGAGTTCATTAGATGAATCTGTTGCTACAGTGGATAATAACGGTGTCGTTACAGGTGTTAATGAAGGTGCTACAACTATTACAGTGGAAACTCAAGATGGTCACCTTACAGCAAGCTGTACAGTTACTGTTAAGAGCAATCCTCAAATTAAGAAAAACAATTATGCAACAGGTGTTTCATATAAGATGTATCTCCAAACCAAAGGATATTTCAATGGCCAAACTGGTGATAGAGATTATTTTGGAGCAACAGGCACTGATTACACCAATGGTGTAGATGTTAAATTTGAAACAGTAAATGCCAAGCTAAGACTTTGCTTTGATGATAGCGGTACCAAGAAATATATTGTTGCCTATCTTAATGGAACATATGACAACTTTGGAATATTTACCGAAGAAGAATTAAGTGGAAAAACAGTCTTTGACTGGTTTATAAATTCTGATGGAAGATTAGTCGCAGAATGTCGAGGAGTTATTAAGACTTTAGGCTTAAAATCTGGACAAACCTTCACAACGTTTGCGTTAAACGCTCTAAGTGACACTGTTAAATTCATAGAATTTGAGTATACTGCTGAATCATACGCGTATGATTTCTTAGATAATATTACATGTGATAGCAGTGGAGTTACTTCTCCAGTCTATTCAGATGGATTTACTTGGAGCGATTTCAAACTCATCTATAACAACATGTTTGGAAGTGAAAAGACGATATTATCAACCACTACTAAGAATGTAGATGGTAATGTTATTGAAAGAATGCTTGCTAGATATGAATATCTTGTCTGGAAATATCATTATGAAGATTTCTTATTACGTGATGTTGTCCTTTCTTCAAATAGCAGCATGTTTGAAATAAGTAATAGTAACAATACTATTGTATTGGTTCTAACAATCATTGTTTCAGCATCCGCTATCGGGACTGCATTACTCATCCAAAAGAAAAGGAAAGAACACTAGTCGTTTGACATAGTGTTTTCTTTACTATAAAATTTTCAAAGCCTATTTGATAGGCAACACTCTCTGGGGTCGTTCAGGATTCGACGGGGATGTGCAGGGCTTTATCTGCAGCGGTTGGTCACCATAAACCAAAACAAAAATAACTGACAACAGTTATATGAGAGCTCCTAGAGCTCAATCACTCTGCTTAGCTTAATTACCCAATAATAGGGTCCCGACAATCGTTGGGGCAGAGCGCCTCTCAAGGTTTTAGCCTTTCACGCTTGAAACAGGTGTCATAACAAAAGGATTGTGGCTTAGAGTTGATTAGTTACTGAGTCATGAAATGAAGTTAATCTCGCGTAATGTAGTGGGTCGATATACGAAATTACGTTAAATATTAATATTGTCTAAGCTGTAGATGATATTGCTGGGCCTTCTTCGGACGTGGTTTCGATTACCACCGGCTCCACCAAAATGAATACTATGTATCGTTTAGTTTGATACAAGGAGATATTAAAATGAAAATCTGTATTTCTGCAGAAAGTACGATTGATTTACCAAAAGAAGTTCTTGATGAATTTGGAATTAAGACCGTTCCTTTCACTATTACACTTGGAGAAAAAATGGGATTAGATGGAGTCACAACTCCAGAAGAAATCTTTGAATATGTTGATAAAACAGGAGTTCTCCCAAAAACAAGTGCGGTTAACTACGCTCAATATAACGAATTCTTCTCAGGCTTATTAAAAGAATATGATGAAGTTATTCATTTCTCTTTAAGCTCTGACTTATCAGTTGCCTATCAAAACGCTGTTACAGCAGCAGAAGAATTGGGCCATGTTCATGTTATTGATTCTAAGAGCTTATCAACTGGTATTGCTTTATTAGCAATCTATGCTTCTAAATTAGTTAAAGATGGCTTAAAAGTTAATGAAGTAATTGAAAAGGTTAGCGAAAGAATTCCTAACGATCAAGCAAGTTTCGTTCTTGCTACTGTTGAATATTTATTCAAAGGTGGAAGATGTTCCTCTTTAGCTAGACTTGGTGCTCTTCTATTTAGAATTAGACCTCAAATCATTGTCGCTAATGGAAAGATGGGACCAGGAAAGAAATATAACGGTAAGCAATTAGCGTGTGTTGAACAATATTGCGCTGATACGCTTGAACAATTTAATAATCCTGACTTAGAAATCGGTTTTGTTACTCATAGTGGTGCAACTCCAGATATGGTTGATGCAGCAGTTAAAGCAATGAAGGATAGAGGATTTAAGAGGGTAATTGTTACAACTGCAGGAGCGACTATTTCATCGCACTGTGGACCTAAATGTTTAGGTATTCTCTATATCAATGATGGCGGTAGATAAACCGCCTTTTCTTGTCTGAGCCATCGTGCGAACGA
>DFJP01000026.1 GCA_002373085.1 Caryophanales bacterium UBA3668 | reverse complement strand
TAGGTTCGATTCCTACTTTTGCAGCGAAGCTGCAAAATAGCTCAATTGGTAGAGCGACGAAATATTACAAAGTGTCTTGTGTTATAGAGGGCGTAGTGTAATGGTAACACCCCGACTTTGGGAGTCGGTATAGCGGTTCGAATCCGACGCCTTCTACCATT
The DNA here is from genome assembly GCA_002373085.1 of Caryophanales bacterium UBA3668. Next base: position 3,649 of record DFJP01000026.1, on the reverse strand, counting down.
TATATGGCTCCGTAGTGTAAAGGTAGCACAACAGACTTTGACTCTGTTGGTGTAAGTTCAAATCTTGCCGGAGCTGCCACAGGGAGAGCGTTAAGTACGGGAATCTTATGTAAGTCTTTTTCCGCCAGGAGGTAGGATTGATAGTGTCCATCCTTTAAAGAGTGATCTGCAGGGGCGCAAGCAGACTTTGGCATAACAGCACACTGGCGGGGTTTGATAGCTTAACCTTAAATCAAAAACTATCAATTTAACCTCTCATTGAAAAATATGAGAGGTTTTTTAATAATTTAGAAAGAAGGAAATTATTGATGAAGAGATTTGTTTCTTTAGCAATTGCTCTAGTTATGTCTCTTAGTTTAACCAGCGCAGCTGCTAAAGGTTTTACTGATGAGTCTTCAATCAAGTATTCAGAGGCGGTATCTGTGATTTCAGCAATTGAAGTCATTGATGGGTATGTGGATGGATCTTTTGTTCCTTATTATCCTCTTACTCGTCAAGCCGCTGCAAAGATTATTTGCAATCTAATTCTTGGTCGTACTACCGCAGATGCTCTAACAATTGACACAGCTCCTTTTGCTGATGTTTCTGTAAATAACCAGTTTGCTGGTTATATTGCCTATTGCGCAAACAAGGGTATTATTTCTGGTTATGCTGATGGCACTTTCCGTCCAACAGGCACATTAACTGGATATGCTTTTATGAAGATGCTTCTTGGAGCACTTGGTTATGATGCAGAACTTGAAGGTTTTGTTGGACCTAATTGGTCTATTAACGTAGCTAAGCTCGCTTTGAATATTGGTCTTGATAAGGGTAATGATGAATTTGCGGGAACCGCACCTGTAACACGTGAGGAAGCTTGCTTGTATGCATTTAATGCGCTTCAGTCTGATATGGTTGATTATGATAGCAAGACTTCTATTGTTGTTAATGGAGCCACTGTAAATGTTGGTAATGATAAGGCTAAGTCTGTAACTTGGTCTAATAGTTCTACTAATGATGGTAGCATCAAGAATGATGGTTATATTCAGTTCGCTGAGCAGTATTTTAATAAGCTAAAGAAGACTGCGGTTGCTGATGAAGCGTTCGCAAGACCAGCAACTACATGGACTTATAAGGGAACCAAGATCGGAACTTTTGCGGATGCTCCTAAGATCGCATACACAGATTCCGCAAAGCTTAACGAAATTTATGCTGACCTTGGTATGACCACAGCTGATGAAGATTTTAAGCTTTATGTTAATGGTATTCTTGTAAATACTAATAAGTATGCAATTAAGAAGACCGATGATACTAAGCTTTCTGCCATTGATTCACGCATTGGTAAGGGTACTAACATCGAGGTATTCTATGATGATGATACCAATAATGTAACCATTTGCGCAATTAGCGTTTATGCTGGTAAAGTAATTGAAGTAAAGGACGCTACTTCTAAGAAGGATGCTTATGTAATTATTGAGCCTAGCACTAATGCTCCAAAGGGATTTACTTCTGATGGACATGATGAATACGAAACTAGTGAATACAATGAAGATGACATTGTCGCTTATACTTATTCCGATAAGGATGAAGAAATTGGCTCTGTTTATCTTATGAAGTCTACTTCTGGTGCCCTTACTCGTAGAGTTGAATCTAAGAGTCTAACTATTGATGGTACTGTTTATGAGTATGGTTATAATTATGGCTTTGATGGATTTAATGAAAGTGATTTAAGTAACAAGGGTGATTATACCATTTATTTTGACAACAATGGTTATGTTCTTTATGTTGCTGAAGATGATGTAAAGCTTGAAAATTATGCTCTTGTTCTAAGTCTCCGTGGAGAATCATCTTGGAATGATAATGAAGCCAGACTTTTGTTTGCGGATGGTACTAAGAAGACTGTAACTACAACTAAGGATTATACTGGAACTATCGCCGCAAATGATATTGTCACCTTTAAACTGGATAAGAATGATTATAAGCTAACTAAGGTTTCTAGTGTAAAGAATAGTCCAGAAGCTGGATTCAGCATTAGTCGTAGCAATAAAACAATTACAGGAATTGCTGGAGTACAGGCAGATTCTAAGACAATTTTTGTAATTGAAGATGATGAAAATTATGATGTTTATACTGGTATTAAGAAGGCTCCTGAGCTTTCTGGATATACTGGATATGCTTATGTAAAAGACGGAACTGCAAAGATTATTTGGGCTATTGCTACTAATACAAGTACTATTACCAATAGTAGTAAGGAATTAATCTTTATTGCGGCAGCTACTGCTCCTAGACTTACCGCTGCTACTGATAGTGAAGATTATTATGTTTATAATGCTGTTGTTGATGGCACTATTACAACAGTAATGATTGGCAAGAACGTAAAGGTAACTGATAGTATTAATACTTTTGCGGCTGGAGATAAGTCTGTCAATAATAATGTTATTATTAATAAGACTTCTACTGATAGTGATGATATTATTACAAAGGCCAGCTTTTCTAGTGCTGATATTCTTCTTCGTGACGTAACTGGTATTAAGAAGGTTTCTTCTGAAGAAGTTAAGCTTGGTGGTTCTACTTATGGCTTTGCTCGTGGTGCTAATGTATACTTTATTGACGAAGATGGCAATATTGAGGACATTGGAATTAATGGAGTGAAGACTAACAGTAACAACTATGTAATTTATACTCTTGAAGATGGAGAGGTTACAAATCTCTTTATCCAGGAGATGGCTTCCTAATGGAAGCCTTTATGTTGGGATTAGCTTAATTGGTAGAGCTTCTGATTGTGGCTCAGAAAGGTGCAAGTTCAAATCTTGTATCCCAACCCAAATTGAAATTAATTAAAAAATAATATATAATATATATATAAAATAAAGAAAGAAGTTGGTAAAATGCCTAACTTAATAGATTTAACAAATTAGCGCTTTGGACGTTTGTTAGTATTAAATCGTGCTCCAAACAAAGGAAAAAATGTCATGTGGCATTGTAAATGTGATTGTGGCATTGAAAAAGATATAAGTGGAGCCTTACTGCGTGCAGGAAAAACAACTTCTTGTGGTTGTTTTAAAAACGACCAATTAGCTAAAAGATCAACTTTAAATTTAACGGGATAGAAATTTAATCATTTAACTGCTTTAGAAAAAACCGAACAAAGAAAAGATGGTAAAGTTGTTTGGAAATGTTAGTGTGATTGTGGTAATATTGCTTATGTTACTACAAAACATTTAAAAAGTGGAGAAGTAAAATCCTGTGGTTGTTTGAAAAAATAGCATCAAATAGAATTCGGACAAAGAAATACTAAAGATATTACTGGATAGCGTTTTGGAAAATTAATTGCTTTACGAAAAGTTGGAAATTCAAATAATAGTAATAGTGGTTGTTTATGGGAATGCCAATGTGATTGTGGAAATATAATTCAAACTAGATTACATAACTTAACAGATGGGTCAACTTCTTCTTGTGGTTGTATAAAATCAAAAGGAGAAGCAAAAATATTGTAGATACTTTAGAAAAATAATATAAGCTATGAATATTAGAAAACGTTTCCAACTTGTATAAACCCTGAAACTAATTATCATTTATATTTTGATTTATATTCTGGTAAATAAAAATCAAAATATAAATGATAATTAGTTTCAGGGTTTATACAAGTTGGAAACGTTTTCTAATATTC
>DFJP01000068.1 GCA_002373085.1 Caryophanales bacterium UBA3668 | reverse complement strand
AATTCTTCAATAGTGTCGGCTTGTTTAATGATGTCTTGTTTTTTGAAAACTATTGGAAAATGAACATCTGCAATATCACAACTATAAGCGACACCGCCTCTTGCTACAATCATTCCGTTTATTTCGGTCGCTTTATAAATACCATCTTTCGTTCTAATGTATTTCATGCTCTTTTCCTCTATATTTGGATACGAATTCTTTTAAGAAAACGAAATCGTCTATTTTTAAAGTTTGAGGTGCATACACATTGGAATTATAGGAAACGGCATTACCACATTTCTTGAGAAGTTCCATATCAACACCTTTTTCAATGATAAGCTTTAACGCTCTGTCTTGATCTTCTTTGTCTTTGAGAGCTTGTTCAATGGCATTTTTTCTTTGTTTAAGCCAATGTCTATGAAGCATAACATCTCGCCTTTTACTTTTTTCTTTATTAGCAATTTTCAGTGCTTCTTCATCCAACTGAATAATTTCTTGAAAGTATTCTAATTCTTTGCTCATCTTAACTTTCTCCTTAACTTTCTTTTAGGTTTTACACATTTACAGAAGTATAACTCTACTTGTCTTTTCGCACATATTCTAAAACTTCTATGTATTGGTGCAATCGCTTCATCAATGTATTTTTCTATCAATTGTAACGTATGTAACGTATCCACAAGTTATCTTTCTCCTTTATTGCCACCAAAAGACATCATCATTTTTACAAGGTTTTCGATTGTTTTTTTCTTCTTTTTAGGTGGCAAATCTTTGTAATCATGAGGATTGATAAAAATTTGAAAAACAAAATGATTTGGTTGTGTAACTTTCAAACACACACTATTAAAGTCTGGGTATTCGTTAATGATAAACGCAATGTTTGGGAAAGACTTTTTGGCTTTCTTTTCCATTTCTTCCAATTCCTCAAAAGCGTGTTTTCTATAATCATGCTGAACCGGGTTATCAATTAAATCGGTAATTTGCTTTTCGTATTCTTCAAACTCTTTCCTGCTCATAACTATTTAACCCTCTTTAAAAGACAAAGAAATTCGGTTACGTTTTCAAACATACCGCTTGGTCTTGCTCTTTCTCTTATAATTTGGATTACTTCCCAATCAGTAAGATTTGCAATTTCTTTTTCGTTTAACCATTCTAATTTATTCATTTTACTTCCTCCTTGCTCAAGTATCTTCTTTACGGCTTGTTGTCTGCCTTTATATTAGCTAGCACCAAACCAACCGTCTTCGTCATAAGAATCGACTAAGACAGCTTCTCTACCTTTCTTAGCAACCTTGGTCATTTCTCTCCAAGCTTCTTCACTACTAAGCCATTCACGTTCGTAGTTGTTATAAGCCTTATTGCCTTCATAACCACCATTATCAAAGTCTTTAATATCTTCAATATCTTTCACTTCATCCCAAGTTTTATCAATGCACTCTGGGTGAATGTCAATTAAGTATAAGGCAAATAATCTGTCCCAACTATCCAATGGTTTCTCGTGTGAATAGTTGATCCACCAAGATTTTTCTTCTAAGTCTAATACTTTATGTTCATCATCAGAAAAGCATTTTGTATCTTTTCTAAGTTCGTCCCAATGTTCTAATAACCATTCTTTAAATTTCATAAGAGTTCTAATTCTCCTTTCTCGTTTATTCTTGCAACAGATTTTAAGATAGGTTCGTCGTGATCACCATCTATCCAAATAGCACCATAGAGTTCATAATCTTTACTAGGCATAAAACCTTTTGGACTTGTAACAATGTGTCGGTGATTTAATTCTTTGTCTAATAACACAAACTCATCACACAGTTCTTCAATGAAATCTGAACTTTTAATGATTTTGCCAAAGTCGTTATCTCTATCAGTGAAACTAGCTTCCACATAGACATAGAAGTATTCGTTAAAATCAACTTTAACTTTAATGCCGTCAATTTCTTCCTTTAATTTTTCTTTTAAGTCGTGATATTCACTTTCATTACGAGCACATTCCAAATTAAATTGGTAAGAAAAATTAACTTCTTCAATGACGGAATCTAACACTTTTTTGACTTCTTTTTCAATGTCAAAAACGCCTTGTTCAGTTCTAATGTATTTTTGCATATTATTTCCTTCCTAGTCTTCTTCTTTGGGCTCTGGTTAATTTTTTATGACCAGCGCCTTTTCTTAACTTCTTCGGTTGAGAGTAAATGCCATCGTGATGATAGCCAGCAATCTCATCAACATTCTTGCATTTTGTTGGTGAGCCACAACTACGTTCTCCACCATAGAAAGGGCCGTATGGCATCCAAGGCATTATACTAGCCATTGTTAGAGCCATTCTTCTTTTCATATTTCTTAATGCGTCGCTCATAACACTGCCTCCATACCACAGATACTGACTAAGAAGTTAACTCTTCTGCCATGATAACGTCTTAATTCTTCTAAAAAGTCTTTTTTAAACTTTTTGGCTAATTTTAATGCACGTTCTTGTGAATGAGTTATGACAATGAAATAATCGTCATAATCGACAGTATCGACATATTTTAATTGTTTAGACATTTCGGCTTTTTGGATTAGTTCCGTATACATAGACGAGAATGATTGTTGATAATCTTCAACGACTTGCACTTTGAACTTATTAGAGAACGAATTAGTCATTAAATTGGCTAAAATGCTTTTTCCGACTTTTGGTTCGCCATAGATTACGAATACGTGTTTTAACATATTCGGTTCCTCCTACTTAGCCTCATAATCGACAAGCAACTTGCCACGTAAATGGTCTTGCTCGTGTTGTACTGCTGCGGCTAAAAAGCCAGTTAGCTTATATTTAACGAACCTATTTGTGATCGCATCATAGCCCATTAACATAATTTTGTTGTATCTGTTCACAACAACGTGTTTACCAGGTTCACTTAAACAGCCTTCGCCACCTTTAACGCAATAAGTTTTTCTAGCGCCAGCGTCTGGAAGAACTGTTGGATTAACCATTTTAACTTGGAAATCAACTTTTCCATCTGTGTCCTTATGTCTAATGACAAACATACATTTGGATACGCCGAATTGTGGAGCGGCCAAACCGACTGCTTCATTCTCAGGATCCTTAACGAAATCATACATTTCGTCTAAAAGCTCTCTGTCTTCTTTTGATAGAGGAAAGTTAACCTTTTCACATTCTTTTTTTAAGATTGGATTAGGGTAAATTACTAATTCGTGTTTCATTAATTAAGCCTCCTTTGTAATAAAAACACTTGATTTTCTGTTTGCTCTTACAATTTAACAAACATTTTATCAAGTGTCAAGTAGTTTTTTTAATTTTGTTTAATTTGTTTAATTTGCTTTCTTTGAACCTTTTTTAGCTTTTTTAGGTTCTTGGACTGCTTCTTGGACTGCATTAGGATCGTAGACATTATCTAAGTCTGCTTTTCTAATTAAAGTAGAAACACGTTTTCCAGCGGCATCGTATAAACGTTCAAGTGGATAGCAAACTAAACCACTAACTGGTGTGTCTGCGCCCTTTAAGTTGTATTTGCTTTCTCCAGATTCTTTTGAAACGATTTGAATGGCTTCTTGTAAATCTCTGACTTTGAACAAATCAACAGTGTTAATGTCGAATGCATCAAAGACTTGTTTGATAAGTGCTTTGCCTAAGAAGTTGTCTTCGATCAAAACGTCTAATCCAATTAAACGTTCTTTTCCACCGTAAGCACCGTTGTTGATTTTTCCACCGTAAGCGGTAGCAAATAAATGAGTGTCTTTGTCACCGAACATTTTCTTGAAAACATTTTCTGTGTCGTCAAACTTGTCATGAATCAAATCATCAACTGCTGGTGGTAATGGATCGTTTCCTTCACTGGCCCATTCAATTTTTTTGCCATCCCAATGAACACGAATTAATAGACCTTCAATGTGTTCATGAGCTGCCCAAGGAAGCACGTGCAAATAGTCAACTACTGAGCTAGCAAATCTAAGCAAATACTTTCCTATTTTTTCATCATAAGCTAATAAAGCTTGTGGTTTTTGATAATCTTTTATCATAAGGTATAAAACCCCTCCTTAACTATTTCTTGCAAATAGGGCAAGTGCCTTTCACGAGAGCGAATTCAGTTGTTATGAACTCATCTCCGTATTTGTCTGTATATCTTATAAGCAAGCCTCCGTTTTCACCGACAGATAAAAGCTTGGTTTTTTCTTTTTCTACACAGCCTACGCCATAGATATGAACTTTTGTGTATTCGGTATTAAGGCCGTCATATTCGGTGTAGCCTTTACTTCCGAGGCCACATCCAATCAATGAAACTAAGGCTAATGCACATAAGGCTATGAACGCAGCGATAACAAGGAGCACACGCTTCTTCATATCTAATTGCCTCCTGGGACAATAATAGATAATGCGTCATCTCCTGCAACTACGCTTGGTAATTCACCGTTCCAAGCAGATAAGTATTCAAGGTATTGTAAGTAGTCTTCAACTAACTTTTTGAAGTTGTCTGCACCTGCACCAGAACTTAAATCTATTTCGTATTTGGTTCTTAAATAGATAACGGTATCTGTTTCGTTTTGTCTTGTGCCAAATTCCGTTTCTAATCCATCCACAGAATAGATATAAGTTTCGTTAACATCGTAGCCTAATGTACGTGCTAATTCAATGATTTTATAAGTAGCAGCTTCGGCAGTTGCTTGAGCCACGATTTTTTGGGCTTCGGCATCACCACGAGCAGCTTCGATCTTCTTTTGTGCCTCTAATTTGGCGACTTCTAATTCACCTTCGGCTTTTGTAATAGCGGCTTGTTTATCTTGTTCGGCAATAACCTTGTTTTCAACCGATTTTTCGAATTCATCTGTAAAGTCAATATTAGTAAGTACGACATCACGTACGTTCACATAATAGTCGGCAGAGATACCGTTTCGGACCGCTTCTGATACGTCGTTAGAGAATTGGGCTCTGTTTTGAATAATTGTCATCGCTTCGGCTGAAGACATGACAGCTTTGGTTTTTTCAATTGTTTGGGTTTCGATACGAGATTGAAGGGCATCTAAGCTACCGTATTCAGTCGCAATCTTCATAATATTTTCAGATTGGACTTGATATTGTAAGAAAACCTCGAGTTCCATTGTTTGGCCGTCTTTGGAATAAGCGGCGGTAAGAATATGGTCTTGTTGGACTTTCGTATCGTATGATTCATAAGTGTTCACCATCCACCAGTCGAAGTGGGTGCCAGGTTGTCTAAGATTTGTGATTTTACCTAAGTGTCTAACCACAGCGACTGC
>DFJP01000058.1 GCA_002373085.1 Caryophanales bacterium UBA3668 | reverse complement strand
GAATATTTTGTTATGGGAGATAACTGGGGCGATAGTACCGACTCTTATATGAGATGCCATTACACCCAAAAACTTACAAAAAACTATATTCAAGGCAAGGTTATCTGTATCCAAGGATATGGCAAAGTCATTCAAGACACTGATAATAATTATCAAATTGTTGAGAAACATAAAATCAATCCAATATACTTTTTCTAGAGGTTAATTATGTCTCAAATACATTGGTTCCCTGGTCATATGAAAAAAGCCTTGAATGAAATCGAGGCAAAAATAAAGCTAGTCGATGTCATCATCGAGATTTTAGATGCGCGTGCACCTTTAAGTTCAATCAATCCAGAATTTGAAAAAAGAACCTCAAACAAAAAGAAATTAATCGTTGTATCTAAATCTGACTTGGCAGATCCTATTGAGACCAAAAAATGGGAGATTTGCCTTAAAAATAGGTGCAATTCCCTATTAATTTTGAATTTGACCGATTCTCGGGCAACAAAGATTATTAGTGATGAAGTCCAAAAATTAGGCGAAGAAAAACATCAAAAAGAAAAGGCCAAAGGAATGAAACCTCAGCCAATTAAAGCAATGATTATTGGTGTTCCTAATGTCGGTAAATCTTCTCTAATCAATCGCATCGCAAAAAGAAACGCTGCCGGAGTTCAAAATAAACCAGGATACACTAGAGGCGAACAATATATTAAGGTTAACAAAGACTTTATTCTTTTAGACACTCCTGGCGTTCTTCCTATGAACTATGAAGATAAAGAACACGCTATTAATTTGGCGCTTATTGGTTCAATTAGAGAAGAAATCTTACCAAACGATGAACTAGTTAAATACCTTTTAAAATATTTAAAGAAGCATTATCCAAACGCTTTGAAAGAAAGATTCGATATTGATGATTTAACTGATCCTATTCAAGTTAGTGAGCTTGTTGCAAAAAAACGTGGGTTACTTACTGGTGGAGAATATGATTTATCAAGAGCGGATTTCCTCATCTTAAAAGAATTTAAAGAAGGAAAATTGGGTTGTATTACCCTAGAACAAGCTGAATGAGTTTAGATTACGAACAACAATATTACAGTAAAGATATCCAATACATTGTTGGATGTGATGAAGCTGGAAGAGGTTGCCTTCTTGGCCCAGTAGTGGCCGGAGCGGTTATTCTTCCTAAAGATTTTAAATGCGACTTAATTAATGACTCTAAACAATTAAGTGAAAAGCAAAGGGAAGAAGCGTATCAAATCATCAAAGATAACGCGATTGCGTGGGCAGTTGCAGAAATCTCCCCTCAAGAAATAGATCGAATCAATATTTTAAATGCGTCTAGGCAAGCAATGATTGAAGCAATGAATAAGCTCAATCATCGAATTGATATGATTTTAACTGATGCGGTTAAGATTAAAACTGATTTGCCGTTTGAAGCAATTATTAAAGGTGACGCGAAAGCGATGTGTATTGCTGCCGCAAGTATTATGGCAAAGGTTACTCGTGATCATATTTGCTATGAATTAGATAAAAAATATCCTCAATACCAAATAGCGAAGCATAAAGGATATGGGACTAAACTACATATGGAATTATTAGAGAAGTATGGTCCTAATAAAGATATCTATAGAATGACTTATGCTCCTGTTAAAAAATTTTTTATTGAAAAGGTCTCATTGTTCTAAAAAAATTAATTCGTAGAATTAAATAAAAAAGTTAAAGAAAATTTTTAAAAAAATCGCAAAATCGCCCTCCTTATATATAATGAGGAGGTTTTTTATGACCGCAAGTGAAATATTGGTGGCAGAAGCCGTCTACTATCGAGGGAACTGGAAAGCGATAGTGGATGCCATCAATCAAAAAAAGATTCTTCCAGTTGATGACATCATTAGGATTAATAAAAGTATTCGCTGTAAGACTTTAACAATCCTTGATAAAGATTATCCAGAGTATTTAAAAGAACTCTATCAACCACCTTTGGTTCTTTTCTACTATGGAGATATTTCTTTAATTAATAACCCAAAGACTAATTTAGCGATTGTTGGAACAAGAAAGCCGTCAGAAGTAGGGGCTGATATAACAAAACAAATCACGAAAGGAATTGCAAAGAAATATGTCACAGTTTCTGGCCTTGCCTTAGGGGTAGATGCAATCGCACATAAAGAGACAATTGATAACGGAGGAAAGACTGTTGCAGTTTTAGGATGTGGGATAGATATTTGCTATCCAACTAAGAACAAAGAAATATATGAAGAGATAAAGAAAAATCATCTTCTAGTGTCGGAATATCCAGGTATCACCCCACCTTCTGCAGAGAACTTTCCTTTTAGAAATAGACTTATCGCTCAGTTTTCTAAAGCAATTTTAGTGACTGAATCTAAGAAAAGAAGCGGTTCTTCTATTACAGTCATGTATGGGCTTTGTTACGGAAGAGATGTGATGTGTGTTCCTTCTACTGACTATGGAAATTCAGGGTGTAACTCCCATATTAGAGATGGTGCAACCCTAGTAGAAAACGCCAAACAAGTCATCGAAATGATGGAGTGAAGAAAAATATTATAGGAAATTAAATATTAAATTATTTAAGGAAAAATATATCTTTTTTGTCGTTGACTATTTAAGTGTTTAAAGACCATAATTTTATCCAGTTATGAAGCTAGTTATTGTCGAATCTCCAACCAAATGTGAAACAATCAAAAGATACCTAGGCGACGACTATATTGTTAAAGCATCATATGGACATATATGCGATTTAGCAACTAGAGGTAAGGGTGGCTTAGGAATAGATGTCGAGAACAACTTCGCGCCTGCGTATATTATTAATAAAGATAAGAAAAAGGTAGTGTATGATTTACAAAAGCTCGCCAAGGAGTCAGAAGAGGTTATTCTTGCAACCGACCCTGATAGAGAAGG
>DFJP01000030.1 GCA_002373085.1 Caryophanales bacterium UBA3668 | reverse complement strand
GCTCTGTAGCCTTTTTCTTCTTTGAAGAATGCTAAGTTATAAAGAACTCTAACTCTGTCAAAGAAGGTTCCGAATTCATGCCTCACCGAAGAGACAGTAACTGGAAGTTCATAATCGGACATAAGTGTTTCTCCTTTAATAAAACTATTATTGGTAACTCTCGTGCTACCTATATTGAACTAATAAGCTAACCATTAGTCCTTATGCCCGTGTAAGTAGTATACAAGAATTGTTTTTCTAACTCCATCGATTTGGAGTTTTTTTGCACACTTACATAGTCTAACCGCCATAAACCTTCGAAAAAGGAGGTTGGCACATGACTACCGAACAAAGAAATCAAATCCTTGATATGTATAGAAACCAGGGAATGAAACAAAAGGATATCGCCGCTATTATTGGTGTTACTTCAGCTCGTATAAATATTTTTCTAAAGGAAAGCGAAGATGTTCTTTACTATGCATCCTGCTTAAATTGTGGGAAATCTCTTCCTGTTAGAAAAGGAGTGACTGGTAAGAAACCTAAATACTGCTGCAAGGAATGTAAATACGAAGATTACAGGAATAATAAAAGAAGACGCCATGTAATCCATGTGTGCGAACACTGCGGCAAAGAGTATAAGCAATATTCTTTTGTTAAATCTAGATTCTGTTCAAGAGCTTGTGCAAATAAACATCGCTATGGAAAACAATGATTATCGCCAACGCGTTCACAATTACTTAACTAGTAGAACAGTCTTTGAAAATATGGTCAAAGAAGGCTCCTTAACTAAGGAACATTTTGCCTTAATAAATACTCGATTATTAGCCAAATATAACATCTCCAAAAGGAGCGTTTTTAATGCTGAATAACTGGATAACTTCGCTCTATAGAGCGAATATATAACCAGGAGGATTGTATCAAAAATGAACATTGATAAGGTAGAAAGAATCCAAAAACTTCCTAATAAAAAGAGGGTCTGTGCCTACGCTCGTGTCAGTGCTGAAAAAGAGATGTCGCTGCATTCCCTTTCTTATCAAATCTCCTATTATTCTCAGCTCATCCAAAGCCATAGAGACTGGACTTATGTTGGCGTTTATTCTGACGAAGGAATTAGTGGCACCAAAGTAGACCGTCCTGGTTTTCAAAAGATGATGGAAGATGCTAGAGCCGGCAAGATTGATTTAATACTCACTAAAAGCGTATCTAGATTTGCTAGAAACACGGTGGTTTTATTAGAGGCTTGTCGAGAGCTTAAAAACCTAGGCATTGATGTTTATTTCGAAGAACAAAAGATAAACTCGATGTCCTACGAAGGCGAACTGATGCTCACTTTACAAGCATCCTTTGCTCAAGAAGAAGCTCGTTCAACTAGTCTTAACCAAAGATGGAGAATAAAAAAGGACTTTGAAGAAGGAAGATTATGGGGTGGTGCAAACTGCGTTGGCTACAAGATAGTTAATAGGAAATTCGTCAAAGACGAAGCTAAGGCCCCAATCGTAAGAAGAGTGTACTCGCTTTATCTAGAAGGATTAGGTGATCATGCAATCGCTAAGCTCCTTAATGAAGAAGGCGTTCCATCGTTAAAAGGTGGTAGGTGGGCTCAATCACATATTAAGAGTATGCTCACTAACGTCACATATAAAGGAGACCTCATATTACAAAAAACATATGTCTCTAATTACCTTTCAACCGGTAGACACAATAATCGTGGTCAAAAAGACTCCTACCTAGTGGAAAACGACCATGAACCAATTATCGATAAAGAAACATTTGATAAGGTACAAGCGTTAAGGAAGAAAAAGGCTGCAGAAAACAATACTACCCAAGTTAAGCAAAAGGTCATTAGAGAATTCTCTGGTTTACTGTTCTGTGCTAATTGCGGTAGACAGTACTGCTTTAAGAAAGGACCATACAAGAATCATTACATGTGTGCGACATTCCTTTATGAAGGAAAAGCACGGTGCGATGCCAAGCAGATACCAGAAAACATACTGATTGATGTGACAAAAGTCACGCTTGGCCTAGATGAAGTAACCAACAACATCCTTAGGTCAAAAGTTCAAAAAATATTGGTGAAGCGAGATAACATCCTAACTTATGTCCTATTAAGCGGGAAGACAATCGATGCTCACTGGGATGACCCAAAAAGAAGCGATGGCTGGACAGCAGAGATGAAAGAAGCTGCAAGAAAAAGAGCCAAAGCTAAACCAGTAAAAAACGGAAAGTGGATAAAGGAGGAAGTTTAGATGGTTAAGGTGACAAAAATAAACGCTACAGTTAATCCGGTTACGCTAACGCCATTAACTAGTTTAAAGAAAAGGCGTGTAGCTGCGTACGCGAGAGTAAGTACTGATAGCGATGAACAATTTACAAGTTTTGAAGCACAAAAGGACTATTACACAAAGTTCATCTTAAATAATCCTGACTGGGAAATGGTTGATGTCTATACCGATGAAGGTATTAGCGGCACCAACACCAAGCACAGAGAAGGCTTTAAACAAATGATTAAGGATGCCATTAGCGGAAAGATAGACCTAATCGTTACTAAGTCGGTATCTAGATTCGCTAGAAACACAGTCGACTCACTAACAACGATTAGAGAGCTTAAAGCACATAATGTAGAGGTTTTCTTTGAAAAAGAGAATATTTATACATTTGATTCTAAAGGCGAGCTCCTGATAACCATTATGTCCTCTTTAGCTCAGGAAGAATCGAGGTCCATTTCCGAAAACGTCACTTGGGGTGTTAGAAAAGGATTTCAAGATGGCAAGTTCTCAATCGGATATAAGACCTTCCTCGGATATGAAAAGGGCGAAGACGGAAGACCAAAGATAGTGGAATCAGAAGCCAAAATCATAAAGCTAATTTATACCCTTTTCTTAGATGGCTACTCAGTTAGACAAATAGCCGATAAATTAAACGAGCGTGGATTAAGAACACCTACAAACAAGAAAACTATGGATGGACAACCCGCAAAATGGAACAGCTCTTCTGTAATGAGCATTCTAAAGAATGAAAAGTATAAAGGTGAAGCCATTTTACAAAAAACCTATACAACGGACTTCTTGACCCATGAAACAAGAAAAAACAACGGCGAACTACCTCAATACCACGTCAAGAATTCACATGAAGCTATTATCCCTGTTGATGAATGGGAAATGGCTCAATTCGAATTAGAAAGAAGATCTAACATCGGTGAGAAGTATTCAGCCGCTTCAATCTTTTCATCCAAAATCGTGTGTGGTGACTGTGGCCACTTTTATGGCTCTAAAGTATGGCACAGTAACGATAAATACCGCCGCGTTATCTATCAATGCAACGAGAAATTCCATAACAGTAAAAAGTGTGGAACCCCTCATTTAACAGAGGAGCAAATTAAGGCAGCTTTCATTAAATCGTTTAATAGCCTAGATATTGCAACGGTTATTGATGATTGCTTATTAGCAATAGAAGTCCTTAAAGACACTACAAAGCTTGATGAGGAAGAAGCTAAATTGAACATCGAATCAAAAAGCCTAATAGAAGTAGCTAAAGGCATGATTCAAGAAAACGCCACGACAACGTTGGACCAAGGTGAATATAGAAGAAACTACCAAGCTTTAGAAGATAAGCACAATGGCATCCTTGCTAGATTAAAAGAAATTGATAAGGATAAAAAAGAACGCCTAAGTGCTATTAAAAGAATCGAACTAGCAATGGCTATTTTCACAGAGCAAGATGGCCCAATCACTGAATTCAATAGAAGGCTTTGGAACATGCTGGTCAAAAAAGTGGTGGTCACCAATGACAATCACATGAAGTTCATTTATTACACTGGTGTTGAAAATTCCGTGGAAATCGGATAAAGTTATTAAAGTCAAAAAAATTAAATTTGACCTCTCGAAAATTAACTTTGATATAAAAAAATTAACTTGTATCAAAATTGAACAAGAGAGCCATTATTGCTCTAAACTGCTGATACTGAACAGTATCGGCTTTTTTTATCGATTAAATCGGAACTTTTTATAAATTTTATCAATTAATATAGAGCAAAAACTGTACGGTTTTAATACAAAAATGCCGCCTTATTTTTATGCATTTTATCTTTGATAATTTGCATCTTTTTTCTTTTAGAGCGATTAGTGGACATAATAGGAGGCATTTATATGGATTTACAAAGCTATCGTGAACGAGTTCATCACTATGTTACTGCTATGACTTTGTTCAGAAAATTTTATGAAGAAGGGTCGCTATCCGCTGCTGATTATGAACTTGTCGAAGCTGCTATCGCTAATAAATATCGAATTAGTAGAAAGAGTGTTATACGTATGCATTTTTTGTTAAAAAGATGTGGTAGCGGATTTGAAATAGACTAAAATTTGCACACTTGGTCATGCATTTCGCCATTAACCATTGGGAGGTGGTGAATATGACCACAGAAACTAAAAACAAAATTCTCTCAATGAGTAGAGAGGAACACAAATCTATTAGAGCTATCTCTATAGAGACAGGTATGTCTTTAGGAGCAATCTCAAACTTCTTAAGGAAAAGCGAAGACATTGTTCGTTTCGTTAATTGCTTAAATTGCGGAAAAGAGATTCCAATGAGAAACAATGGTGGAAGAACACCAATGTATTGCTGCTCTGAATGTAAATATGAGGATTACAGAAACACTAAGAAAAGACGTCATGTAATACGTGTTTGCGAACATTGCGGTTGCGAGTATAAGCAATACTCTTTCGTTAAGTCTAGATTCTGTTCAAGAGCATGTGCAAACAAGCATAGATATAGCAGAATTCATTAGCCTAATTTGGATTTAATAGTCCCAAATCCTGTTATATAATTATTAACAGAGGTTTGAAATATGAGTCCAAAGTTTAAAAAACCACAAGAGATGTCTCAATATGAGATTTCTGACTTAATTTGCATTTATTATGCAAAGATGAATAAGGATGATTACCCAGAATATAAAAATTATCCTTCTGATTTACATCTTTTATCTGATGTATTTGGCAGAAAGTACAAGGGATATACGAACCAAAAAGATACATTCGATGCTTTCTTTGAAAATGGACGAAAAGGGTGGTATCAAAGAACTTTGAGACAACAAGGACCTCATTTCGAAAAATCATATAAGCTTTATAAAGATATTCCTGTTAGCGAACTGAAACCGATAGTTGATGAGGCAAGAGAATATTTAATATCTGTTCTCGAAAAGAGAGGAACCAATGACCAATTCGATGTTTATCTTAGTGACTTTATAGATAATCATTTAGATGATGCTATTAAGCATGAAAATGAGATGGAAAAAATCCGTCAGCAATTCCTTACTTTGTTCCCGAAAGACAAAATTATGGAAATGAAATTGTCGGATTACGCCATAGGAACTAAAGGTGAGAATAAGAATTGGGACAAGACTTTCTGTTATTTCTTAGAAACAAGGCTAAAACCATTAGGCTCTATTCTTGGAGCAACATCGTTGAAATTTGGTGTTTATTGGGAAAAAGCTAATCATAAATATGTATTCGCCAAAGGATATATAAAAGATAGAACAGAGGACGAAGCTTTTACCGAAATCAAAAAAGAGATAGCTAGTTTAATTAAACTAGGTGCTGAAAAAGACTTTAAAAAAATACAAGAGAACAGCATATCTCCGATGTTTAAGTCAAAAATACTCGTTACCTATTATCCTGAACAGTATTTAAACATCTACGATAAAGATGATATTGATTCCATCTTATCTAAATTAAATATTCCATTCTCTGTCAAACTTCCTTTGGAAGAAGAAAAACAATTGCTCTTAGATTTCAAAAACAGCGACGAAAGAATGAAACCTTGGAGTAATTATGTCTATTCGTGCTTCTTGTTTAAGTATTTTAGGACTGTTACAGCTAAGGACAATACAACAGAAAAGACAATCACTTTGATGGTTTTTTCTATTGTTGGTAAACATCAAAAGAAAAAATCAGTTAGCAACCACGAGCCAGACTATCGAAAAGCTTATGAGGCTAAAGTGGCGGTAGGGTTATCCGGGGAAAAGATGGTGGAGAAATACGAGAAAGAAAGACTAAAACATCTAAAATGCAAAAAATGGAAAGATGTCGAAATCATTTCTACCAAAAACCCACATGCTGGCTATGACGTAGAGTCTTTTGAATCAGACGATAAGCCATTACATATCGAAGTTAAAACAACATCAAAAGCTTCTATCAATCTAATGGATTTCTATTTAACAGATAACGAATATCAAGAATTCTTAAAAGACCCATATCATGTGATTTACTATCTTTGCGGAATAAAAACAAATAATGTTAAACTGTTCAGAATCACTAGAGATAATTTCAAGAACGTTGAACCAGAGCCAGTTTTATATAAAGTTAGTTTAGATATCGAATCCAAAGAAGTTAAATAAAAAGAGGATTAATCCTCTTTGTCAATTATTGAACTAATTTGTTCACCAATAGTTTTGATAATTCCACATACTAAGGCGTTACCCATCATAAAGTAGCGTCTTTTTTCTGGCATACCAGTATTTGTCCAATTGTCTGGGAACTCATCTAATCTCTCACATTCAACAGGAGTGAGGATTCGATATTTATTAGAAACTGGATCAAGAATTAAGTGTGATGAACGATTAACTGTACCCTCGCTTGTAAGCATAGTACGAGCAGGTGTATCTAATTTGTCAGGGAATGGAACTGGGCCTTCTGAGTACATATATTTATGACCAGTAGCGGCAACTCTTTCAATTTTCTTAGAGCCCTTCAAATATTCAAACTTTTTAACATTTGTTCTGTAGCAGTATTCAGGAACGTTATTGCAGTCTAAACATTGGCCAAGTGTCTTTACTTTGCCATTGTAATTTGCGATTAGTTTTGCAGTGATTACTTTGTAATCAAGCATGTATCCAGAGTTTTCAAAATCGAATTTGAATTTTTCTGAAATATCTGCAACGGTTTTGTAATTCTTAGATGAAATATTTACAGTCTTATCTTGTTTTGAATAAACCAAATCAGATGGGAAGGCGTCAAAAATCATAGCTTCCTGAACATCTTCTTGCGTGAAATCAGTATTGTCAGAGAATGTTTTGTAATATTTGGTAGAGTTATGGAAAGCGAAAATAAAGATTCTTCTTCTCTTTTGAGGATGTCCGTAATCAGCTGCATTAATTACTTTCCATTGAACACCATATCCTAAATCAGCAAAGCAACGAAGAATAATACCAAAAGCTTGTCCTCTTTGTCTTGCTGGTGATTTAAGCAATCTATCAACGTTTTCTAAAAGTACAAATGGTGGTCTTTTCTCTTTGAGAATGCTGTTGATATCCCACCATAAAACGCCTTTTTTACCTTCGATTCCTTTTTCACCCTTAAGAGAGTGGGCGACAGAATAATCTTGGCAAGGGAAACCACCAGTTAATAAAGAGTGGTCTGGAATTGTTTTCTTATCCACCTTTGATATATCAACGTTAGAATTTTCAACAGCTGATGGGAATCTTGTGTTATAACAGTTAAATGCGTGCTGGGTTTTAGTTGATGGTTCCCATTGATTAGCCCACACAAAAGTCCATGGACCCTTTTCAATGGCTCTTCCGTTTTTGTTAATTTTAGTGATGTTGTTTAATCCAACACGGAATCCACCGACTCCAGCAAATAATTCGATAACTGTCTTTTTCATATTTTAGATTCTACACTAAAGATGATATACGATCAAGAAAAAAATGTAAAGATCAAATAAATTCTTTAGATAATTTATTAAATATGTTGTACACGAGTTGTGTATATTTTCTTTTCGCTTTTTGATATAATTCAAAAAGATCGAGGATTTGAGTATGAAGTATGTTAAGACTTCTCATCGCTATGCTGACATTTTGTTTCAGTTAGACGAAAATATGAGATTTTTATGGGAACAAGTTAAGGATGTGTTGGATAACATTTCTGATGAAGATTTGATTCAAGAACACAACGATATTTTATCTAGACAACCAGAGACAAAAAGTCTTTCGAAAGCAATCAACTCTCTAATCAAAACTCGTCTTGAAGCCAAACACTGGAACTCCGAAAGTCCTATTTTTGCCGATAAGGCATATGATGGGACAGACGGCACCTGGAGATTAGATTTCGCCAAGGGCGATATTGCTATTGAAGTCGCTTTCAATCATGGTGGCAATGTTTCTTGGAACTTAATTAAACCTGTTCTTTCTAGTGAACTTAATCATGTTGAAAAAGCTATTCAAACTAAAGCAGGTATTTTAATTACCGCTACAGATGAAATGAAAAAAGCTGGTGGTTTTGATGGTGCTGTCGGATCCTATGAAAAATACGTTGAATATTTGAAACCATTAAACAACATTTTAACAACTCCAATTCTTGTTATTGGATTGTTGCCTCCAGAATCTTTTAAGATAATTCAACAAGTCAACGAGCATAATAGAAAAGTTGGTCGTTGCCAAATGCTTGAAACCGGAGAAATAAGATAGTTTATTTTGCCTGTTCAGTTTTAATACAAAGCCGTTCACTTTCTATATAGAAGCGTTCATTTGTATCAATATTGAACAAGACAGCCAAACTAGTTCAATTGAGGATGACCCCTCTTTGATTAAGTGTGACTCCTGTATTCAAAAGTTCACACACAAGGTAATTCGTCTAGCGGACATGCAATAGCCCATCAGGATGGGCGTCGAATTACGATAGTGTATCTCCCAAACTATAGACGTATAGTTGAATACACAAATATAAGCACTCCTAAAGCAATGACTTTCTGGTTGGGACCTGTGTTTGCTTATAGACTAACTCCTTAGGGAGTTTTTTTATTAAATAAAAGGTGGCAAGTCATTGCCACCCCGAATGCTACTTAATGTTATATTTTTCCAATAATATAGCATCTATTTGTTTAATATCATCTTCCGATAGTTCCCAATTTGGTATTGGCTTAGAAAACTTGCCAATTGGTTTGTCTTTAACCATATCAGTATTCAAAAAACAATCTGCATCATCGTTAGGATTGCTTTGATACATTTTTAAAGTGATTAATACATTAATGTAAGATCGGTTTTTAGAGAATCGATATAATTACCATTTCGAATTTCGTTAGGTGCCGAAAATGTATCAATTAGCACAAAATCACTTGTTTAAAAGCGAATGTCTTACAAATTCAATGAAATCTTCTTTTGATATTTTCTCTAGTTCCTTGCAAATGTCGTCTATGCTTTTGTTGATATTTTTTCTTTCGATGAGATAATCAACACTTACGCTAAACAAATCTGCCAACTGAATGAGTTGGTTAATTTTTGGTTCGTAAATGCCATTTTCCCAATTGAGAATAGTTTGGCCTGATACGCCAAGTCTAGTTGCAATTTCGTTTTGTGTTAAACCACTTTTGGTTCGTAGTTCTCTAAGTTTCATATTTTTTCCTCTTAGTGAAATAATCAAAGAAACCTTGATTTGAAAGTAGTTAAATCAAGCAAAGCTGTGTATAATATATCCGATATTCAAGGAAACCTTGATTTTCAGGAGTTCGGATATGGGAAAGTTTACTTTTATTGATTTGTTTGCAGGTCTTGGTGGATTTCATCAAGCAATGCGAGCTTTAGGAGGAGAATGCGTGTTTGCTTCGGAGATAGATCCAGAAGCTGCGGCAACATATAAAGCTAATTACGGAATCGATCCATTAAACGATATAACAAAAACTGATGCAAAAGACATTCCGGTGCATGACGTTTTGTGTGGTGGATTCCCTTGCCAAGCATTCTCCAATGCCGGCCATAAAAAGGGATTTGAAGACACACGTGGCACTTTGTTCTTTGATGTTGCTAGAATCATCGAATACCACAAACCGAAATATATTTTCTTAGAAAATGTTAAACATTTACTAAAACACGATAATGGAAACACATGGAAAGTAATCAAACAAACTCTTTTAGATTTAGGTTATGTGCTTTCAAAAGAAGAAATTATCGCAAGTCCTGAGGATATTGGAATCCCACAAAATAGACCAAGAATTTATATTATGGGAATTAGAAAAGACTTAACTGATAAGGAATATCTTGAATTTGAGAAACCGGTTTTTAAAGGCAAGACATCAATTTATTCAATATTAGATGAAAAGGCTGACCCAAAATACAACATCACTGAATACGAAGATAGGATATTAACTGCTTGGGATGTTTTTAAAAAAGGAGTAAACGTTTCGGTATTCGGGTTCCCTGTATGGGTTGATGAATTTGGATTAGATTATGATTATTCATCTTTCCCACAATGGAAGCAAGATTACATTAGAAAAAATAGACAATTGTATTTAGAACATAAAGATTTCATTGATAAATGGTTGAAAGATTACAGAGTAAAAGATTTTAAACTAAGAGATAGAAAATTTGAATGGCAAGCTGGTGCTGGATACAACTCAGTTTGGGAAACATCAATTCAATTTAGACAATCTGGTATTAGATGTAAGAAAACTGATTTTTTCCCTGCTTTGGTAGCAATGGTGCAAATTCCAATCGTTGCCAAGTATAAAAGAAGATTGACTCCACGCGAGTGTGCTAGATTACAAAGTTTCCCAGAAAACTTTATTATCAATCCTAAAGATCATTACGCGTACAAGCAATTTGGCAATTCATTAAATATCGAATTAGTTAAATATTTCGCAAAACAATTATTGGAGATGAAATAGTATGGTTCCAAGAGCAGAACGAGGTTCAAGAGAATACCTCAATTATTACAATGGTCGCGAATCAGTTGTATCGGATGCCGAATATCAAACTAGATTATCAAGAATCAATATTGATTCCAAAGTTAGAGAATTGTTCCGCGATTCAAATTTAAGAATCAGAAAAGTGAATGCTGGTGGAACATCATCAAAAGATGTTTACGAAATATACAACGAACCTCTTGATAAATACATTTATATTTGCGCACATTTAATTAAGAATTCTGGCCAAGATACTCCTAGAAAAAGAATTCAAATTTTTTGCGATTATTTTGGTTTAATTCATAACGGACAACAAAGGCAAGAGAATAAGTCATATTTCTTTTTAGGATTATATCCTATTGATAGTGAAGGGACTGTTGTTTATGTTCTTTTAGACAACGATGGTTATTCGTTGAATCCTCAAAATAGTTATTCGTCATTATGGATTGATTTTGAAGCCATTAAAGCTACTGCCATCAACGGATACTATTTCGGTATAAATAAAAGAAATGCAAATAAATACTTTTCATTCAAAATCAATTACAAAAGTATTGTTTTAGATGCCCTAGAGCACGATGATTATTCATCTATCATTAGGAATGAAGGTGATATTCATATTCTTGAAGATAACGGAAGTGAAAGTGATGATGATATTATTTTTGTTGATGACTATGTTCCTTCCAGAGATGCTGTTGTTACATTAGATGGTAAAGCTAAAATCAAAAAGAATTCTGCTTTAAGAGAAGTTGCTTTCATGAATGCTCATTATACGTGTGCATTATGTGGCAAAGAGCATACCTTTATCACAAATAATGACAAGATGTATTTTGAGGCGCATCATCTTATACCATGCAATATAAACGTTCAAAGACACTTTGCTAAAAAACTTGACCACACTGTGAATTTATTCTGCTTATGTCCTGAATGTCATAGAAAGATTCACCTAATAAATAACGGTGAAATTACCGACTTATTAGAGAAACTCTTCGAAGAAAGAGAACGTTTATTAGAAGAAATATACAATCTGGATTTAAATCAATTGATAGATATCTATACACACATCGATAGACGTGACGAAGAAAATATGTAATTAAGTGTTATTGCTGACAAAACCATCAAAGACCGGCAGGATTATTGCTAGGAGGAAATAATGGTCAGTAAAAATGTCTAAAGATCACGAGCAATTTTTATTGAAGTGTGAATTAGCAAAAGCAATGTTGATGAAAGTTTGGGTTAAAGGCCTTATCACCGATGATGAAAGGGATGGAGACTTAGAAAGAATAACGAAAAAGCTTAAAGATGAATACGATGAAAAACGCATCAAAAAATATTCTAGGTCTTTTATTTTACAAAAACCTTGTTATCAATTACCAAATTGATATACTAATATTTAGATTCGAACAAGAAAAAATGAATAGCCAAGAAATAAATAGTAATTTATTCAAGTTCTGGGATGAGGCAATTAAACTCACTCCAGAAGAAAAGAATGAAGAACTTAAAATAGAAAAGCGAGATTATAAAGATTTAGCGCCTTCTATTAAGCTATTTAACGCTGCTCAAGAATTAGGAAAATGCGAATATGTTTTAGATTATGGATGTGGTAGTGGCTGGGCTTCTATTGTTATAGCTAAAAGTGGGGCTAAAAAAGTAAGAGCGGTGGATCTAGGTTCTAACATTATTGACACCGCAAAGTTTTATGCGGAACTGTATGGAGCAGGAAATAATCTAGATATCTTAAAGATATCTCCTGATTGGTTTGAGACTGTTCCTTATGAAATATATGACGGAATTATATGTAGCAATGTTTTAGACGTTGTTCCATTAGAAACAAGTTTATATATCATCAAGGAATTAGCGAGAATCGCTACTAAAGACGCAAAAGTGATTATCGGATTAAACTTCTATTTATCTAAAGAAGACGCTGAAAATAGAGGATTAGAGTTAATAGAAGATAAATATCTTATTATTAATGGAACGCTTAGACTTTTAAGTCTAACTGATGAAAAGTGGATAGAATTATTATCTCCATATTTTGAGATTGAATCTTTAGAATATTTTGCTTGGCCAGGAGAAAAGCAAGAAACTAGAAGATTATTTAGATTAAAGAGAAGATAATATATAAGTATGGTTGCTATATTTTTTATCGGAGCATTAATTTCTTTATCAAGCATATTTGCCTTTTTTGGACCTGCAGAAATTAATTATATTTATGAAGGTATGACTGCGATTAGCATGTTTGATTATATTTTCATAGATCATAATTCTTCGATAATAGTGTTATTCCTTTTACAAATTCTTTTATCCGTTATTGCGATTACTGTACTTGTTTTCATCTTTGTAAATAGAAATAGATTAAAACTCTTATCAGTACTTGGAATGCTTGTATCTTTTGTAGCGATGATTGTTTCGTTTTCAATGAAAATGCTTATTGGAACTGATGAACTTGGTTTTGGTCCAGCGATGTACGGAGTTTTCCAACTCATTACTATTTGCTGTTACTTGTGGGGCCTTATCTCTATTTATACGAGAAAAAATTCGAGAATGAGTCTAGTAAGCGAAAGAGCAAGATTAGAAAGAAAAAACAGAAAATAATTACGGGGTTTCCCGTTTTTATTTTTCGTTTTACAAAAAATAATATTTTAGATTATATCTATACATTAAAAAATGTATTTGTAATAAATACAAATATCTT
This sequence comes from Caryophanales bacterium UBA3668, assembly GCA_002373085.1. Next base: position 2,723 of record DFJP01000030.1, on the reverse strand, counting down.
TTATCATAATTTTGAGAGAGATCATATTTATGCCGAGAAACGTGAAAAGAGACAATTTTTACGACCTCTTTTTTAAACAAGAAGCCGATATAAGTCTTATGGATTATTTAAACTCGTCATCTTTTGACGAGTGTTTTACTATCGACACAATTAACGATGAGTTTAGTCGACTATACCATGTTAGTGGCAAATATTACGCGTTAAGTAATATTAGTTCCACTAAATACTCAAATGTTTTGCAACATGCTTTAGCCAAAATTGTTCATCCTGATGATAGGGGTATCTTTATGGACTTAATGGACAATAAAGATATGTTAAAGAGACTCAAAGAGTCTAAAACCCCAAACTTCAGATGGGCAAGAATTAGATATCGCCTTCAAAACAACACCTTCCGTTGGGTTGAGCAGTGTTTAATTACTGGTCGAGAAAACGGAATTGAAGAAGGTGTCGTCTATAGCTTTATCTTTGATATCCAAAATTATAAAAATAGAGAAATGGGCGAGAAGATTGGTCAACAACTCTCCTCAGAAAACTACCATAGAAGTGAACTTACTGGTCTATATGATGAAAAGACATATCTTTTAAACGCAAAAGATATTATGGACCTTAATCCAAAAGCAAAGTACTGCATGGTTTCAATTGACATTGAAAACTTCAAGCTTTTTGATGAGTGGTATGATCGAAAAACTGGCGATATGCTTTTAGCGTCAATCGGAACAATTTTAAAAGAAGCTTCCGAAGAATTTAATGGTGTTGCTGGATATTTTGGACAAGATGACTTTTCAATTGTCCTTCCATATAAAGATGAATATATCCAAGAGATTTACGATAGAATTCGTAAATTAATGAGTGAAAAGGGATATTCAGTTGGTTTCTTACCAGCGTTTGGAGTTGTTGAACTTACTTCAGAAACTGAATTAGTGGCAGCTTTAGATAAAGCGTCTATTGCCACTAGTAGAGCAAAGAAGGATATAAAAAAGAGAATTGTTAAATACGATCCAAACATGTATGAAAAAATCGCTAAAGAAAACGAAGTTTTGTCTGATTTCGTGAAAGCGATGAAAAGCCATGAAATTACTTTCTATTTGCAACCACAAACACGTCTCTCTACTGGAAAAATAGTAGGAGCAGAAGCTCTTGCTAGATGGGTAAGAAAAGATGGATCAATTGTCTATCCTGACCAATTTATTCCAGTTTTAGAGAAATACGGCTTTATCGGTGAACTTGATCAATACATTTGGGAAGAAGTATGTTCTTGGCTTAGAAAGTCTATTGATGCAGGACACGATCCAGTTCCAGTTTCTGTTAACGTTTCTCGAATCGATATCGTTACTTTTGATATTTATAATTACTTATGTAAATTAATTGAAAAATATAATTTACCACCTCGTCTACTTAAGATTGAAATTACTGAATCAGCCTATACTGAATCTTCAGAAGTGGTTGACGCTCTTTTTAAGAAATTAAGACAAAGAGGCTTCACTATTTTAATGGATGACTTTGGTAGCGGTTATTCTTCACTTAATATGCTTTCTAAACTTCAAATCGATGCGATTAAGTTAGATGCTTTATTCCTTGATTTAGAAGAGAAGAATTTCTCTATTGGAATTCACGTTTTAGAATCTGTCATCAATATGGCGAAGATTATTGCTCTTCCAATTATTGTTGAAGGTGTCGAATTAAGTGAACAAGTTAACTTCCTAGAGAATCTAGGAGTTCAATACGCACAAGGATATTATTTCTATAAACCAATCCCAATTGCAGAATTTGAAAAGATTGCCTTTAATGATGAAAACGTCGATAGAAAAGGATTCTCCGCTAAAGCTAATGAACAATTTAGAATTAGAGAATTCCTTGATCAAAACGTTTATAGTGACTCAATGCTTAATAACATTATCGGTCCAGTGGCGATTTACGCTTGGAGTGGAGATAATGTCGATATCGTGAGATTTAATCAACAATTCTATGAAACAGTAAATGTTCCTGATTTCTCTGAAAAAGTGTATGGCATTCAAAGAGTTATGCCATAAGAAGATCGTCTCAAGTTGTATGAAACATTAAAAGAAGCGAAAGAAAACCGCTTAAATGGTTCTAAAGCATTTTTAAGATTCTATACACTTGATGGTACTTTAACATCTTATGTTATGTCTTATTACTTTATCGGTACTAGTGAAGGCGCAGATAGATTCTATGGTTCAGCAAAAAACATAACCGAATTAGTGGACACCAAACAAGACCTTGCTCTTATTACCAAATATTCTAACGATACGATTGTCTTTATTTCTATTGTTGACGGAAAGAAGAAATATAGAATTGCTGCTCATGGGCTAGAAAGTGTCTTAAATGTTTCTGCGGAAAGATTTGAAAAAGCAATCAACGCCGGAACGATTGATCCAAGAATTAAACCAGAAGATTATCAAAAATTCCAAGATTTCTATGATAGTGGTGAAAAAGAGAAAACGTTCCGCTTCTCAGTATCACTTCCTGGAAAAGAAGAACAAATCCCAATTCGCGCTCGTATTGTAAAAGTTGGCGATGAATCAAATAACGTCAAATACATTCTTAACATAGAATTAGCTTAATAAAAATTAAAACCCCATTTGATGGGGTTTTTGTTTTGTTAGTAAATTCAATTAGAATTTACGATTCATGAAAGCTTTAACACCGAGGAATTCAGCGTGTTCACCGAGTTCTTCTTCAATTCTTAATAATTGATTGTATTT
>DFJP01000114.1 GCA_002373085.1 Caryophanales bacterium UBA3668 | reverse complement strand
TTAATTTCTTTTTGATAAGCACCAATCTCTTGAGAGATTCCACCTACTTCTCCAGCGACTAAATTTGAATTTCTAATCGCATCGATTAAAGTGGTCTTGCCGTGGTCTACGTGACCCATAATAGTGACCACTGGTGGTCTACCTTTAAGTTTAGATGGGTCATCATTAATTTCTACTTCTTCAAAGTTTTCTGCTGCTACAATATGTTTCTTTTGGAAATCATATCCAAATTGTAAGCAGACAAGTCCAATAAGTTCATCATCTAAAACAGTGTTAATAGTCACCATTTTCTTTTGCATGAATAAGAATTTGATAATTTCGCTTGCTGGAACGTTTAAAGAATTTGATAATTCATTAACTGAGATAGCGCCAGTATAAACAAAGACCCCACCATTAACTTTGGTTTTAACTTTATCAGCGTTAATTTTAGTGGAAACATTAGTTTCTCTTTCAAAAGTTTTCTTGTTATTTTTTCCCATATCAATCCCTTCTTTCTTTGCTTAATGCTTCTTTTAAAGAATCATAGAATTCATCGCCAATTTCAGTCTTTAATGCTTTATTAAGCATTTTTCTTTTTTGAGCGAGCTCAATGACCTTTAAATCTTTCTTGATGTAAACTCCACGACCTTGAATGTTTTGGTTTAAATCTAAAGTTATTTCATTATTTTGTTTTACAAGACGAAATAGATTTTCTTTCAAATCTCTATCTCTAGAAACAATACACATTCTAAATACTGGTCGGGTTTTGTTCATATTAATTAATAATTAATCCTCATCGTAATATTGATCATATTCATCATAATCAATATCGTCTTCTTCAGAATCAATTTCCTCGTTTTCTTCTTCTTCGAGTTCTTTGAGTTCTTCTTCGGTATAGATAGACATTCTTGGTCCATCAGTACGAGTGACTGAAGTTTCTTCTTTTTCTTCTTCGGTTTTCTTTTTGCGGCGGTTGCCACTATTTCTCTTTTGTTGTTTATTTCCTTCTTCCGCTAAGGATTTTTCTAAATCCTCAAGGGTAGTTGTAGTCTTGACTGAGGTTGTAGGAGCTTCTTCAACTGGTTTAACTCCTTCTTCAACAGGTGCTTCTTCTTTAACTGGGGCTTCTTCCACAACTGGAGCAGCTTCTTCAGCTTTTGGAGCAACTGCAGCTTCTTCTTCAGCAACTTCTTCTAATGTAGCGTCGAAGTCATTTGTTTCTTCTTCATAGTTTCTAGCTTGAGGAGCAACATATCCTTCTGGAAGTCCTGGAAGAGCAGTTTCTGTTGATTGTTGATAAACAAGAGCTTCTCTTTGAGCTTCTGCAATCTTTTTCGCCTTAGCTTCCATTTCAAGGGAGTTAAGTTCATCAAATGTTTGATATTCAATACCTTCTGCAAGGGCGTCAGATTCGATTTTGATATCAATTTTATAACCGGTAAGAGCAACTGCTAAACGGGCATTAACACCTTTTCTGCCGATGGCTAAAGATAAGGAGTCATCTTTAACAACGACAAGAGCGCTCTTATTTTCTTCATCGACTTTAATTCCAACAACACGAGCTGGTTTAAGAGCTTCCATGATGTATAAGCCGGTATTATCTTTATATGCGATGATATCAATCTTTTCTTTAGAAGAACCGTTTCCTAGTTGAGAAACAACTTTTTGGATACGGCTTCCGTTAGGACCAATACATGCGCCTGCTGGATCAACATTAACATCATTAGAGTAAACAGAGACTTTACTTCTTTCTCCAGCTTCTCTAGCGACTGACTTAATAATGATTGTTCCATCATATATATCGTGAATTTCTTCAGTCATTAACGCTTTTAAGAATCCTTCGTTAGAACGGGAAACAACAATTTGGGCACCTTTATTTCCTGTAGCAGCGACACTAGAAACGAATAATTTGATGTTATCTCCAATTGCGAATCTTTCATCTTTAATCATTTCTTTTCTTGGGAGATAAACACTAGTTCTACCAATATTAATAGAAGCACCACGGTCATCGTATTGTTCAACTCGACCAGTGATTAAAGTGTTAATCTTGTCTTTAAATTGTTCATGCAAGACTTCTTTTTCTGCTTCGGCAAATTTTTGTTTCATTAAGTTTTTAACAGTTAAAACAATTGCCTTACGTAATTCATCAAGGTTAGCGTAGATTTTGAATTGATCTCCAACTTTGTATTTTTTGGATTTATCTTCTTCCTCTGCGTCTTCCACTGAGATTTCAAGTAAGTCATCTTGAACTTCTTCAACGACATTCTTCACTTGGTACATTTCAATAACGCCTGAATCTAAGTCAAAGTTAACTTCGACAAGTGCGTCATCTCCGCCTAATGATTTGCGGTAGGCTTTCGCCATTGATTCTTTTAATGCATCGATAACTCTATCTCTTGAGATGCCCTTATTAATCTCAATTTGTTCAAGAGCAGCATTAATTTCGCTTACGTTAATAGCCATAAATATTTTTTCACTCCTTAAAATTTAATTGCTAAACGAATTTTATATATATTACTCAGTAATATAACCACTGTTTTTACTCTTGTTTTTTCTCTGTAAGTAAGAGTAATAGAATCTTCATTAACTTCCACTAAGTCACCTTCGAAGATGTTTAATCCATTAATCGCATTATTCACATGGACATGGATAAATCTTCCAACGTAGTCTTTTAAGTTTTCTACTTTAAGAGGTTTTTCTGCCCCTAAAGAAGAAACATCGAGGAAATATTTTTCTTCACTATCATCAATTTCATCTAAATAGCTAGATAAGTCTCCAGATACTTTAACGATTGTGTCCATATCAATTGGAGCAACTCGATCAATGACGATAGAGAGGAATACATCACCTTTCTCTACTTTTCTATTAATAGAGATAGGTTCAAATCCTAATTCTTCAATCTTTTTTTCTAATAGATTTTTGATTTTGTTTAAATCCATAGATATCTCCTCAAAAAACAAAGAGTGGCACGAGCCACTCTTACTTAGTTATAGTAAGATACGTTTATCGCTAAACGCATAATTATATTATTTGAATATAACATTTATTTCAATAAGTATTTTACTTTTTGTAAATATCGATGCGTAATACATGCCCGCTTTTCTTATCTTTTTTAGAAAGTGGGTCAAAATATTTGCCATCTTCTCCCATCTTTTTTAGCGATTGTTCTCCATATCTAAGTCGGCAGAATTCTTCGATGTTATTAAATGAATAGATTTTTTTGTCAAAGAATTCATATTCTTTAAACGGATAAATAACTTCTTTAGGGAACGCTAAAGAGTGGACGTATTTTTTTGGATATTCCTGGAATGGAATAATCACTGTTTGAGAGACATAGTCGCTATCTTTATATTTAGTGGCTACTTCTTTTTCATATTCTCTTAATTTTCTTCTCATTCCTTTAGGATTGATGTGTAAGAAAGCGTCCGCAATAACGTAAATTGGCATAATTCTTTTAGCTATTTTAAGTAACTTAACATGTTCTTTTCTTTCGCTAGGAACACCCATAAACAAACAGACATCTACGAATAAACCTTGGTTATCGCAATGATCTGGTAAAGTAAGGTGATTTTTCTCCTTAATGAGTGAATGTTTGTATCTCACTTTTAAAGCAGGTATAAGTGGGTTATATCTTGGATTGACTAATTCGCAGTCAAATGTGAAATCGTCCCCTAAATCATCATTAAGGGCGTTAACGAATCTTTCATAATCAAAATAATCAATAGCGATATCCCCATCATCATCCCATGGGATGAAAGCGCCATAATTATTAAGTCCTAACGCACTACCAAAGCTAAGCGCATAAGGGATATTATGCTTACGACAAATTCGGTCAATTTCAAAAATAATTTTCTTAATCACATCGTGAACAAGAAAATTATCAATTTCTTCTTTTTGTTTATTCTTACCGATAATATATCGGTCATGGTCTTCAATATAATTCATTAATGATATGGATTAACAATGATAACTCCATCAACACAAGTGACTTCTGTGATACCAGCTTTAGCAAGCCAATTGCTACCACGTTTAATCTTTTTCCAATTTTCTTTGGTGCCAGAATAGTTAATTCTTTCAAGAGCAACACAGTTGAAGAAGCAGTTAAAACCGATTTCAGTTACTGTTTCTGGAATAGAGACAACCTTGAGGTTTAAGCAATTAGCAAATGCACTATTGCCAATCTTAGAAACTTCAAGAGGAATATTAGCGACGATTAAGTTTTGATTTTCAGCAAATGCATGTCCACCGATAGAAGTAAGATTTGGTGGAAGTTCTGAACTTTGTTCGTATTTTACTTTAGTAACTTCGTGAACTTTAGAGACATGTTCCACACTTGGTGCTTCATCATGATATTCAAGTTCAGTTTCAGGAATTGAATCTTGGAAGTTAACCGCATAAACGACGGAAATGATAATCAATAACACTAAATATCCGCCAGAAACCGCAAGTGGCCACCAGACAAATAATGTATGTGTTCCACCAGTAGAAGCTTCTGAACCAGCAAATCCCATGTATTCAACTAGGAAGATAATGGATAAAAGTAGTGAGAAAATGAATTCTGCAACTGCAAATCCTTTGATAACTCCAGAATGTTTTAAATATCCTTTGATAAGGTAGACTAAGAAAATGATGACTAAAATAGCTGAAAGAATAGTCATAATGGCTAAAATTCCACCAGCGGCAAGGAATAAATATGGCATTGCTGGAGCAAACATTTGACCAGCAAAAGCAGGATCTGCTAGAGCACCAAATATTGCGTATTCAGCAGGGATTTCAGTTCCATTAATAAGATAAATCACATAGTGAACAACAAAGGACACCATTCCAATTCCATTAAAGGAAACGCTTGGGTGGATACTTGGATCAGAAATATCAAATAAGATGACTAAAGGAAGGAATACAAAAGCGACAGGCACTGCTGCAAGAATTAATGTTAAAAACACATTAAACACATTTGCGCCACTATGTGGATGATTAATCTTCCATCCGTTAACTTCTTTTACTTTTCTTAAATTCGTATTTGCCATGCTGTATTCACCTTTTATAAATTATTACATACCATCAATAATTAATAAATTATTTTTTAAATCCTCTCTCTATGGCTTGATTTTCTAGCTTATTAGCTAGTTCAATGTTTTGTTCAACGACAACACCATTTCGATAATATAGAGACAAGTTGTATAAACAACGTGGCTCTAATTCCTTTGCACCCATTTGGTAATATTTCACTGCTTGAGAGAAGTCTTGTCTAACTCCTAACCCTTTTGCGTAAAATAGTCCAAGATGATAGATGCAATCTAAGTCACCTAATTGACTTCCTTTTTCAAATAACTCTTTCGCTGCTTGATAATTTTTATCAAGATAATAGATTTTCGCTAATTGAATAAGAACCTTGTTATCTCCTAAAGACATCCCTTTTTCAAGTAGAGAAATAGCGATTCCCTTATCTTGATATAACCCATCTCCATTAAGATAGAGATTGGCTAATAATCTAATAGAGTTTAAGTGATTTGCCTCTACTCCACTAGTGAGGTATTTAATTGCTTTTTGATAATTCTTATCTCTCACTTCCATTAAAGCGAGATTGTATCCAGAAGTAATATCACCTAATTCAAAACTCTTTTCGTAATAATCTTTTGCCTTGTTTAAATCTACTTCTGTTCCGATTCCTTTTTGATAGAAATATCCAAGCGTTTTATATCCTTGAGCGCTTTTGAAAAATTCAAACCTTTGAGCGGTTAAGAATGCTTTTTTATAGTCTTGAGCTTGTAAGTAGTTATTTACAAGTTCACTTATCGCATCAAGTTGACCTGAACTCGCTAATTCGTGGAGGTCAAATAATTCATCTTTATCCATCTATAAGAGTTCTTTTAAACCTTTAATAAGGTTTTCACATTCATTTGTGTATTCATTTCGACGGTCAATTAATATTGGAGTAACTCCCGCATTAACCGCACATCTCATATCGTCTAACCCATCTCCGACATAGCAAATCTTGCTCTTATCAGAAAGGCCAAGCATTTCCATTCCTTTATAAATTGGATCTGGATTTGGTTTATGTTTTTTAACTTCTTTATTTCCGACAATTAATTCAAAGATATTTTCATCGATACCTAAGTAATGCAACACTTCTCTAACATGCTTTTGGTTGTTACTAGTAACAATTCCTAATTTTTTGCCTGATTTTTTAAGAGTATTAAGCACTTCAATTGTGTCATTATAAACCTTAGTGAGCTTTAAAGCGTGAGGATCATCAAGGAGTCGAATAATCGCTTCTCCAAAAATCTTATATGCCTCTTCAGTTTCAGGAGCGTGAAGCTCTTTATATCCCACGGATAGAGGGACTCTCATAAGTCGAAGAGTGAAACCTTTAGGGACAGTGATGCCCACTAAAGAATATGCTTCTTCAAAAACATATTCTAATGAGTCATATGAATCCACTAATGTGCCATCAAAATCAAAGAAATAATAATCAAAACTTTTCATACTTCGTTAAAATGTTACAAAAAAAGTACTAAATAATAAAGAATTATTTATTTAATAGCGATATTCCTATTGCAAATAGATTTTTAAATATATAGAATAAGGCAGTTATGAGAATAAAATTAGCTACATTTGTATATTGTCTTATCTGCAATATCCCAGTCTGCTTCTTCTTATGTTTAGCAGCATCTATTATCGGACAAACAAACTTTGAATCAGGTATTTTAACTATTAACTTTAATAGTATTGTCTGGCTTAATATGCTTTATAACTTCTTAGTCGGATTTACTATTGCAATGTGTGTTGGAATGTTTGTTCCACTTACTAAAATCGGAAGATGGTTCACTGCTTTATTCCACGTTAGAAACGATACATATACAGGAAATATGCCATATCGTTTACTTGCCACTCTTATCATTACTTTGATTTATTATGTGGCTATCACTCCTGCTTTAACATTATTTAATTATTTTATATTAGGAATATATGACACTCCTGCTAAAGCATTTGCTTCAATGTTAGTCAACATTCCAATTATGCTTTTAGTTGGCTTTGTCAGTTCTTTAATTAACGACATTGGAGCGTATAAAGTCGCTCACATGATCGATTCAGATTTCTAATTTTCCTATTTAGTTTATCTAAATTAGGATAATATATTTTTATGCTTATAAATTTATCAGTTAAAAACTTCGCAATTATTGAAGATGTCAATATCTCCTTTAAAAATGGATTAACAGTTTTAACTGGCGAAACTGGCGCTGGTAAAAGTTTAATTATCGATTCCATTTCTCTCCTATTAGGAGAAAGAGCGAATTCTGAAATGATTCGTAACGGAGAAGAAAAAGCAACCATTACCGGCCTATTTTATTTTAATAACAAAAGATTAAGTGCTTATTTAGATAGTCTAGATATTGAACACATCGATAACAAAATTGAAGTTAACCGCACTATCTCTAACACTAAAAATGTCATTCGTGTTAACGGAAAAGTTATCTCTTTAAACGAACTTAAGATAATCGCTAAATATCTCGCTGATATCCATGAACAATTTGATATGGTTAAGTTACTCAATAAAGAGAACTACCTCGACATTGTTGATGGTTTTAAATACGATTTAATTAACGAATATAAAGATATTTATCTTTCTTCTTTAGAGAAACTCAAAGAAAAAGAAAAAGAATACCAATCTTTAGTGAATCAAATTAACGATATCAAAGCGAAAAGAGATTCTTATGAATACGCTTTAAAAGAACTCACTTCTTTTGATTTAAAAGAGGGAGAGGAAATAGAAATCGACGAAGAGATTGAACTCCTTAATAACTTCGATAAGATTTATGAACTCCTCCAAGAGAGCAAAGAGATTATCGAAAAGGATTCTCTAAGCGATATCTATTCAATTAAAGAAAACATTAATAAACTCTCTAAATATCAAAGTGAATATGTAGAAGTCTACGAAAAAATTAATGACCACTACTATGAGTTAGAAGCAATCTATGAAGATCTTATTAAAAAGACTGATCGATTAGATTATGATCCAAAACGTTTAGATGACCTTATTGAAAGAAAGAATTCTTTGTCTCAGCTAAAAAAGAAATACGGAAAAGACACAAAAGAATTAATCGAATATCAAGAAACTTTAAAAAAGCTTCTTCAATCTAATGAAGACTTAGACATTTCTCTAAAAGAGAAAAGGGATGAATTATCCGCTCAATATGATGAGACTTATGGCTATGCGCTTAATCTTAGTAAAGTGAGACAAGAAGTCTCTCATAACATTGAAAAAGAATTGATGAATAATCTCAAAGACTTATCGTTATCATCAGTCTTTAAAATTGTCATTAACACTCAAAAGAAAGATAACAATTTGTCACTATCTATCTTTAATGAAAATGGAATCGATGATATTGATTTCTATATTGAGACTAATATCGGAGAAGGATTAAAACCATTATCCAAAGTTGTTTCTGGTGGAGAAATGAGTAGAATCATGCTCGCCATTAAAGTCTTATTCATTAAGTCACAAAAAATCTCCACTGTCATCTTTGATGAAATCGATACTGGTATAAGTGGAGAAATCGCTCAAAAAGTCGCGCTCAAAATTAAAGAAATCTCTTTAAATACGCAAGTCATCACTATTACTCATTTACCACAAGTTGCCTCACTTTCTAACTCCCACATTAAGATTAGTAAAGAAGTAAAAGGCAACCGTACATTTACATCTATCAAAGAGCTCTCATTAGATGAAAAAATCTATGAAATTGCTTTAATGATATCTGATGGCAAAGTTAGTGAAAAACAACTAGAATACGCTAAAGAAATGGTCTTAAGTAACATTTAAGGACCAAAAAATACATAAAATCATCAAAAATTCTCAAAAAGTATAAGAAAAAGTAAGAAATTTTTCTTTTTTTCTTAATACTTGTATATAATAAACACGGACATTAAAAAGGAGATTATTACTAATGGCTAAAATTTGTAAAGTTCATGGTCGCGAAGTCCTTGATAGTAGAGGAAATCCAACCGTTGAAGTAGAAGTCTGGCTTGAAGATGGAACTAGAGCCCGCGCAATCGTTCCTTCAGGTGCTTCCACAGGTGAAAACGAAGCTCTTGAATTAAGAGACGGTGACAAAAAGAGATTTGGTGGTAAAGGAGTCTTAAAGGCTGTTGAAAACGTTAACACCAAGATTGCTCCAGCTGTCATTGGCTTAGAAGCCACAGATCAAGTTCTTGTTGATACTACAATGCTCAAACTTGATGGTACACCATTCAAGAAAAACTTAGGCGCTAATGCTGTTCTCGGTGTTTCCTTAGCAGTTGCTAGAGCTGCCGCTGAAAGCTTAAAGATGCCTTTATACCGTTACATCGGTGGAACAAACGGAAAAGTTATCCCAACACCATGTATGAACGTTATTAACGGTGGCGCACACGCACAAAGTAGCGTTGACTTCCAAGAATTCTTCATCATCCCAGCAGGATTTACAACCTTCAGAGAAGCTCTTAGAGCAGGTACTGAAATCTTCCACACCCTTCAAAAGGTTGTTAAAGAACATGGTTATGAAACCGGTGTCGGCGATGAAGGTGGATTCGCACCAAGCT